>CAJUBC010000037.1 GCA_910584545.1 uncultured Muribaculaceae bacterium | reverse complement strand
ATACTCGCCCTTTTCTAATAGGCGACTACCTCAGCGTGTCCGCTGAACAGTTACGTACAAAATGTGTACTGATTGAGAAAAAAACAGCAAATCACGGAATATCGTCACAAATCCTAAAATCCTAATTCCCTTGAAATCAGACTATGATATTTTGAGGAAAATTCCTACTTTTCTACCTCAAGTTTACATCTAATCCGCAATCCGACAATGTCTGAGAGGACATAAAATAAACTGCGGTTCCTCTCCGATGGGAGTGTTGTGGGAATCGCAGTTGATATGTTTACATTTCTGCATATTCGTGGATTGTGGGACTTTCCACATCCACTCCGTATTGGGCGGCGAAACGAAGAATGGCCTTTGCCAATCTTGGTTTCAGCTCTTCGGGGCAATAACGGAAATAAGCTTCGGCGGCGCGAACATGTGCCGCGTCAGGCATGGGGTATTCTCTTCTTTCGGGAAGTCCGAACTCATTGTCGGGAATTTCTTTTCTCTCTTCGGTATCAAGTCTGTCGTTCATAGCATAAATTAATTAAGTCATACTTATAACATGCCGACAGCTTATTCGGTTTGTTTCTTGCCGAGCATTTTTATCGCGGTCTCGAGTATGGCGTCCCTGCCTTGGGCAAGTTCTTTTGCGGGACTGTGGACCTCGCATCCTTCTGATGGGTCGATCCCGAATTCGGTGGTTCTGTCATCCGGATCTGTGATTGGACAGGAGGAGAAGCGGATTGCCCAGCCGTTGGGTATCTCCGACGAGAATGGAAGTCCTCCGCCTCCACCGGTGCGGGCTCCTACTATTTTCACCTGCGGCAGCGATTTCATCACGGCCACGAAGTTGTTGGCAGCGCTGAAGCAGGAGCGGTTGGTGAGCACCGCTATCGATTTGGTGTAATGTACCCGATTTTCTCCGGCCGGCTTGTAGACTATGCGGTACGGCTCTGAGAAATCGTCGGGACCTGGTCCCGTCTTGTGGCGGATATAGCCTCCGGTCACGTCATGATCTATGAACCGGCCGACGAATGTCCCCACGTTGGAGAGGTAACCACCTCCGTTGTCCCGGATGTCGATTATCAGTCCCTCAGTGTCTTTGAGGACCGACAGCACATAGTCGAGGGCAGTCTCTGACACCGGTGTGGAGAACGATGGGAAATAGATGTAACCGATGTTCGCGGGAATGAATACGATATACTGCATACCGTTGGTCTGCAGTCCTCCGAATTTCAGGTAATACTGCTGGAGAGTGCGGTTGTCGAAATCCTGTGGATAGTCGCTCCACCATTTTTTGTAATAACTCGTGGAGAACGGTGCAATCAGGTTGACATGACCGTCCTTCAGTCCGTCAAGCAGGTCCGAAAGGATGAAGAAGAGTTCGGCCTCGGTGGTCTCGCTGTCAATCTTCGCCCGATATTTCCTGCAGGAGTCGGGCCAGTTGATGTTCTTTTCCGACAGATAGCAGTACCGGTTTGAGATTATATCGGCGAGCGCGTCGAAATTGGCATAAAGGTCATGGCTTCCGGCATCGGCGTATTCGGGTATTTCCCGGCAGCCTCCGGCCACGAGAATCATCAAGGATGTCAATATGGACGCGATGAGCCGTTTCATTCGTATCTTGTGGGGTCAGGAATTCCTGCTATTGCGAAAGCTTCTTTCCTTTCGGTGCATGTCCCGCATGTCCCGCAATGCCGTTCACCACCTTTGTAGCAGGAGTATGTGTCGGAATAGTCCACGCCTAACTTCGCGCCCCTTGCCACGATGTCGGCCTTGGAGATGTCGGTGTAGGGAGCAAGTATGCTGACGTTGACGTAAGTGCCTTCCCGCATGGCAAGATCCATTGCCTCGATGAATGGACGTCGGCAGTCGGGGTAGATGGCATGGTCGCCGCCATGGTTGGCTATGAGCACATGCTTCAGCCCGCGGCTCTCGGCGAGGCCACATGCCACGGAGAGCATTATACCGTTGCGGAACGGTACCACGGTGCTCTTCATGTTGTCTGAGTCATAGTTTCCGTCGGGAATCGCATCGGCTCCCGCGAGGAGCGAGCTCTTGAAGTATTCTCCCATGAACCCGAGGGGAATCACTATGTGTTCGATGCCGAGAAGGACACATTGACGACGGGCACAGGCGATTTCCCTTTCGTTATGGTTGGAGCCGTAGTCGAAAGTCACGGCAAGTGCTATCCTGTCTTTATATTCATGGAGGAGAGTGGTGGAGTCGAGTCCTCCGGAAAGCACTATGACAGAATCTTTATCGCAAGTCATAATACATTGCGTGTTAGGGTAATACAGATTGCTCGGCCCATTGAATCAGGTTCAACGGATGGAGAGGTCTCGGAACTGCTGTTCGCGGCGGCAGACGGCGAAGTCAGCATGCTCCGCATCGCCGTAGTTGGCGAAGGGGTGGATGGAGATGCCGCCGCGCGGCATGAATTCTCCGCGCACCTCGATATATCGTGGATCCATAAGGGCCTTTAGGTCCTTCATTATTATGTTCACGCAGTCTTCATGGAAATCTCCATGGTTGCGGAATGAAAAGAGGTACAGTTTCAGGCTTTTGCTCTCAACCATCCGCTGTCGTGGTATGTAGGATATATAGATGTGGCCGAAATCCGGCTGGCCGGTTTTCGGGCAGAGGGTGGTGAATTCAGGACAGTCGAATGTCACGACATACTCGTTGTCGGGGTGCTTGTTCTCGAAAGTCTCGAGCACCTCCGGGGTGTATGTGTCACGGTAGACGGTCCCCTGGTTCCCGAGTAGAGTCACGCCCTCGAGTTCTTTATCGGTTCTCATTTTCAGATTGGAATGATGTTCTTGTTTATCTTTGGCCACTGTCTCCCATAATCTTCGTTATGGGATGCCGAGGTATCGGTGCAACTGGACTGACAGAGTCCAGCGCGGGTCAGCGAGTACACGGCTCACGGTGCGTAGTCGGTTGCGTCGGAATACCTCTGGGTCCGGCACATAGCAGGGTTGAAGATACATCAGTGTGTTCTCTTTCCTGCATTTCAGACCGAAATACGGGTTGAGGTCCTGTCCGATGTCGACCACCTTGATCTCGTCGGCATGTTCAACGGCGATAATCGCGCCTCTGTCAGCGGACTCGCCGCATTCAGGGGTGCCTTCATCGCAATAAAGTGCTCCGGATCTGGATTTCACTCCGATTTTCGGAGATACTGTCACCCAGTCTATCCCGGCGGGAAGCGGACGCGTGCCGTTGGTCTCGATGGCTATCTTCTTGCCTGTGGCCCGTCTGAGGAGGTGAATGAAGTCATCGTCAATCCATAGGGACGGTTCACCTCCGGTCAGTACTATCCAGTCGGCCTTGTAGAGGTTCACCGCATGGATGATGGCATTGTTGTCCATGTAAATGCCCTCGTTGTGCCGAGTGTCGCAGAAACCGCAGTCAAGGTTGCACCCGGAAAAACGAATAAACACCGACGGATAGCCGGTGTGATGACCTTCCCCCTGCAGGGAATAGAAAATCTCGTTAATCTTTTTCATAGATAGCGCAATTACCCTCGCTCTCCATCACCTCGCAGCGGAAGCATCCGGGAGTGGTGTCGACGATCCATCTGGCTATGTTCTCCGCAGTAGGGTTGAATGGGAGCACCTCGTTGAGGACCTTATGGTCGAGGGCATCTGTGATGCGTCGCTTTATGTGGGTGAAGTCCGCCACCATGCCGTCGGCATTGAGTTCGCGTGCTCGGCATTCCACGGTCACAATCCAGTTGTGGCCGTGGAGTGCCGAGCATTTGCTTTCGTAGCTGAGTTCCAGCCTGTGGGCGGCGCTCACTTCAAATCTTTTCTTTACTATGTACATCTGCAGTCCGCGCTGGGTTATTTCTTGCGGGAAGCACGTTTCTTCTTTTCAGGAGCGGCAGGGGTTTCGTTTATGCCGGCCAGTGCGCCGTCAATCATGATGCGTCCGCAATATTCGCAGACAATCACCTTCTTGTGCATCTTGATCTCCAGCTGGCGCTGAGGGGGAATGCGGTTGAAGCATCCGCCGCATGCATCGCGCTGTACCGTGACGATTCCGAGACCGTTACGCGCGTTTTTCCGAATCCTCTTGAACGCCTCCAGAGTATAGCGGTCCACCATGGGCTCGAGGTCCTTGGCTTTCTGGCGGAGCTCATCTTCCTGCTGGCGTGTCTCGGAGATGATTTCGTCAAGCTCCTGACGCTTCTGCTCCAGAATGTGACGGTTGTCCTCGAGCTGAGCTTGATCGGACTCAATGTCGGCGTGTTTCTGCGCTATGCGCTCGTGGGCCTCGCGGATATTCTTTTCGGCCAGTTCCACCTCGAGACTCTCATATTCCTTCTCCTTCTCGAGGAAGGCGTATTCGCGGTTGTTCCTGACGTTGTTTATCTGCTCCTCGTACTTGGCGATCTTCACTTTGCGGTCCTCGATCTCTCCGGTCTTCACCTTGATGAGATTCTCGAGTTCCTTGATCTCCTCCTCATGTTTGGCGATACGGGTCTCGTACCGGGCGATTTCATCCTCGCGGTCTTTAACCTCGTTGGGGAGTTCGCCGCGGAGAATTCTTATGCGGTCTATCTCGGAAAGGTATGTCTGGAGCTTGTAGAGGGCTTTGAGCCGTTCTTCCACGCTGCGCTCTTTATCAGCTTTTTTTTCTGCCATATCTTGTTAATTCACTGTTCTTTATTCTATTGTAAAACGGAGCTTCATCCTGTCGTGTCTCACATCACTCCCACCGGGCTCCGGTTTGATTCGGAGAAATAGGTGACGAGTCCGGGATGTCTCTCGCGGATGATCCGCGAGAGAATGCGGGTGGAGCAGAGCTCGCTTTCGTAATGGCCTATGTCGGCCACCACGATGTCGAGGCCCCAAGTGGTGAAGTCATGATATTTTACGTCTCCGGTCACTATGATGTCGGCCCCTGCTTTGACCGCGTCGGGAATAAGACTTGCCCCGGCGCCGCCGCAGAGGGCGACACGCTTTACCACAAGCTGCGGACTCTGTGCGGAATACCTCAGGGCCTTCACATGGAATTTATCCTTGAGGCGACGCAGGAATTCGAGCTTGGGCGTCGGTGTGAGGTTTCCGACAACTCCGAGGCCTTCGCGACGGTATGCGTCGCGGGGCGCGAGCACGCTGATGTCGGTAAGGCCGAGTATGTGGCCCATTTCATGGCTTACGCCATCCCACGCGGAGTCGAGGTTGGTATGTGCCGAGTAGATCGCCACGTTGTCGCGCAGGGCGCGGATCACGATGCGCTCGGTGTCGGTATGGCCCGTCAGGTGCTTGAGTCCGCGGAAAATCAACGGATGGTGGCTCACCACCATGTTGCAGCTGCGCCGCAACGCCTCGTTGAGTGCCTCCTCGGTCACATCGAGACAGAGAAGCACTCCCGAGACCTCCATAGCGGGATCTCCTATCTGGAGTCCTGCGTTGTCGTAGTCCTCCTGCAGCTGGAGAGGGGCGAAATCCTCGATGGCGGCCGCTATGTCACTTACTCTTGTCATCGGCGGGACGAAGTTCAAGACGGAGTTCTTCGAGCTGCGATGCGTCGATGGGCGACGGCGACTCGTTCATCACGTCGCGGCCTGAGTTGTTTTTGGGGAATGCGATGGTGTCGCGGATAGTGTCGAGGCCGGCTAGCATCGACACGAAACGGTCGAATCCGAGCGCGAGTCCGCCGTGAGGGGGTGCTCCGAATTTGAAGGCGTTCATCAGGAAGCCGAACTGCTCGTGAGCGCGCTCGGGAGTGAAGCCGAGGAGCTCGAACATCTGGTCCTGAAGCCCCGAGTCGTGTATACGGATAGAGCCGCCTCCGAGCTCAGTGCCGTTTACCACTATGTCATAGGCAGTGGCGCGTACGCGGCCTGTGTCGCTCTTGAGAAGCGGAATGTCCTCGTGGTTGGGCGATGTGAAGGGGTGATGCATGGCGTAATATCTTTGCGTCTCGTCGTCCCACTCGAAGAGGGGGAAGTCCACCACCCACAGGGGAGCAAACACCTCGCGGTCGCGGAATCCGAGACGCTCTCCCATCTCAAGACGGAGCTCGCACAGCTGCTTGCGGGTCTTCATGGCATTGTCTCCTGCCATCACGAGCAGAAGGTCTCCCTCCTTGGCACCGGCGCGGCGTCCCCATTCGGCGAGCTGTTCGGGTGTGTAGAATTTGCCGATTGAGCTCTTGATCTCCCCGTTCGGCTCGAACTTCACCCACATCAGGCCTTTGGCTCCGATCTGAGGGCGTTTCACGAACTCTGTGAGCTCATCTATCTGCTTGCGGGAATAGCCTGCGCAACCGGGCGCGCAGATTCCCACGAGAATCTCTGCAGCGTCGGCGACGGCGAAGCCTTTGCCTTTGGCAAGGTCGGTGAATTCCACGAATTCCATGCCGAAGCGGATGTCGGGCTTGTCGCTTCCGTAGCGGGTCATGGCGTCCTGCCATGTGATGCGGGGAAAGGCGTCCGTGAAATCGATACCCTTTACATATTTGAATATGTGCTTCACGAGGCCTTCGAACATCTGGATCACATCCTCCTGCTCAACGAAGCTCATCTCGCAGTCTATCTGCGTGAACTCCGGCTGGCGGTCGGCACGCAGATCCTCGTCGCGGAAACATTTTGCAATCTGGAAATAGCGGTCGAATCCGCTCACCATCAGAAGCTGCTTGAAAAGCTGCGGGCTCTGCGGCAGAGCGTAGAATTCGCCGGGGTTCATACGCGAGGGAACCACGAAGTCGCGGGCTCCTTCAGGCGTGGATTTCACAAGAATAGGAGTCTCCACCTCGAGGAATGCGTTGGCGTCGAGGTAACGGCGGATCTCGAAGGCCATCTTGTGGCGAAGCTCGAGGTTCTTGCGTACCGTCGGACGGCGGAGGTCCAGATAGCGGTATTTCATGCGGAGGTCATCGCCGCCGTCGGTGTTGTCCTCGATTGTGAATGGAGGTACCTCGCTGCGGTTGAGTATATTAAGTCCGTTGGCGATTACCTCGATGTCTCCGGTGGGGAGATTGGGGTTTTTCGAGCTTCTCTCGCGCACGGTACCTGTGATCTGAACCACGAATTCACGGCCGAGTTTGTTGGCTTTGTCGGCGAGTTCGGCATCTATGTCCTGACCGAACACCACCTGGGTAATTCCATAACGGTCGCGGACATCGACGAACGTCATGCCGCCCATCTTGCGGATTCTCTGAACCCATCCGGCGAGTTTAACCTCCTTGCCGGCATCGGCAAGTCTCAACTCGCCGCATGTATTGTCTCTATACATCGCAAACTATAGAAATAAATTTCTTCCGGTCCTTCAGTATTCGTTTTTGGACGCTCTCCGCGTATGTTGCTCGTGCGCCACGAATGACCAAAGCACTTTAAACGTGCAAATTTAGCAAAAAAAAATGATATGGCGAAATCTTTTGGCATCTTTCGCTTCCTTTCGCCTTCGCGCACATCTTTGGCGCATGCGTCTCTCCATAATCTCCTGATATCTCTATGGATTTCGGAATTTTGAGTATTCGGAAAAATTCGGTAATTTTGCGGTTCAAACATTTTTTTGTAAAAATGGCTGACAGTGAATTGAAGAGAAAGACGGCGAAGGGGCTCCTTTGGGGAGGATTGGGCAACGGGGGGATGCAACTGCTCAATCTTGCCTTCGGCATCGTGCTGTCCCGCATCCTTACGCCCGGAGATTACGGCGTAATCGGCGCACTTACAATCTTTTCTGCCGTAGCCGGTATTTTTTCGGAAAGCGGCTTCACTCTCGCCATAGTCAACCGCAGGGATATAGACCGCAGAGATTACAGTTCCGTTTTCTGGTTCAACATAACTGTGGGAATGGGGCTTTATATCGCCCTTTTCTTTTTAGCCAGGCCTATAGCGGCGTTCTACCGCACCCCGGAGATGGTGCCTCTCGCACGCTTCCTGTTCATGAGTTCCTTTTTCGGGGCACTGGGTACCGCTCCTTCAGGCTATCTGCTCAAGAATCTTAAGATAAAGCAACGAAGCAAATCGTTGATCATAGCGGTGACGATGTCCGGCACAGTCGGTGTGATTTGCGCTCTCAACGGGATGGCTTATTGGGGAATAGCGATACAGACTGTCACATATTCCTTGATATACAATCTGTTGCTGTGGCATTTCTCGGCGTTGAGGATAGGATTTGAGTTTTCGTGGAAGACCATATCGGAAATGTTCCCGTTCAGTGTCCGGCAGTTGACCGTAGCGCTTTTCAATCATTTCAACAATAACTTTTTCGCTGCGCTGCTGGGCCGTTTCTACGGAATGGTCACCACCGGTTTCTATACGCAGGGCAACAAGTGGACCACCATGGGTTATTCCGCTCTTTCCGGCATGATCGGAAGCGTGGGACAGCCGGTATTGCGACAGACGGTCGATGATCGCGAAAGGATAGTGCGCGTGTTCCGTAAATTGCTGCGATTCACTGCATTCTTGAGTTTTCCGGCCATGTTCGGTCTTGCCATTGTAGCGAGGGAACTTATTGTGATAAGTGTCACAGCCAAATGGCTGCCTGCCGTGCCTGTGATGCACATATTATGTATCGGCGGGGCTTTCATACCTATCTCTACGCTTTACGGCAATCTTTTCAACAGTATCGGCCGACCAAGCATATACATGTGGAACACGGTCTGCATCGGTCTTGTACAGACCGGTGCCATATTGCTAACGTACAGTGGTGGTCTTGACTTTATGCTGAGGATATATGTGGCTGTCAATATCGGTTGGCTCGCCGTATGGCAGTTCTTCGCGTGTCGAACCATCGGATTACGGCTGCGTCATCTGCTTGCCGACATTCTTCCGTCGCTGGTCGGTGCGGTCGTCGTGATGGCTGCCACTCTACTTCTCACACGGTCCATCGAGGTGCCGGTGATCTCGCTGCTTGTGAAGATACCGGTCGCTGCCGTGCTGTATACAATATTGATGTGGATCGTTGATTCTGAGATGATTCACGAAGCCATCGGTTTCTTCCGTAAAAAACATTAATGATGAATATTGACAATGTCACCGTTATAATTCCTGCCCATAATCGTCCGGAGCGACTGAAACGACTCCTCGATTATTATGCCGGCACTGGTATCAGAATAATAGTCCCGGATTCTTCCGACAACCGTTATACTGGATCCATAGATTCTTCCACTACTGTGTACATACATAGGCCGCGCCTTCATTTCCTGCATAAAATCAAGGAAATATTGCCGATCATTTCTACACCGTATGTGCTTTATTGCGCCGACGATGACTTTGCCGTGCCTGAAGCCATAGAGGAGATAGCCTGGTTTCTGGATGCAAATCCGGACTATTCCGTAGCACAGGGACATTATCTTACTTTTATCCCGGGAAAGAACAGGATTACGTTCAGACCGCGCTACATCAGGAATTTCGACAGCCGTATTGTATCGGACACCGCTCATGAGCGTCTCAAAGAGAAGATCGGCGGCATATATGCGCCGCTGCTTTATGGAGTGGCTCGTACGGATGCTTTCAGGACCATCTATTCCTATTGCTTTGACAATGATGGCGAGCTTCGTTTTGAAAACCTGTTTCTTGCGGAAGCCTTCTTCAATAATGCCATGCTGATAATGGGCAAATATGCGACCCTTCCCTGTTTCTTCAGCGCTCGCGAACGTATCCCCGGATCGGCCACATCGTTTACCACGCCGGTATCGGAGATAAAGGCATCGCGTCAGTACGAGGGCTATCTCACGGCACTTGCGCTACTGTTGGCAGACAAAAGCGGTATGGACCGGACCGAGGCATTGGATTTCATCCGGAGGCTGGAGGATACTCCCGACGACAAGGCTTCGGTTCTGTTCAAACGTAGGGTAAACGCATTTCTCGGCCGACATGCCATATTGTCGCCGCTGGCCGAGCTTTCGGTGTGGCGTTATAATCAGAAGGGCCTGAAGGCGGTGAAGGGCCTGAAAAGCTATCCCTGTACGTTCAGCACACCGGAGCGGGAGGCTATTGAGAAAGCTGTCTCAGCCACCGGTCGGTGATTTCATCGAGCAATTGCAGCAGCTCGTCATATTTTTCGACCCGGAGCATTCGGATTCTGGTCTGGCGGAAGTCGGGCAGCCCCTTGAAGAGGGGGGAGGCGGCAAGATGGCGGCGTATGTGGAGTATGCCCCGGTATTCATCTATGCGCTCAACGCTTTCTGTGATCTGCCGCTTGAGCAATGCGAGTTTCTCTTCGACAGGAATCGGCGTCACCTTGCCGGTGTCGAGCATTTCCCTTACCTCGCGGAATATCCATGGCGCTCCGAACGAAGCGCGGCCGATCATCACGCCGTCCACGCCGTAGAGGTCGAACGCATCGCGTGCCTTTTCGGGGGTCGTGATGTCGCCATTGCCTATTATCGGTATCTCCATTCGCGGGTCCTGTTTAAGCGCTCCTATCAGCGTCCAGTCTGCTTCTCCGGTATACATCTGGGAGCGTGTGCGTCCGTGTACGGTAAGAGCCTTGATGCCGCAGTCCTGCAGCCGGGGACCGAGATCGCAGATTATCTTGTTCTCGCAGTCCCATCCGAGTCTTGTCTTGACGGTGACCGGAAGCGAGACGGCTTTCACCACATCCGACGTGATGCGTAGCATCTTGGGGATGTCACGCAGCATTCCGGCACCGGCTCCCTTTGCGGCCACTTTCTTCACGGGACAGCCGAAGTTGATGTCGATGAGGTCTGGACCGGCCTGCTCAACGATTTTAGCTGCCTCAACCATAGCTTCGGGTTCGCGTCCGTATATCTGGATCGCCACCGGCCGTTCGCGCGAATCTATGTGCAGTTTGCGGACGGTGGATTTCACGTCGCGCACCAGGGCCTCGGCCGACACGAATTCCGTATATACCAGGGCGGCTCCCATTTCGCGGCATATCAACCGGAAACTCGCATCTGTGACATCCTCCATCGGGGCGAGCATCACGGGGCGTTCTCCTAATTCTAATTTGTCGATTCTCATAGTCCTTGGGCTGTGTCAGGTAAGGGTGAGTCTTGAGAGTTCTTTTGAGGCAACGAGGGCGGCGATGTCACGCAGGTCGTCGGGCGTTACGGCCCGTATCTGCGCGGCGGTGTGCGCGATGTCATGGACTTCTCCGAAATATAGGAGACTTTTTGCAAGGGCCATGGCGCAGTTCTCGCGCTGGTCGCCGCTGACTGTGAGCTGGCCGCAGTATTGGTCGCGTGCGGCGGTGAAAGCCCTTTCGGAAAGGCGGTCAGAGGCGAGCCGTGCGATTTCATCGGATATGATGCGCGCGCATTTCTCCACTTTCCCGGGCTGCGATCCGAAATATATCAGCATCGAGCCGCAGTCGCTCATCAGGGTGAGGGCACTGTCGACGGTATAGACGAGGCCGCGCTTTTCGCGTAGTTCCCGGTTAAGTCTGGAATTCATGCATGGTCCCCCGAGGATGTTGTTGAGGAGGAAGAGGGCGTGGCGACGCTGGTCGTTGCGTGCGAAGAGACGCGTACCGATGATGGTGTTGGCCTGCTGGTGACCTCTGTCGCGTGTCTCGCGGAAAGGAGGCAGTTCTTCCGGAGCCCTCCGGCGTCTTTCATCCCCGATAAATGAAAGATCCCCGAAATGCTTTTCGAGCAACCTCATGTTCTTCTGTTCGTCGCCCGGATCCACGCAGTACAGTACTATGTTCGATGGTGTGTATCGGGATTCGATGAATTCCCTGCCGTCGGAGCCTGTGAGTGCCTCCACGCTCTGTTCGCTTCCAAGTATGTTGTGCGCTAAGGAGCTCCCCGCATACAGAAGTTCGTCGAATTCGTCGTAGACGGCATCTGACGGAGAATCTGCGTATGAGTGTATCTCCTCTATGATCACATCCCTCTCACGTTCTATCTCGGCGGCGGGGAAAGTGGCGTTCTTGATCAGGTCGGCGATTAGCTCTATCGCTCTTGAGGCGTGTCCTGCCGGAGCGTTTGTGTAGATGAGGGTCTCCTCTTTGGTGGTGTATGCGTTGAGTTCGCCGCCGATGCTCTCCATTCTATTGGATATATGCCATGAAGAACGATGGCGCGTACCTTTGAATATGGTGTGTTCCACGAAATGCGCGAGGCCGTCGCGCCCCTCGCCGTCATCACGGCTGCCGGCTGCTATGGCGGCGCCGATATACGACACCTGACTGTCCGAACGCCTGACCACGGCGCGGACACCGTTGGAAAACGTTGTGATTATCATGATGATTGTGCGGATGTTCCACCCTCTGGAATGTTTTGACGAGGATGGAGTTGAAGAAAAGGGCCGAGGCTCTAAAGCCGCGGCCCATTTTCATAAAATAAGTGAGCGTTTTATTATTTTATGGATGTTTCTTCTTTGGGCGTGTCTCTCTTATTTGCCCAGACGTCCCTGCTCACGACCTATGTAGGCATCGATGTTGCCGATTCCGAGGTCGAATTTCGGATAGTCATTCTTGATGGTCTGGTAGCATTCGAGAGCGAGGTCGTATTTCTTCTGAACGTCATAGACGTTGGCTTCCTTGAGGAGAACTCGGGGAACGATCTGCTCGTTGCCGTCGGCTTTCCTGATGGCCTTCTTATATGAGTCGATAGCCTGGTCGTACTGCTTTAGGTTGACCTGACAGTCTCCCTTAAGTACAAGTGCGTTGGCGGCGAGGACCGGTTCGGAAGTGCTGAACTTGTCGAGGTACTTAAGCGCTTCTTTGTATTTGCCGAGAGTGTAGTAGTGCTCTGCGGCATTGAGGGCGGCAATATGTCCGGCATCGTTTCCGCCGAATTTGTCGGCGACTTTCGCGTACTCCGCTGCGGCTATGGAATCATTGCCCTGGGCGAGTATCTCCACCTGGTTGTACGCCTCGAACGAGCGGTTGAGACGCGGATTGCGGTAGATGTAAAGGTAGCTGACTATAAATACGGCAATCACAAGAATGCCGCCGATTGTCCAGTATATCACCTTCTTGTTGTTGGCGATTTTCTCGGTCGCGCTGCTGAGGTTGTCGTTGATTTTTTCAATAGCGTTAGCCTCTTCGGCTTCATGTTTATTTGCCATTTCTCTGTCTTTCGGTTTTGTTCGTTTATTAGACCCCTTCCCATAAAAAATGTTAACGCAGGGGCGGCCGGTTTTTGATGCAGCTCAGCAAGTTAAGGAGGGAGCGATGCGGGCATCGTGACCGACGAGACTTGGCTGAGATGCGCAAAAAGCGGACGGACTACGGTAATATCTTTTCAAGAATGGATCATATTGTTAAAAATATTTACTAATCTATGCCCCTTGACTCGCAGCTTCCGGTCATCTTAGACCTTTTGGTTCAGTCACATAGCACGCTATGCTCCTTCGCCTGCAAGGCCTAACCTGACCGAAATCTGCGACCCCTGCATTAACATTTTTTATGGGAAGGGGTCTTAGATATCCTGCACGCCGTTATTACGCCATTGGCGGGGCACTGCGGATTCAACACGCAAAGTTAATAAAAATAATCGGATTTGCTGCAAAGTTACTTAATATTTTCGTTTTTTTCCCTCCGCAGTATTCTCTTGAAGAGGAATCTGATGAAGAACCGGATGTCCGTGTTGAGGCTCCGGATGGGTGTCAGGATGGGCCTGAAGCGTTTTTTTCCTTTGGGATCGCAGAAAATACTTATGCTTGAGGGATGACACGTCACCTCTACCCTCTCGGGCATCTCCGCTACATCGCCGTCGATGTGGACAGTGCCCGGAAGCTTGCGTATTATGGCTCTTGGAGTACGGATCGTCTGGATGATGATGTTGCTGTTGATGCGGCCGGTGAACAGTTCTACGCCGACCATGGCGCGGGTGAATGGATCGCCCGAGTGAATCACCGTGATGTCGAGCAGTCCGTCGTGGATTGAGGCCGACGGCGCTATGAAGGCGTTGTTGCCGTACTGCGAGGCGTTGCATACCGCCACGAGGAATGCCTTGACCTTGAATGTGGACTCCGGAGTGGAGATCTCATATTCCTCCGACTTATATTTAAGATATACCTTGAATGCGCTCTGCAGATAGGAGATTAGTCCACGCCGGCCGGCTGACGAGAATTTGCGGCTCACTTCGGCGTCGAAACCCATGCCGAACGTGCAGAAGAACGGGCGGCCGTTTGCCGTTCCGTAGTCGCATCTTTTGGGACGGTCCGCCGCTATGACGTCGATGGCTCTGTCGATGTCGATCGATAGAATCACGTGGCGTGCGAGTCCGTTGCCGGACCCGAGCGGCATTATGCCCAGCACGGTGTCGCTCCCTGCTATTCCCGAGGCCACCTCGTTGACCGTGCCGTCCCCTCCGGCCGCAACCACCGCGTAGTATCCGCGCTCTGCGGCCTCGCGCGCAAGTTCCAGCGCGTGACCGGCCCGTTCGGTGGCCCTGGTCTCCACTTCATAGCCTGCTGCCTCCAGCCTATGGTGTGCCGTCGCGATTATCTCCCGTTTCGGAAGTATGCCCGAAATGGGATTCACTATCAAAAGTAACTTTTTTCTCATGTTTAGTGTGTAAATACGCGGTTTTATGAGTGCTATGATGATGTTTTATAACATAAACGGGCCTGAAAAATGCCAATTTTCTACAAAAATAACTAAAAATATTCAAAATTATGTTTTATAACATCACTATTTTTTTGGAATAGCTTGGTAGAAGCAGTAATTTTGCACTGTCAAAAGATGAGAAAAGCCTTATAGGTACAACATAGAACCTTAATACCGATTTATCTTAGGTCTAATGCCTGAAAAACGGAAGTGATAAAATATTAACTGAAACAACAGGGTAATTGATTATTATTTTGACCTTAATCTGAAATTGGAAAAAGATACCGGCGGGAGTCGTCAATCTTTCTCACGAGCTTTCAACGTTTCGTTGGGGGCTCGTTAGTTTTTCAGAGGATCTCTAAAATAGCAACACTATAGAAACGGAAATGGCGGGAACATTGTTTGTTCCCGCCATTAAATTTGTGGATTGCTCGGTATTTTTATTTCTTCTTGCTCTTGGCGGGTGCGAATCCGCGGAGACGGAGAAGAGCGCCGGCATCAGGCGTGTGGCCGCGGAAGCGCTTGAACAGCACCATTGCGTCCTCTGTGTCGCCGGCCTGAAGAATGTTCTTCTTGAAGGATGCGGCTGTCTTGGGGTCGAAGATTCCTTTCTCCTCGAAGAGCTCCCATGCGTCGGCTTCGAGAACCTGAGCCCATGTGTAGGTGTAGTATCCCGATGCGTAGCCGTCATCACCGAAGATGTGCTTGAAGTAAGGGGAACGGTAGCGGAACGTGATTTCCTTCGGCATACCGATTTTCTTGGCTACCTCAGCCTCGAACGCCGCAGGGTCGGCTACTTCTGCCTGCTGGCCGTACATCATGTCGAGAATGGCTGCACCGACAGCCTCTGTGGTGGCGAAACCTTCGTTGAAGGTACCGCTTGCGGTGAGCTTCTCGATCATGTCGTCGGGCAGGGGCTCTCCGGTCTTATAGTGGCGTGCGTATTTCTTAAGCACTTCGGGAGCGAATCCCCAGTGCTCGTAAAGCTGTGAGCAGAGCTCCACATAGTCGCGGTCGACGTTTGTGCCGGCAAGCGACTTATACGGGGCAGTCGTGAGCATTCCCTGAAGGGCATGGCCGAACTCATGGAAAAGAGTCTCCACCTCGTCGAGTGTGAGAAGCGAGGGAGTATCGGCGGTGGGCTTTGTGAAGTTACCGACATTATATACGATGGGGCGCTTGTACTTGCCGTCACCATAGAGACCTGCGCTCTGCATCTGTTCCATCCATGCTCCCTGGCGCTTTGTGGCGCGGGGGAAGTAGTCGCACATCCATACGGCCACATGTTCGCCGGTCTTGGCGTCGACAACATCGTATACCATCACGTCCTCATGATACTTGGGGGCGTCGGGCATCGGCACTAATTTTACTCCAAAAAGTTTCTCCGTGGTGTCGAAGAGACCTTTCTTCACGGCCTCGAGTTCGAAGTAAGGACGGAGGGAAGCCTCGTCGAGGCCGAATTTCTCCTTTTTCACCTTGTCGGCGTAATAGTAGTAGTCGTAAGGAGCGATCTTGAAGTCGCCGCCGTGAGCATCCACATATTTCTGCATGTCGGCGACTTCCTCGGCAGAGCGGGCTACCGCCGGTTCGAACACCTGCATCAGCAGCTCGGAAGCGGCTTCGGGAGTCTTGGCCATGACGCGTGAAGTCATCATCTGTGCGAAATTGTCGAAGCCCATCAGTTTGGCTTTCTCGTTGCGGAGCTTCACAATCTCGGAGATCACAGGCAGGTTGGAATTGTCGCCGTAAGAAGCGAGACCGGTGTAACCCTCATAGATGGCCTTGCGGAGACCGCGGTTGTCTGCATACTGCAGCACCGGGAGACGGCTGGGCGCATGGAGCGTGAATACCCAGAGTCCGTCGAGGTTGCGTGCCTGAGCCTCCTGTGCGGCCATTGCCACCGAAGACTCGGGAAGACCTGCGAGGTCCTTCTCGTCATAGACAACGACGGCAAACTGGTTTGTGGCGTTGAGGAGGTTTTTGTTGAACTTGATGAAAAGTTTCGAGATCTGGTCGTTGATCTTTACGAGTTGTTCTTTCTTGTCGGCGGGAAGCGCCGCGCCCTGCTCGGCGAACTCGCGGTAGTATTTCTCGACGAGGCGTTTCTGCACCGGGGTGAGCTTCTGCTTGTCGCGGTTGTCGTATACCTGACGGATGCGGTCGAAAAGAGCCTGGTTGAGGTTAACCTTGTTGTTGGCCTCGTTCAGCAGGGGGATTGCCTGCTCGGACATCTCGGCGAACTCGGGGGTGCCGAGAGCCTCCATATAGTGGTAGAAGACTGCCGACACGCGCTCCAGAATCGGGGAAAGATTCTCGAGCGGAAGGATGGTGTTGTCGAAATCGGGGGTAGCGCGGTTCATGACGATAGCGTCGATAGCGCGGTCCTGTTCCTCGATGCCGGCCTTTATGGCCGGGATGAAATCGGCTGTGGCGATTCTGTCGAAAGGCGCGATTTCATACTTCGTGTCGTACGGCTGAAGGAAAGGATTCTGTCGTTCGTTAGCCATGGCTGTCGTGGTGTTGACGGCGAGGAGCAGAGCTCCTCCGGCCAGAATGGATGATAATCTCATATTGTTAAGATAATAGATTTAAGATTTGGGACAAAAATACAAAAAAATCTTCTGACAGCAAAATCCGGAACCAAAACGGCTGCTAAGAAATTCCCGTCTATATGGCCGAACTGCCTGGAGCTGGCGGCTAATAAAATACTACGGCCTCCGAAACAGAGGTTTCGGAGGCCGGATAAATCGTGGAGGGTAGATGAATTATTTGCCGAGGTCTGCGGCCGGTTTGAATTTCACTACCTTGCGGGCCGGAATCTCGATTTTCTCTTTTGTGCGCGGGTTGATGCCGGTGCGGGCCTCTTTCTCAACTACAGAGAATGTTCCGAAGCCGATGAGCTGTACTTTGTCGTCGTTGGAGAGCGACTGGGCGATTGATTCGAGAACTGCGTCGAGGGCTGCCTTGGCGTCAACTTTGTTGAGATTTGCCTTGGCGGCGATTTCATTTACTAAATCTGTCTTGTTCATATAGGTGAATTTTAGTGAAGCCGGCTCCGCTTTCGTGAATCTGTCACTGGAGGGTTATGGGTCGTCTTCGGGTTAGTATATGGTTTTTCATTTAAGAGGTCTTATAGATGTCCGCAGGGGCTTCTGACAGCGATTGGAGTATCGATAATGCCGTCTCGGACATTTACGCCCACAAATATAGCATATTATGAAGTATCCACAAACAATTTCGGTAAAAAATTCTTTTATTTTGCAGAATTTTTTCGATTTTCAGTAATTTTATGGGTAATCCGTGGGGAATTTACGGAAAATCAGCCTGAAATATGCGTCATGTGCAATATCTCCAACTATGGTATGAACATTTATCAGCCGGCAGTGGTTTTGACTCCGTGTAATTTTCAACTCATTCAATATTAATTTTTGAAAAAAAACGTTTTGTTATAATAGGCCCTGATCCTGATTCAATGCATTCGGTTCGGGACGGGGCAGGATAGAAAATGAATTAGAAATGGCATCATTCAGTTCAAGGATAGATTTACCGCCCGTTACGAAGAACCTGCTTATCATAAACATCATGCTCTGGCTGGTTGAGTTCATATTCCCGGGTTTCGCGGAGCGGACGCTGTTGCCCCGGCTCGGACTGCATTACATAGGCAGCGATCTGTTCAATCCGGCGCAGCTGTTCACCTATATGTTTCTGCATGATCCTTCCGGAATCACGCATATTTTCTTCAATATGTTCTCTCTGTGGATGTTCGGCCGGATATTGGAACGCGTGTGGGGCGGAAAGCGCTATCTGCTCTTCTACATTGTCTGCGGTGTGGGAGCCGCACTTGTGCAGGAGGGGGTATGGGCCCTGACCTGGCGTCATGACTACATCCAGGGCATAGCGGCCCTCAACGGCCTCACCTACGAGCACATGCAGCAGATCGTGGACCAGGCGGCGGCATCCGGCGATACCGGATTCATCGCCGGTATGGCCGATATGAAGAACCATCTGATGACCATCGGAGCCTCCGGAGCGATTTTCGGTCTTCTGCTCGGCTTCGCTTTCGTGTTTCCCGACATGCCTCTCTATCTATTCTTCATACCGGTGCCGATCAAGGCCAAGTACATGGTTGCCGGATATGCGGTTCTTGAGTTCTTCTTCGGAGTGCAGGGGGGTGGAACGATCGCTCATTTCGCCCATCTCGGGGGAATGCTCTTCGGCCTCGCGATGATGCTGTATTGGAAGAAGAAAGGCACACTCCACGGCAATGGCTTCTATTGATTCCATCGGAAGGCGTGTCGCTGACTGGTGCGGAGGCTCTAAGGTCCTCGCCATCCTG
The DNA here is from genome assembly GCA_910584545.1 of uncultured Muribaculaceae bacterium. Classification (GTDB taxonomy): domain Bacteria; phylum Bacteroidota; class Bacteroidia; order Bacteroidales; family Muribaculaceae; genus Lepagella. The sequence goes on along the minus strand of CAJUBC010000037.1, from coordinate 5,269 downwards.
CTTGCGGCCAATATCTTTCTCAGTGTCGTGCTGATGACGGTCTGCATTCTGTCAGGCAGCGCGGCCGACCGCATAGTGAAGCTGTTCACCCTCTCTTCCGATCTCCGCATATTCTTTAGCCATCCCTGGACCTTAGCCACATATATGATAGTGCAGCTTTCCGTGCTCCATCTGCTGTTCAATATGCTGTGGCTCTATTGGTTCGGAAAATTCTTCCTCGATGCTTGGCCTGAGCACTCCCTTCTGTGGACGTATGTCGGGGGAGGAATTACAGCCGGTATTCTTTACCTGGTGACCTGCAATCTCGGGGGAAACTCCGGCGGGATGCTCGCCGGAAGCAGCGGTGCCGTCCTTGCGCTGATGACCGCAGTGACCCTACGTATGCCCGACTATCCTGTGAATTTCCTATTGGTGGGAGAGGTCAGGATGAAATGGCTCGCGCCGATAGCGATTCTGCTGACTGTGCTCGGAGCGAGTGGAGGCGCTCTTGTTGCCCATGTGGGAGGCGTTGTTTTCGGTGCAGTCTTCGCTTTGGCGAGCCGTCGCAGACCGGCCAATCCATTCTCGGTATCGCGTCCGGAGCCAGTAGAAGACAAACGACGCAGGGTATTCCATCCCTCGGAGGAGGGAGCAGAGAACGTGGCCGACATACTGTCGGAGCGCAGAAGGATGCATGAACGTCTTGACGAACTCCTTGACAAAGTAAGGATATCGGGATATGCCTCCCTCTCCGCAAAAGAAAGAAAAGAACTCGACGACATATCGTCAAAATTAAAATAATGCAATGAAGTCGTTTAAACTTATTTTTATGGTAAGATTTATTAAGATTTTGGAGCGGATTCGGTCGATTGAAGAGGGAGCAACCTCAAGGTTGGTCCCGATGATAGCGGCCAAAGACGCCCGAAAGATTAATGAATATTACCATAAAGTTTATACTTCTTCAAAAATTATATTAAACGTAAATTAGTATAACGACTTCAATGTTTATACCTGTTGTTAAGCCGATAGTCAGAACAATCCTCAGGATAGTGTCTATCCTGATTTTCATATTGACCATCTTTGCGGCATACGGCGGCCGTTTCACACCGGATTTCTTCACTCTACCCTCAATCCTGTGCCTCACGGCGCCCTATCTGGCCGTGGCCACGCTGATAATATCCATTCTGTGGTTTATCGGCGGGAAATGGATCACGGGCGGTCTCGGTATACTCTCCCTGGTGGCCTCATGGTCCGCGCTTGCCGCCATCACGCCGCTCGGTTTCTCGAAATCCGCCGAGAATCCGGCCAATACCTTCACGCTCCTCACCTATAATATAGTGCATGGCATCGATCAGCAGCAGGAGGATGCGCAGGAGGGCAACAGGTCGTTCGAGTATGTTCTGCATTCAGGAGCCGACATCGTGTGCCTGCAGGAAGTGAAGGACTGGGACGACCCGGAGGAGATACCGAATTTCACGCGCGAGCTCCGCGACTCGCTCCGTGCGGTCTATCCATACTGGGCAGGAGCTACGGGGGCAAGCGACACCAAGGTGCTGTCGAAATTCCCGGTCAGGGAAATCCGAGCCGGGTCACTTATAGACAATCGGTTCGACCCTTATTGCTATACGTTCTATAAGATTGATGTGAAGGGACATCCTCTCACGCTTGTCAACATCCATTTCAAATCGTACAATCTTACCGACGAGGAGCGTCGCGTTGTGACCGATGTCAAGAATGTGGAGACTGCCAAAGAGAGTGTGCGCGAGATGAAAGGTACCATCTGGTCGAAGATGGGGGAGGGTTTCCGCAAACGCAAGACGGATGTGGAGAACCTGCGCACGGCATTGCGTAAGATTGACGGACCGCTGATAGTGTGCGGAGACTTCAACGATGTGCCGGAAAGCTATTCATACCGACTCCTCCGCGACGAGGGTCTGAAAGACGCGTACGCCCAGACCGGTTTCGGCCCGATGATAACCTACAATCAGCATCTTTTCTGGTTCCATATCGACCAGATATTTTACCGTGGAGGCCTCCGTCCCCTCTCGGTGAAGAAAGGAAAGCTGAAAAGCAGTGACCACTATCCCCTCACCGCCGAATTCGAATTCAACAGGTAATATTCGGTTTTTGGATGGGAGGGAGTAGAAAATTCGCGAAATTTCAGTAATTTTGCAAAAAATCCAAGAATAGAGTAATAATGACTATAGAGAATGTTATATCCGGTGCCGTCAGCAAGGCCGTGAAGGAACTGTACGGTGCCGAGACCGACCCGACGTCGGTCAATCCCGCTCCCACCAAGAAAGAGTTCGAGGGAGACATGACGGTTGTTGTGTTCCCTTATCTTAAGATTTCGCACAAGAAGCCGGAGGATACGGCGCGCGAGATAGGGGAGTGGCTCGTGGCCAACGAGCCTGCTGTAAAGAATTTCAATGTTGTCAAGGGCTTTCTGAACCTTACCATAAACCCCGCATGGTGGCTCGGTATGCTCCATGACATCGCTGCAGACCCGGAGTTCGGCATGTGCCGTGCCACCGAGGATTCCGACCTGGTGATGGTGGAATATTCATCTCCAAATACCAACAAACCTCTACATCTCGGTCATGTCCGCAACAATCTGCTTGGCTACTCGCTGTCGCAGATCCTCAAGGCCAACGGCCACAAGGTTGTCAAGACCAATATCGTAAACGACCGCGGCATCCATATCTGCAAATCGATGCTGGCATGGAAGAAGTGGGGCGAAGGCGCCACTCCGGAAAGCACCGGCAAGAAGGGAGACCATCTTATCGGTGACTTCTATGTGGCTTTCGACAGGCATTTCAAGGATGAAGTTAAGGAAATAATGGAGCGCGAGAATATCTCCGAGGATGAAGCCAAGGAGAAGAGCCCGCTCATGGCCGAGGCCCGCGACATGCTTCGCAGATGGGAGCAGGGCGACCCCGAGGTGCGCGCTCTCTGGAAGATGATGAACGACTGGGTATATGCCGGCTTCGACGAGACCTATCGCCGTCTCGGCGTAGACTTCGACAAGATCTATTATGAGTCGGACACATATCTCGAAGGAAAGGAACTCGTGCTCAAGGGCCTCGAGGAGGGAAAGATGTACCGCAGGGAGGATGGGTCCGTATGGGCCGACCTCACAGCCGACGGTCTTGACCATAAGCTTCTTCTCCGCGCTGACGGAACTTCCGTCTACATGACCCAGGACATCGGCACGGCGAAACTCCGCTACCGCGACTATCCCATCGACCGCATGATCTACGTGGTGGGCAACGAGCAGAACTATCATTTCCAGGTACTGTCGCTTCTTCTGGACCGCCTCGGATTCAAGTGGGGCAAGGACCTCACCCACTTCTCATACGGTATGGTGGAACTTCCCGAAGGAAAGATGAAATCGCGCGAGGGAACTGTCGTCGATGCCGACGATCTTATCGACACGATGATAGCCTCCGCCCGCGAGACATCGGCTGACAGGTTCAAGGACATGGATGAGAACGAGGCTGCGGAAGTTGCCCGTATGGTAGGTCTCGGTGCGCTCAAGTACTTCCTGCTCAAGGTGGATCCCCGGAAGAACATGCTTTTCAATCCGAAGGAATCCATCGATTTCAACGGCAACACCGGCCCGTTCATACAGTATACCTACGCCCGTATCCGCTCCGTGATCCGCAAGGCAGAAGGCTTCGATCCGTTGGCGCGCATCGAGGGTGAGCCCAACGAGAAGGAGTCGACTCTGATCCGTAAGGTGGCTGATTTCCGTAATGTGGTGCGCGAGGCCGGCGACAGCTATTCCCCCGCGTTGGTGGCCAACTACGCCTACGACCTGGCCAAGGAATACAATCAGTTCTACCACGACTATTCCATCCTTCGCGAGGAAAATCCCGATGTGCGCAACCGCCGTCTGCTCATCTCCTACGTGGTAGCCCGCACGTTGAAGGCTGCAATGACCCTCCTCGGCATTGAGATGCCGGAGCGCATGTGATAGAATTGGCGAGGTTTTTGTTATATATGGAAAGAAACATAAATCGAAACTATATGGATTACATGAATCAGTCCCCGACACCCCCTCCGTTTTACGGAGGTCAGGAAGTGGCCCGTCAGACCAATGCCGTGATGAAGCGCGTCTACGTGCGCATGTTCATCGGTCTTCTCGTCTCGGCGTTTTGCGCGCTCGGCATAGCAAGCTCGCCCTCGTTGCTGCAGTTGTTCTACGGCAACGCATTCATGATGTGGATTCCCTTTATAGCGATGCTCGTGATGGCATGGGTGCTTCCGAGCAGAGCCACGCGGATGTCGACCGGCGCGGTGCTCGCTTGCTTCGTGATATTCGCCGCTCTGATGGGAATAACGCTCGCTCCGATTTTCCTGGTATATAGACTCGGTACGATCACCTATACCTTCTTCATCACGGCCGGTACGTTCGGCGCGATGTCGGTATATGGATATTTCACGAAGTCAGACCTTACGAAGCTGGGCAGCTTCCTGTTCATGGCCCTCATCGGCCTGATCATCGCAAGCGTAGTCAACATCTTCCTTGCCAACAGCACATTCGAGTGGATCATCTCGATAGCCGGAGTGCTTATCTTCACCGGTCTCACGGCATGGGACACCCAGCAGGTGAAGGCTCTTGCCCGCGCCAACCTCGACCCGGCCATGGCCGACAAACTGGCTACAATCGGTGCGCTGAACCTCTATCTTGACTTCATCAACCTGTTCCTCTACATCCTCCGTATCTTCGGCGGCAGCGACCGCAGCTGATTTATTGGATAACAGTAAGAAGAGAATAGTATGGAACTTAAGGAAAGAATCTTAGACAAAGTCCGCGAATATATAGCCGCCGACGAGAGTTACGATGACGACGCCCAGATCACGATCAATCCGGAATCGCTCGAAGTCGGACTGGTCGATGGCGAGGAGGCCGACGGCCTTCCCGATAGCATAGACTGCTATCCCGCGATGGACTTTGTAGAGATGACCGCCGACGGCAGCTGGATTCCCGATAAGGAGGCGATAGCCTCCGCAGCCGAGGAATACGCCGGCTGAGAATTGCCGTCAGATCAGTCCGGAAGAAACGGAATACTGACATAAAAGGGCTTCGGATAAAACTCCGAGGCCCTGTTTTTTGTAAGATGTAGCTGTTGTTCAAGCGTCCCCGTACTTACAAGCAGATGCGTGGCCCGGAGAAAGTGCTTGGAGGAGATCCAAATATACTCAGTTGTCTTACCGCCACCACAAATGTAGGTAGTCGTCCCTTAGAAAGGTTGTAATCATGCTGATATACAGCAAAATAAGTGGT
>CAJUBC010000036.1 GCA_910584545.1 uncultured Muribaculaceae bacterium | reverse complement strand
AAAACTGGGTGTTTGTTTTACAATTTGCTGATTTTCAGCGTTTGTTGCGGAGAGACAGGGATTCGAACCCTGGGTACCTGAAAGGCACAACGGTTTTCGAGACCGCCCCGATCGACCACTCCGGCATCTCTCCCGGTCGTTTCTGATAGCGGGTACAAAATTACAGCTTTTTTTTGAATCCGCCAACTTTTATCGAAAATATTTCAAAAAGACACGTCCCGAACGAATTCGCCGGGACGTGTCCATCTGTCCATTCTTATCTATCGCAGCCTCGTAAGCCTACGTATATCAGCCTCGTAAGCTTGTGCAGATAAGCCTATGGGCTTGTTACCTACGCGTGAAATAGACTTTCTCTTTCGGATTCTGCAGTTCCAGATCCATCGAGGTCCTGTCCTTTGAGACCTCCACGTCATCCAGCACGGAATAGCGTGCAAGCGTGGAACGGAACGCATTCTCCACCTTCATCCTGCACAGTTCCGAAGTCGATGACAGATGCTCGGGCGACAGTTTCGCTCCGGCGGAAAGCGATGTAGTGTCAACAGTGACGGTAATCGCTTCGTAATCGAACACAAGCAGCAAATCGTCGTAATCATCTCCATCCGGAGTCCAGGAACCATCGCAACGGGCATCGGCCGTGAAAGTCACCGGTACGGAGACTGCGGTTGAATCGGAGGGAAGCGCCATGCTCACCTTGAACCGTCCCGTCATCTCCACCTTTCCGGAGGTATTTCCTTTCGCCTCGCTGAAAACAAGCGTTATTTCCTCCGTGGCCGACTCCGCACCGGTAATCTCCGACGTGACCGACACCGGTTTTACAGCTCTCCACTCTCCGATAAAGTCAGCTTTCTTCTCCGTGCAGGATGAAAGCAACGCGATGCCGGGGAGCAGAATAGCCGACAACACACCGATCTGTTTCATTGTAATCATTTCAATAAATTTTTATGTCAGAACACGTAACCGATGCCGACTCCGAAGAAACCTCCGCTTGTGTCGTTCATCACCGAGTACTTGCCCTGGACGCTTAGCTTAAGGTAATTGGTAAGATAGAAATCGAAGCCGGCACCGAAGTTTCCACCTACCCTCGCGGCATTGCCACCATCACGCCACATCCAGTTGTTGAATGTAAGACCAGCGAAAGGATAGACAGCCACCACCCTGTGAAGGCGGAACGGGAACTGCATGTCGACATTCATCGTGAAAGCCGACACTCCATCATTTCGGAACACATACCCGATTTCAGGAGCGATCCTGAAATGAGTGGCGAATTCATACTGATAATAAAGGCTCATGTAGCCCCCGTCGTTGTAAGTGGCGAAGCCGCCGTTAAGGCCTATGGCCATCTCGCCACCAGCCGCATTGGCCTTCTGCGGAGAAATCGCTCCGAACAGAGCCAGGACAGCAATCATTGCAGTAAAGATTCTCTTCATATCATTCTTTTTATAGATTATTCCGGTCAATGTTAAAAAAATTTTAACAATTTATATTAGAAACATATTATGAATCCCGATGGTTTATTAACTTTGTAAAAAATATCGGAAGAGATGAACAGATACAGATACGCGAGAGTGGCTTCATGCACCCCCACAGTACGGCTAGCTGACCCGGCTGCGAACGCCTCGGCAATCATTTCCGCACTTGAAGAGGCATCCACACGCCACACCGACATAATGGTATTTCCGGAGCTGAGCGTGACAGGCTATACCTGCGCCGACCTTTTCGGCCAGAGCGTGCTTCGCGAAAAAACCGTATCGGCCCTCGAGGAAATAGCCCGCGCCACCGAGGGGCTTGCCACGGTATGCGTGGCAGGCGCTCCGTTGGAGCGCAACAACAGGCTATATAACTGCGCTGTAGTGATCGCAAACGGCCGTATAGAAGGTGTCGTGCCCAAATCCTTTCTTCCCAATTACGGCGAATTCTACGAAAAAAGATGGTTCTCATCCGGTCACAATACCGACGGAACGATTGAAGTGGGAGGAAACATGGTGCCGTTCGGGACCGGCATGATCTTCACCTGCCGTTCAAGCGGCGGGGGGAGCGGCGACTTCAGATTCGGAATAGAGATCTGCGAGGACCTGTGGGTGCCGGAACCACCAAGCACAAGACTCGCACTCGCCGGAGCCGATGTCATTTTGAATCTGTCGGCCACCGACGAGCTTATCGGCAAGCATGAATATCTCGTAAATCTTATAAAGAACCAGTCAGCACGATGCCGCGCGGCATACGTATATGCCTCGGCCGGACTCGGAGAGTCCTCAACCGACCTGGCATTCAGCGGCAACGGAATCATCGCCGAAAACGGCTCGCTCCTCGCGGAGTCCCGGCGCTTCAGCCTCGAGCCCCAGACAGTATTCGCCGACATCGACATAGAGGCTCTGAGGAACGACCGGATGCATTTCTCGTCGTTCAGCGACAACATCAATCCGGAGCAGGAAGTCCGGGGCTGCCGCGAGATAACGATAGCGACACCAGAGAACGACTTCGAGCTCGAATACCGGAAAATAAATCCTTATCCTTTCCTCGACCCGGACCCCGGGAAACTTCAGGCCCGATGCGACGAAATATCCTCCATCCAGGCCTGGGGACTCATGCAGAGGCTGCGCGCCACCGGCTGCCGCAAGGCGGTGGTGGGCATTTCCGGAGGACTCGACTCCACCCTCGCGCTCCTCGTAACCGTCAAGGCTTTCGACATGCTGGGCCTCGACCGCAAAGGCGTGACAGGCATAACGATGCCCGGTTTCGGCACGACGGGACGCACACACCGCAACGCGGTGACGCTGATGGAACGGCTGGGAGTGACCGACATGGAGATTTCCATAGCAAAAGCCGTCTCCTCACATTTCGAAGACATAGGTCAGGATCCGGCGAAACATGACGTGACATACGAAAACAGCCAGGCGCGTGAACGCACACAGATACTGATGGACATAGCCAACAAGGAGAACGCAATGGTGATCGGCACCGGCGACCTCTCCGAACTCGCTTTGGGATGGTGTACCTACAACGGCGACCAAATGTCGATGTATGCCGTCAACACCTCGGTGCCAAAGACTCTTGTACGCTATCTCGTGGAGGGTTATGCCCGCAACACCGATGACGAGGCATTGCGCAAGACACTCACCGACGTGACCGAGACTCCGGTAAGTCCGGAGCTGCTGCCAGCCGACGCCGACGGAAACATAACCCAGGTGACTGAAGACCTGGTAGGCCCATACGAGCTTCACGACTTCTTTCTGCACGCCATGCTGCGTCATGGATTCGGACCGGAGAAGATCCTCATGCTTGCCTGCATTGCTTTCGACGGAAAATATGACCGCGCAACCATACAGCACTGGCTGAGGACATTCTACCGCAGGTTCTTCTCCCAGCAGTTCAAGCGCTCATGCATGCCCGACGGCGTGAAAGTGGGTAGCATCTGTCTCTCGCCCCGTGGCGACTGGAGAATGCCCTCCGACGCGACATCGTCGCTATGGTTGAAACAACTGGACCAATAAGACAATTATGGAAAACGAAAGATATGAAAAGGAGGATCTTGACCGCGCCGCCGAGGTTCTACGCAACGGAGGCATAATCCTCTACCCTACCGACACCGTGTGGGGAATAGGGTGCGACGCCGCCAACGCCGAGGCCGTGGAAAAGATCTACCGGCTGAAACAGCGTGCCGACAGCAAGGCCATGCTCTGCCTGGTGGACTCGGAAGGGATGCTCCAGCGGTCGGTACTGAACGTGCCCGACACGGCCTGGCAACTTATAGACGCGGCCGTCAATCCGCTGACCATCATCTACGACCGCCCCACAGGCGTCGCCGACAACCTCAAGGCCGACGACGGGTCGCTCGGCATCAGAATCTCATCGGAGCCCTTCTCCTCCGCTCTATGCAGGAGATTGCGCGGACCGATCGTATCGACATCGGCAAATGTGAGCGGAAAAAAGACCCCGCGACGGTTCGCCGACATCGAGGAGGAGATAATCGACGGCGTGGACTACGTGGTGAAATACGGCAGAATCTCTTCCGGCACACCTAAACCGAGCAATATCATCAAAGTCAACGACAACGGGGTGATAAAGGTGATCCGATAATATCACTACAACAAGACCTCTTCATAGAAAATTATTGACATTTTTCGCATGAAGAGGCCTTTTCATTGCCTATTAACAGATTTTTGGTTAAATTTGCATAATAAAGATTTTTCTGAACGCCCGCTCCCGAGGCCGGATTTATGAATAAAGAGAAGAACACCATAGCCACAAAACAACGGTTGAGATACATAATTTCCGATTATGTAGCCGTCAACGTGGCCATATTTCTTTTCAACATATTCCGGTTCTTCTTCATCGTGAGGCACGAATCGCTTGATGGAATGTGGGGTTATCTCCTATCGAGGACGCTTGTGCTCGAACAGATATTTTTTCCATTTGGCATGCTGATAATATACGGCATGACAGGTTATTACAACAACGCGCTCGAGAAATCAAGACTGAGCGAGCTTAACCAGACCATGGCCGGAACCGTGATCGGATCATTGGGAATCTATCTGCTGGCACTGATCAACGATCCCATGACGATGCGCAGGGAAAGCTATTTCATGATACTGATCCTGGCCCTCCTGCTGTTCGGATGCACCTATACGGCCAGATACGCCATAACCTCGCGAACCATCTCCAGGCTTAGAGAGAGGAGGCTTATCTACTCCACACTGATAATAGGCAATTCGGCGAGGTCGCGGCGCACCTACGAAACAATCAAGAAAAGCGGTTCGGTCTGGGGCCACGATGTGGTAGGCTTCATAAGAATCCCCGGGGAAAGAAACGCAGACGACGGGCTTGAAGCATGGGAGATGGACGACATGGAGAGAATATGCAGGGAGAAGGTGGTGGACAGATTGATAATCTCACCGGCGAAAGACAGCGACGAAACGGTGATGGAGATACTCAGCCGGGTCTTCAGACTCAACCTGCCGGTCTACATAGAGCCCGGCACGCTCGGATTCGTGACATCCAACATCGTGCTCGACGACATAATGGGACTGCCGATGATCACACTCACCTCCTCGAGGATGAGCGAATGGGAGAAAAACGTGAAGCGCATAACCGACATAACGGTCTCCGCGCTGGCGCTACTGGTCCTGTCTCCGGTGTTGGGCGTGATCGCGATAGCGGTGAAAAGGAGTTCGCCGGGACCTGTGTTCTACAGTCAGGAACGCCTCGGGCTCCATCAGAAACCATTCAGAATCTATAAATTCCGTTCCATGCGCATCGACGCCGAGCAGAACGGCCCCCAGCTCTCGAGCGACAACGACTCGAGAGTGACAGGCGTGGGGCGCATACTGCGCAAATACCGTCTCGACGAGCTGCCGCAGTTCTGGAACGTGCTCAAGGGGGAAATGTCGCTCGTGGGGCCGAGGCCCGAACGGGCATACTTCGCCGACAGAATCGTGAAGCAGGCTCCATATTACAGGCTGATACATCAGGTGCGTCCCGGAATCACGAGCTGGGGCATGGTGAAATACGGCTACGCGTCGACAGTGACGCAGATGGTCAAACGTTCGCAGTACGACCTGCTGTATATCAACAACATGTCGCTGTCGATGGACATCAAGATATTGATATATACAATCCGCACAGTAATCAAAGGATCGGGCGTATAACATGGCATACAAAGAGAGACATAACCGGTGGACCGAGCTATGGATGAAGTTCGTGACATGGCGCGAGCATCATATCAAGGAGAAGAGTTTCATGGTGATTCTCGCTCTGGTGATCGGCATTGCCTGCGGCCTTGCCGCCCAGTTGCTCAAGTATCTGATCGGAGCGATATCGGGGCTGCTGACAGCGCATTTCAACACCACCCAGGCCAACTGGCTTTACCTGGTCTATCCGGTGGCGGGTATCCTGCTCACGGTCCTGTTCGTGAAGTATGTGGTTCGGGACAACATATCGCATGGAGTCACCAAGGTGCTGTACGCCATCTCCCGCCACAAGTCCCGGCTTAAGAAGCGTAACATGTACGCCTCGCTGATAGCCTCATCGATAACAATCGGATTCGGAGGTTCCGTGGGAGCCGAGGGCCCGATAGTCTTCACGGGCGCGGCGATAGGCTCCAATGTGGGACAGGCGTTCAGGCTCTCCCCGAGGGTTCTGATGACATTGGTGGGTTGCGGCGCGGCAGCCGGCATCGCCGGAATCTTCCGAGCCCCTATCGCGGGAATGCTTTTCACCATAGAGGTGCTCATGATCGACCTCACGGGCCTGACCGTGATGCCGCTTCTCATCTCCTCGATCGCGGGCGCCACCGTGGCCTACATCCTCGAGGGATACAACTCTGAGTTTTTCTTCGCGCAGAGCGAGCCTTTCCTCACGCGACAGATTCCATTCTCGATAATCCTCGGCGTGGTATGCGGCCTGATGTCGTACTATTTCACGAAGGTGATGTTCATGATGGAGGGAATTTTCGGCAAAATCAAGAAGCAGGGATGGCGCGTACTGATCGGCGGAGCCATAATCGCCGCCCTCATCTTCATCTTCCCTCCGCTATACGGCGAGGGGTACACATCGATCAACGACCTGCTTAACGGCAACGTGTCGGATGTGCTCGACCGCACCCTCTTCTATGTGGACCGCAACAACGTCTGGTTCATAGCCATGTTCATCGGGGCGATAGCGATGTTCAAGGCATTCGCCACCTCGGCCACCAACGGGGCCGGAGGCGTGGGCGGCACATTCGCCCCCTCGCTGTTCGTGGGGGCACTCATCGGATTCCTCTTCGCCTTCATCCTCAACAACCTCGACTTCGGGCTCACCATCTCTCAGAAGAACTTCACACTCATGGGAATGGCGGGGGTCATGGCCGGCGTGATGCACGCGCCCCTGATGGCGATCTTCCTCACTGCGGAGATGACCGGAGGCTACAACCTCTTCCTCCCCCTGCTCATCGTCTCCACCATATCCTACATGACCATAAGAATCTTCACCCCATACAGCATCTACACCATGCGTCTTGCCAAGGCCGGCGACCTGCTCACGCACCAGAAGGACAAGACCGTGCTGACGCTGCTGAAGATCGACAACCTGATAGAGACCGATTTCCGCGAGGTGCATCCCGAGATGAACCTGAAGGAGATGGTCGACGTGATATCGGTTTCGAACCGCAACCTCTTCGCCGTGACGGACTCCGACGGAATGCTCAAGGGCATAGTGCTCCTCGATGACATCCGCAACATCATGTTCCGCACAGACCTCTACAAGAAGATGCACGTGTCGCGGTTCATGTCGGCCCCGCCGGCCATGATCGACATCCATACGCCGATGGACAAGGTGATGGAGATATTCGACAAGACCAACGCATGGAATCTGCCGGTTGTGGATAATGGACGTTATATAGGATTCGTATCCAAATCAAAGATATTCAACTCATACCGACGTGTGCTGAGACACTTCACCGATGACTGACGGAGCCTCGGGACAAAGCCGGACAAGAGGAAAGGAGGAGAATATATATGAATAAGGAAAATCTGAAGATAGTGTTTTTCGGAACACCGGAATTCGCGGTGGCCAGCCTTGACCGTCTGGTGGCGGAGGGCTACGACATAAAGGCTGTGGTGACTATGCCCGACAAGACTGCGGGACGGGGCCATAAGCTGATACAGAGCGATGTGAAGAAGTATGCGGCGGAACATGGACTTGAGGTGCTTCAGCCGGAGAAACTGCGGTCCGAGGAGTTTCTGTCCCGGCTAAGGGAACTCGACGCCGACCTCTTCATCGTGATAGCTTTCAGGATGTTGCCGGAACTGGTATGGGGTATGCCCCGACTCGGGACATTCAACCTCCATGCCTCTGTGCTTCCCAAATACAGAGGGGCGGCCCCCATCAACAGAGCGATTATGAACGGAGAGGTGGAAACGGGTATCACCACTTTCTTCCTCAACCATGAAATCGACATGGGTGACATCATCGACGTGCGAAAAACAGAAATCGCCCCCGATGACAATGCCGGAACCCTCCATGACCGTCTGATGGCGATGGGTGCCGACATGGTGTCGGATACCGTAGGGAAGATCTGCGACGGCACGCTTACGACACGACCTCAGCCGGAAGGGGAGTTCATTCCCGCCCCCAAGATATTCCGCGATGACTGCGCCGTCAAATGGTACTCGGCCAGCGCGGAAATCCACAACCATATAAGGGGGCTCAGCCCCTACCCCGCCGCTTTCTCCACTCTCGAGGACGAGACGGGAAGGACATTCGACGTGAAGATACTGACATCGTCCGTTCCCGATGACGCTCCCAGGGGACTCGCTCCCGGCGAGACAGTGGCGAAAGGACGAAGACTGTTCGCCGGGACAGCCGACGGAGCCGTCGAGATACTCGAACTGCAGCCCTCAGGAAAGAAAAGGATGGATACCGCGGCGTTTCTGCTCGGTTACCGCCCGGTGAGGTTTCTGATGAAATGATGAGAATGAAACCTCCTGCATCGTTGGGAAAGACCGGGATGAACGACACCGCAGACTGCGGTTGCAGCCAGCTGATGGATGTGTTGTCGGCACGCGGCGTAGAGACTATAGTCCTCTCGCCCGGGAGCAGGAACACTCCGTTGATGATCGCCTGCGCCGGGCGTCCGGAGCTCAAGAAGCATATCGTCACCGATGAGCGGACCGCCGCATTCATGGCCCTGGGTATGGCGATGGTGTCGCGGCAGCCGGTAGCCATAGCCTGCACTTCGGGGACCGCGCTATACAACTACGCGCCGGCCGTGGCAGAGGCCTTCTACCAGCAGATTCCGCTGATCGTGATTTCCGCGGACAGGCCGGGCCAATGGATCGATCAGGATGACTCGCAGACCCTCAGACAATTCCGCAGTCTCGAGAACATAGTCAAGAAAAGTTTCGACATACCGGTATGGGACCCCGCACCGATACCCTGTGCCAACGGGAGGTTCCGCTCCGAGGGAGAATGGGCAGCAAACCGCCTGGCCAACGAGGCGGTGACCGTGGCCACCACGGGACGACCGGGACCGGTTCATATCAACATCCAGTTCGCCACCCCCCTCCAGGCGACTGTATGCCGCGACTGCACTCCCCCGCGAACGGTCGAGACCATCGAGGACTCCACAGTCATTTCCACAAAAGTTTCGGAAGATCTGGCAGGAAGACTCGCAGACAGGCGGGTATTGCTTGTGGCCGGTTTCATGCCCCCTGACGACAGGCTGAACCGGGCCATCGCGGAGTTCGCGTCGCTTCCAAATGTAGCTGTCCTCTGCGAGACGCTCTCCAATCTGCACCTTGGCGGCAATCCTTATATGATAGACGGTCTATTGGCGTCGATGCCGGCTGAGAAACGCAGACAACTCGCTCCGGATGTCGTGATCAGTATCGGAGGCGCGCTCGTATCGAGGATGCTCAAGGAGTTCATACGCGGTTGCGAGAACGTGGAGCACTGGACCCTCGCCGACACCGCCGAGGGTATGGACTGTTTCCAGCATCTGTCTCTCCATGCCGACATCAGGCCGCTTCCCTTCTTCAAGGGGACCACACGCGTGCTGAAAAAGATGATCCGCAAAAATCCCGTAACCGCCCCGACATACGGCGAAGACTGGAAGGAACTCAGGGAAAGCATGTCGGAGGAATATGACAAACGCCTGAGCGCCCGGGGATGGACAGAACTTTCCGCACTCGACATCGTATTCAAAAGCATACCGCGCGACTACAATCTGTTTGTATCGAACGGCACCTGCGTGCGCTACGCGCAGCTTTGCCTTGAACAGCTGCCACACGCATGCTACGGCAACCGCGGCGTGTCAGGCATCGAGGGCACAAACGCCACGGCACTCGGATGCGCAATGGCCTACGGAGGCAAGACCCTGCTCGTGACCGGCGACATGTCCTTCGCCTATTCCCCGCAGATCATGGCACTTACCGAAGGAGTGCCGCTCAATATCGTAGTGGTCAACAACGACGGAGGCGGGATATTCAGGTTCATACGCACAACCCGCGACCTCGACATCCGCGAGGAATATTTCTGCGCGCCACCTGTGCTTCCGCTCAAGGCTCTCGCCGAGGCATACGGCTGGAGGTATCTGCGTGCGGAAAACGAGACGGAACTGCGCTCCGCTCTCAGAGAATTATATAAAGGAGAACATATTATGCTGGAAATCAAGGCCGACCCGCAGAAAAGCACCGAAGCATTGACCGAATTCCTTTCTCCGCAAAAACACTGAATAAAGCAAAAACACTTATGTACAACTGGAAGAAAATAAAGGATTATGAAGACATTCTCTTCGAAAAGTTCGAGGGGATAGCGAAGATAACGATAAACCGCCCAGAGGTCTACAATGCGTTCCGTCCCAAGACGAACGAGGAGATGCTCGATGCGTTCCGCATCTGCCGGGAGCGCAGCGACATCGGAGTGATTGTCCTGACCGGCACCGGCGACAAGGCCTTCTGCAGCGGAGGAGACCAGAATGTGAAAGGACATGGCGGCTATATCGGCGAGGACGGCGTGCCTCGACTCAATGTGCTCGACCTGCACCAGATGATACGCTCCATCCCGAAACCGGTAATAGCCATGGTGAACGGCTACTCCATCGGAGGAGGCAACGTGCTGCAGGTGGTGTGCGACCTCTCGATAGCTTCCGAAAACGCACGCTTCGGCCAGACAGGCCCGAAGGTGGGTAGTTTCGACGGAGGATTCGGTGCCTCATACCTTGCGCGCTGCGTGGGGCAGAAGAAGGCCCGCGAGATCTGGTTCCTCTGCCGTCAGTACACCGCTCAGGAAGCTCTGGAGATGGGAATGGTGAATACAGTGGTGCCATTCGAAAAGCTTGAGGAGACCACTGTGGAATGGTGCCGCACCATTCTGAAAAGGTCCCCTCTGGCCATCCGCATGATCAAGCGTGCCCTCAATGCGGAACTCGACGGTCAGCACGGACTGATGCAGTTCGCCGGCGACGCCACACTCCTGTATTATACCATGGAGGAGGCTCAGGAGGGTAAGAACGCATTCCTCGAGAAAAGAGACCCCGACTTCGACAGATTCCCGAAATTCCCATAAGAACCGGTTCCTATGAGACTTCAGTTCGCTCCATACATGCTTGAGTTCAAGCAGCCGGCAGGGACATCGCGGGGAACCTACACGGAAAAAATCACATGTTTCCTGCGGCTTTTCGATGAGTCTGATCCATCCGGTTACGGGCTCGGAGAGGCAGCTGTGTTCCCCGGTCTGTCGCCGGAAGCCGATGACAGATACTTCTATAAACTCATGGAGCTTCAGGCCAACGTAAGGCTCGGAATCCCGACAGACCTGCAGAGATTTCCTTCGTTGCAGTTCGGTTTCGAGCAAGCCATCAGGGATTTCTCCGGCGGGGGCAGCCGCACGTATTTCGACTCTCCGTTCCTGCTCGGAAATGACAGCATCGAGATCAACGGACTCGTGTGGATGGGAGATTACGACACGATGATTGAGCGGATAGAGGAGAAACTTTCGGCGGGATTCCATTGCATCAAGCTGAAAATCGGGGCAATAGACTGGAAGAAGGAGGTCGACATGATCGAATATATCCGCAACCGGTACGACAGATCGAAGGTAGAGATCCGCGTGGATGCCAACGGCGGTTTCACGATGGACAACGCGTTGCCCAGGCTCAAGCGTCTCGCCGACCTCGACGTACACAGCATAGAGCAGCCCATCAAGGCGGGCACTCCGGCCCTGATGAGGTTCCTGTGCGAGACCTCGCCTCTACCGATAGCTCTTGATGAGGAGCTTATCGGCAAATACAGCTTCGAGGAGAAGCGGCAGACAATCGAGGAGATCCGTCCGGCCTATATAGTTCTCAAACCGGCACTGACCGGAGGATTCTCAGGAGCTGAGGAGTGGATCAGGCTTGCCGAAGAGACCGGCACCGGATGGTGGATCACCTCCTCTCTTGAATCAAGTGTGGGCCTCGACGCTCTCGCGCAGTGGACCGCCACTCTTAAAACGAAAATGCCTCAAGGACTTGGCACCGGCGCGCTCTACAAGAACAATGCTCCGGAGCAGCTGCGCCTCGACGGAGACAGGCTCAGCTATCATCCACAGACCGAAAAACTTAACGAATGGGCTAATAGCCTCGACTGGAGAGAATGACCTACGAGCAGTTTGGTGAGATATGGGATGACGGATCGGAATGCATCGAGTGCTCCACATCCGGGTCGACCGGAAAGCCGAAGAAGATACTTCTTCCCAAGCGGGAGATGCGGCGCAGCGCACAGCGCACCATCGATTACTTCGGCATAACGTGCGACTCGCTCCTCTACAGCTGCATCTCCCCTGATTATATCGGTGGCAAGATGCAGTTGGTGAGGGCACGTACCGCCGGCTGCCGTCTTTCATACGAGAAGCCGTCAAATACACCGTTCCGGCAATATTCAGGTGAAAGGATAGACCTCGTATCGGTTGTGCCGTCGCAGATGCTCCACATCGCGCGGATGGAGAAACTGCCTGACGTAGGCGCATATCTGGTGGGCGGCGCGCCGGTGCATGACGGCCTGCGCAGGATCATCGACGAACGTGGAATCCCGGCATACGAGACGTATGGCATGACCGAGACCGCATCGCATGTGGCTATCAGAAGGATATGCGACCCGGAGGAGAGTTTCCGGGTACTCCCGGGGGTCAGCATCTTCACTACCGAAGAGGGTTGCCTCGGCATCGACATCGAGGGTTGGCAAAGAATCGTCACAAACGACATCGCAAAGATGGATACTCCTGAGACATTCACCATAAGAGGGAGAGCCGACAACGTGATCATAACCGGAGGGCTGAAAGTGCATCCGGAGGAACTGGAAGCCAAAATACGCTCACTCACCGGAATGGAATGTCTAATAAATGCGGAACCGGATGAAAAGTGGGGAGAACGGGTGGTACTTACCATCGAACCTGATGAGAAATCAGGAATGAATCCGGAAGAAATCAAAG
The DNA here is from genome assembly GCA_910584545.1 of uncultured Muribaculaceae bacterium. Taxonomy (GTDB): domain Bacteria; phylum Bacteroidota; class Bacteroidia; order Bacteroidales; family Muribaculaceae; genus Lepagella. The sequence continues at coordinate 11,647 of CAJUBC010000036.1, read as the reverse complement.
CCGGAATAACCACCTTGTTAAAGGGGAAAGTTTCCCCGCACGAATTCCCGAAGACAATACGCGTCGGAATCATTCCACGCACCGAAAATGGAAAAATGAAACGAAAATGACCCGGAAACGGGTGTATTTATTCATTATTTTGCACATACACTCATAACAATCAATTAATTTCTTCGCAAATTGAAATAATTTTACTAATTTTGCACGATATAGAATTATCACACAACATAGTTGTTGAACACAAGATTCAAGATTAAGGATATGATTACTAAAAGCACTCTTGAGCGGATTATCGGAGACGATCTTTCAGAGATATGGAAAGCCCTGACTCCTGATGAAAAGCGGGTGGTGACCGACAACTTCAAGTATGAGCGTTACAAAAGGAACCAGATGATTTATGCGGAATCGGAGACTCCTGAAAATCTTTACTGTCTGCTTGAGGGGAAGGTCAAACTCTTCAAGAGCGGTATCGGCGACAGGGCTCAGATTCTGCGGCTCTACCGTCCGGTGCAGTACTTCGGGTACAGAGCCTATTTCGCCAACGAGCCGTATGTGTCGTCAGCCCAGGCCATCGAACCGAGCGTATTGGGAATAATCCCGATGGAAATCGTGGAAAAACTGATCCGGGGCAACAACAACCTCGCCATGTTCTTCATCCATGAGCTATCGAGAAACTTAGGAGACTCCGACACAAAGATGATCAACCTTACTCAGAAGCATATACGCGGTCGTCTTGCCGAGTCTCTGCTTATGCTCGCCGACAAATACGGCTATGAGGATGACGACTGTACCCTGAAGATATACATGAGCCGCGAGGACCTGGCCAATCTCTCCAACATGACTACCTCCAACGCGATCCGCACGCTAATGGCTTTTGTCAATGAAAAGCTCCTTTTCGTGGACGGGCGCCGCATCCGGATTCTCAACGAATCACAGCTCCGGAAAATCTCGAAATACGGCTGAGAGAGAATAATTTTGAATGTTGAATTTTGAATTATCGGACTCAAGGGGGAGGGGGGCGCAAGCTGGAGGATTGAATTTTGAATTTTTGTTTTGGGGAATAAAAAATAGAAGCGCGCTGTGGCTGACACGGCGCGCTTCAATTTTTCTTGGATTTTACTTGACTTTCAGATCGCGGATCGGATCACTCCTCGCTCGGAGTGTTCGATAAAGTCGATGATTTCGTCGCGCAGAGGCGATGCGGGGCATGTGTCGCGCACGAGCTTGACGGCGTTTGTAATGTTGAGGTCGCTCAGATAGAGAACTCTATAGACATCGCTAATCGCACGGATCTCCTCCTCTGTGAAATGATTGCGATGCAGACCCACGGAATTGATTCCGACGTAGGAAATCGGCTCCCTGGCGGCTTTTACGAAAGGAGGAATGTCCTTGTTGACCAACGCTCCGCCCTGAAGCATGATGTTTCTGCCGATGTGGCAGAACTGATGGATCAGGCTGCCTCCGCCGATCACGGCCGCATCGTCGATGCGGACCTCGCCGGCTATCTGGCATGCGTTCGACATTATGACACGGTCGCCGAGACGACAGTCGTGCGCCACATGCGAATAGGCCATTATAAGGCAGTTCTTCCCCACCACGGTCTTTCCCTTGGAGGCGGTCCCGCGATTCACCGTCGTACACTCGCGCAGCGTGGTGCCGTCGCCGATGTAGACGAATGTCTCCTCGCCGCGGAACTTAAGGTCCTGCGGGATTCCGGACACGACGGCACCGGGGAAGATGGAGACTCCATCCCCGATTCTGGCACCGGGGAATATGGTCACGTTGCCGTAGATCTTACAGTTGTCGCCTATCTCGACATTATCGTATATCGTGGTGAAATCGCCTATCTCCACGTTGTTCCCGATTCTCGCATCGGGATGAACGTTATACAGATTTGCCATCTTTACTTGTTTTTAATGATCTGCGCCATGAGTTCAGCCTCGCACACAATCTTCTCGCCTACGAAAGCGTAGCCTTTCACGATGGCGCATCCGCGGCGGATCTCGGTCATGAGCGACACGTTGAGCAAGAGGGTATTGCCCGGAACGACCTTCTGACGGAACTTGACATTGTCGATCTTCAGGAAATATGTGGAGTATTTTTCCGGCTCCTCAAGGTAATTGAGCACAAGCACTCCGGCGGCCTGGGCCATAGCCTCCACCTGAAGCACACCTGGCATCACCGGTTCCTCGGGGAAGTGACCCTGGAAGAAGGGCTCGTTGACCGTCACGTTCTTCACGCAGACTATATGCTTCCTGTCGATCTCGATTACTTTGTCGACAAGCAGGAAGGGATAGCGGTGAGGAAGCAAACGGCGGATTCCGTTGACATCGATTATAGGTTCGATGTTGGGGTTGTAGACTGGCGCCTGGATTTCGGTATGCTTCACGTTCTTGCGCACAAGACGGGTGAACTTGTTGTTGACGGAATGTCCGGGGCGGACAGCCACCACCCTACCCTGGAGCGGACGGCCGATAAGGGCGAGGTCGCCTATGAGGTCCATGAGTTTGTGGCGCGCCGGCTCGTTGTCCCATTTCAGAGGTGTCGGATTGATGTAGCCGAGGGAATTGAGCTCTATGCGCGGAACATTCATCACGCGGCAGATATTGTCGATCTGCTCCTGCGGAATCTCCTTGTCGTAGATCACGATGGCGTTGTCGAGGTCTCCACCCTTGATCAGGTTGTGAGCCACAAGCTGCTCGATCTCGCGCACGAAAACGAAAGTACGCGCCTGGGATATCTCCTGCTTGAATTCGGCGAGACTGTCAAGGACCGCGAACTGATTCGGAAGCACCGGGGAATCATATTCCACCATGCACTCCACGCTGAATCCGTCGTCGGGATAGATGGTGATGGTGGAGCCGGAGTCATCGTCGCGAAACTTTGTCTTCTCCTTTATTATATAGAAATCCTTGTCGGCCTTCTGCTCCTTCAGCCCCACGCGCTCTATATTCTCCACATACTGGATCGCGCTACCGTCGAGTATAGGAAGCTCGGGACCGTCCACGTCTATAAGGCAGTTGTCGATTCCGGCTGCGTAAAGAGCCGCCATAGCATGCTCTATGGTGCTGACCACCACTCCATTGCGGCCAATCACAGTGCCACGTGTGGTATCGACTACATTTTCTGCAATAGCCTCGATCACAGGCTGATCCGGAAGATCCACCCGGCGGAACCGGTATCCGGTGTTCTCATCGGCGGGATTGAACACTGCGGTGATCATTATCCCTGAATGAAGACCTTTTCCTTTTACGGTAAAGGATTCGTTGATGGTCTGTTGGTTCATATTGTCTGTTGGTTATTTTCTGTTAAGTTGCCTGAACAGCTCAGGCAGTCGCTTGAGGTAAACCTGCGTGCGGGCGAACTGCATCGCGTCGACGGCGGGATAACCGATGATCCGGGAGCCGGAGCCGATGCTGTTGGGGATTCCGGACTGGGCGCCGATCTCGTTCATGTCGCCGACCTTGATATGGCCGGAGAAGCCCACCTGGCCTCCCACCCGGTTGTAATTGCCTATCTTGGTGCTACCCGCTATGCCGGTCTGGGCGGCGAACACGTTGCCGGTGCCGATCTCCACGTTGTGGGCCACCTGGATAAGGTTGTCGAGCTTGGTTCCCTTGCCGATACGCGTGCAGCCGAAAGTGGCTCGGTCCACCGTGGTATTGGCACCGATCTCTACATCATCCTCGATCACCACGACGCCTATCTGGGGGATTTTCTCGTAGGAACCGTCGGGACAGGGAGCGAAACCGAAGCCGTCGGCACCGATCACTGCGCCGCTGTGGATAACACACCGGGAGCCGATGCGGCATCCCTCGTAAATACGTACTCCGGCACGGATCACGGTGCCGTCGCCGATATGAACGCCGTCACCGATGTAAGCCTGCGGATATATCATCACACCTTTACCGAGAGTCACGCCCTCGCCGATGTAAGCGAACGCGCCGATATAGGCGTCCTCGGGGATCACCACTCCCTCCGCTATGTGGCATGGCTGCTCCACGCCATGCTTGCGGGGCTTGCGAGCCTCCACGGCGTTGAGCAGGTCGGCGAGAGCGACGTATGGGTCAGGCACCCGGATCAGGGTCGGTCTGACCGGTCCGTCTGTTTCGAATCCATCCGACACGAGCACGGCAGTGGCCGATGTAGTGTGGATGAAATGAGCGTATTTAGGATTGGCTATGAAAGTGATGTCGCCGGCCTTTGCCTCCTCGATTTTCGCAAAACCGGTTATCGGCAGTTCGCCGTTTCCTTCGACCTTGCCTTTGACAAAGCCGGCTATCATGTTTGGTGTCAGATTCATTCCGTTCGTTTTTATGCCCTCCGGACATTACCGGACGGTCGCCGCGTTCGCATCGCTCTCCCGGCTGCACCGCCGCATCCGGCAGCGTTTCGCTTAGTACAGGGCTTGTGTGCTTTTTACCATGAAACCGCGGAAACCGGAGTCCACAGAAAAAGGCGCATGAGATATTCTCGGCAAAATTAACAAATTTTGATAGAAAAACCTAATCCCCATTAAATTTAGTGTGAATTATGGAAAAAACGCGGGGATATTTGGAGAAATTTAGTAATTTTGCATATTGAAGCGTAAAAGGTTCGAAAACCTTCTCAGCGAAACAATAAAATAACATAATCCAACCAAATTAAAAACAACATAATCTAACCAAAAATCAAATCAATGGAAATTTCACACATTGAGCACATCGGAATAGCAGTGCCTGATCTGGCAGAGGCTATCAAGTACTACGAGAACGTTCTCGGACTTAAGTGTTACAAGCAGGAAGTGGTTGAGGACCAGAAGGTAACAACAGCTTTCTTCAAAGTAGGCGACACAAAGATCGAGCTTCTCGAGCCGACAAGCCCCGAAAGCACCATCGCCAAGTTCATCGAGAAGAACGGCGGCCGCGGCGGCATGCACCACATGGCATTCGCCATCGAGGACGGCGTGGCCAACGCACTTCAGGAAGCCGAGGAGAAAGGTCTCCGTCTGATCGACAAGGCTCCGCGCAAGGGTGCCGACGGTCTGCAGATCGCCTTCCTTCACCCGAAGTCGACTGAGGCAGTCCTCACCGAACTCTGCGAAGACCCCTCCAAGAAATAATCTTATAACCTGCATAACATAAAGCAATGAGCAAACAGGAAGAAAAAATCAGCCAGCTTATCGAGAAGCGTGCCGAGTGCCGTCTCGGAGGTGGCGAGAAGGCCATCGAGAAACAGCACCAGAGAGGCAAATACACAGCCCGCGAGCGCATAGCCATGCTGCTCGACGAGGGTAGTTTCGAGGAGCTCGACATGTTCGTGACACACCGCTGCACGAACTTCGGTCAGGACAAGAAGCACATCCTCGGCGATGGCGTTGTAACCGGTTTCGGTACAATCGACGGGCGCCTGGTATACGTGTTCGCACAGGACTTCACCGTATTCGGAGGCTCACTCTCCGAGACCATGTCGCAGAAGATCTGCAAAGTCATGGATATGGCCATGAAGATGGGAGCTCCGGTAATCGGCCTCAATGACTCCGGCGGCGCCCGCATCCAGGAGGGTATCAACGCCCTCGCCGGCTATTCGGAGATTTTCCAGCGCAACATCATGGCTTCCGGAGTCGTTCCCCAGATTTCGGCCATCATGGGTCCGTGCGCCGGCGGCGCGGTCTACAGCCCGGCCCTCACCGACTTCACGATCATGACCAAAGGACTCTCCTACATGTTCCTCACGGGACCTTCGGTTGTGAAGACAGTGACAGGCGAGGATGTAAGCCAGGAAGACCTCGGCGGCGCATCGGTTCACTCCACAAAGAGCGGCGTGACCCACTTCGTGGCCGAGACCGAGGAGGAGTGCATCGCCCTCATCCGCAAGATCATCAGCTACATACCGCAGAACAATATGGAGGAGACTCCGCTCGTGTCCTGCACCGACCCGATCGACCGTCTCGAGGACAAGCTCAACGACATCATCCCCGACAGCCCGAAGCGCAGCTACGACATGTACGACGTGATCTCGGCAATCGTCGACAACGGAGAGTTCCTCGAGGTACAGCCTGACTACGCACGCAACATCATCATCGGTTTCGCGCGCTTCAACGGCCAGTCGGTAGGCATCGTGGCCAACCAGCCCAAGGTGCTCGCCGGCGTGCTCGATTCCAATGCATCGCGCAAGGGAGCACGTTTCGTACGTTTCTGCGACGCCTTCAACATTCCTCTGGTGACACTGGTGGATGTCCCCGGCTTCCTCCCCGGCACAGGCCAGGAGTACAACGGCGTGATCCTCCACGGCGCGAAACTCCTCTACGCATACGGAGAAGCCACAGTGCCCAAGGTGACAGTGACACTGCGCAAGAGCTACGGCGGCAGCCACATCGTGATGAGCTGCAAGCAGCTCCGCGGCGACATGAACTACGCATGGCCTTCGGCCGAGATCGCGGTGATGGGTGCCGAGGGAGCCGTAGGCGTGCTCTACGCCAAGGAGGCGAAGAACCACGAGAATCCCGCCGCCTTCAAGAAAGAGAAAGAGGAGGAATACAGCGAGCTCTTCGCAAATCCCTACCAGGCAGCCAAGTATGGTTACATCGACGATGTGATCGAACCGCGCAACACCCGTTTCCGTGTCATCAAGGCCCTCAACATGCTCGCCACCAAGAAGCTGACCAATCCGGCCAAGAAGCACGGCAACATACCTCTTTAACCCAAACCAGCTACGCAATGCTTAAAAAGACAATTCTAAGCGTGGCGTTGACTCTCACCATACTCGCGGGGGCTCCGGCCTCCGCGACGGTGACTGTCGATCCGGATCACCGATACGAGACGGTAGGCAAGCAAGGCGAGCAGACCGAGGTGACGGGAGACTGGGCAGACAGCAAGGAGGTCAACACCGTGCAGGAAAGCGAACTCACCCGCAAGGCGATTCAAGCCGAAAAAGCGAGAAACGCAGCGGAAAACGATGAGTTCGGTGGCGCAATCACCCTGATAGCCATGACTATCGTGATTTCGGCCCTGCTCGTGCTCAGCATATTGTTCATGCTGTTCGGGAAAGTGTCGTCATGGCTTCAGACAAGGCGCAAACACAAGGCTCACGGAGTGACGTCGGCCACATCGGAGGCGCATCACGACGAGCCCGACATGGGCGAGGCTATCGCCGCCATCAGCATGGCCCTCGCGGAACACACCGGCCAGGGCCACGACATCGAGGACACGATCCTCACCATCCGCAGGATGAAGAAGGCTTACTCCCCGTGGAACTCTAAAATATACAACATACGCGTAATACCGGAGCATACACTTGCGTCGACCGACCGACGCAAGTTATGACCCGCGCTTTCCAAACCAGACAAAAATGAAAGAGTACAAATATAAAATCAACGGTATGAAATTCACTGTCTCCGTCGGAGACATAGTGGACAACGAAACCACCGTAGAGGTGAACGGAGTGCCGTACAAGGTTGAACTCGACAAGAAAGCCCCCCAGAAACCGGCACTGAGCCAGTCGGGCCAGACCAACCACGGAGCCAAGCCCGCCACCACGAGCAAGCCCGTGAAACAGACCATGGCATCAAGCCCCGACGCGGTGAAGTGTCCTCTGCCCGGCACAATCATGAGCATCGCCGTCAAGGAGGGTGACACCGTTAAGAAAGGCGACAAAGTGGCTGTCCTTGAGGCCATGAAAATGGAAAACGACATCCGCTCCGACAAAGCGGGTACGGTGACCAAGGTTCTCGTATCCGTAGGCGACACTCTGCTCGAGGGAGCCGATATCATGATAATCGAATAATCCGGCAAGGATCAATCAAAAGACATATAGCTGATGATTCTGCTTAGTGAATACTCATTCGGCGAGTTCCTGCGCCAGACCATAGAATCGTTCTGGAAGTTCACCGGCTTCTATCATTGCGAGTGGACCAACCTCGTGATGCTGGCCGTCGGCTGCTTTTTCGTATGGCTCGCCATCAAGAAGAATTTCGAGCCGCTCCTGCTCGTGCCGATCGGCTTCGGCATGCTGATAGGCAACATCCCTTTCCAGCCCGGAATGGAAATCGGCATCTACGAGGAGGGATCGGTTCTGAACATATTGTACAACGGTGTGGAGAAAGGGTGGTATCCTCCCCTCATTTTCTTGGGCATCGGCGCAATGACCGACTTCTCGGCCCTGCTCGCCAACCCTAAGCTTATGATAATCGGAGCCTGCGCCCAGTTCGGTATCTTCGGCGCCTACATGCTCGCGCTGCTCTGCGGGTTCGACCCGCTGTCGGCAGGCTGCGTGGCCATCATCGGCGGTGCCGACGGCCCTACAGCGATATTCACCACATCGAAACTGAATCCGGAACTACTCGGAGCCGTGGCCGTGTCGGCTTACTCCTACATGGCCCTGATCCCTCTGATCCAGCCTCCTCTGATGAGACTGTTCACAACCCAGAAGGAACGTCTCATCAAGATGAAGCCCGCCAGGGTGGTAAGCCAGGCCGAGAAGATCATCTTCCCTATCGTAGGCCTTATCCTCACCTGCTTCGTGGTGCCCTCAGGACTTCCGCTGCTCGGCATGCTCTTCTTCGGAAACCTTCTGCGTGAGAGCGGCGTGACCTCGCGTCTCGCCAAGACAGCCTCCAACGCGATGACCGACATCGTGACGATCCTGCTCGGTCTCACCGTCGGCGCGTCGACACAGGCCGACAAGTTCCTCACCACCGACACCCTCCTGATCTTCGGTCTCGGTTTCTGCGCGTTCATCATCGCGTCGAGCGCCGGTGTCCTCTCGGTGAAACTGTTCAACCTCTTTCTGCGTCCCGGCAAGAAGATCAATCCCCTCATCGGAAACGCAGGCGTATCGGCAGTGCCTATGGCAGCCCGTATCTCCAACAATATGGGCCTCGAATATGACCCCTCCAATTATCTATTGATGCACGCCATGGGCCCGAACGTGGCCGGCGTGATCGGTTCCGCTGTCGCGGCAGGTGTGCTGCTCAGCTTCCTCGGATAATTTCATTACAGCCGGGATGCCTTGAAGGCATCCCGGCTGCGTTTTTTTCAGGCTTAAGCCGTTTTTTACAATTTAGACTGAACTTTTACAACTATTACTCATTATAACTATAGATAAGGTTTCCACATTATAAGAATGGGTTCCATCCCGCTTATCAACGGCTTTCGACCCGCCATGACAACATGATCACTGAAGATGTAATAAAAGATATCTACAAGAATTACAGCAAGCCTGTAAAGAACAGGGACGAACTCAGGCTGGATTATTTCTTGGACTTGCTTAAACCGATCCATAAGCTCCATCTGGAAGACGATGAGATCATAGTGGGCAATCTTGAGGAATTCAGTCCTTTCAGGAGATTTCTGATCAGAAGTCTGCACGCCATCCTCGAGTTCGACCGCAACGTGGCCTTCGTGTTCCGCAACCACATCCTGTTCTTCGGCAAAGAGGACGAACAGTTATCGGTCAACTTCAAGCCGGAAGAGAAGAAATCCTTTTTTGGACGTATATTCGGTCACGGAGACTGAAATTCACCACCTCTTGAATTAAAACTAAAAAACGCATCAGGCGGCACCACATTATAGATGGATGCCGCCTGATGCGTTTTTAGTGGCGATGAAATCCCTTACATGTTCATTATGTCGAAGCCCTCGTCAAGTTCCTCTTCATTGAAGCTGGATGCATCAAACCCGTCGAGGTCGATATCATCCATCACGGACTGAGCCTTGGCATCCACTTTCTTCTCGAACTCATCGATGTCGATACGCTGACGTGGAGGATTCCCGCGCTTGATGCTGCAGAGAGGTTCCACAAGGGTGCGGTTCGGTATCATCTCTTTCAGCTCCATGAAGAAGCTTCTCTGAGTCAGGTAGTCGAACTCGAACACCAGTTTCTGACCTTCCTCCTCCACGAGTTCGCTGACAGGGGTATTCTCCATAAGCCATACATCGCAGTCGCTCGTGGAGTTTCCCATATCCTCGAGGGTAATTTCCTCCTCTCTCTCCCAGTCATCGTTACAGAGGAAAAAGGAGTCGAGTTCATCCTTCGTATAGCCCACGCTCTCCAGAATCGCGTTGCGCAGCTGCAGGAATGTGTTTTCTGAATCTATTTCAATTTCGCGGGAGAAGTTGCTGACTTCATCGCTGACCAATTTAAATCTGTAGACCATTTTTAGTAATATTATTACCGGAATCCTTGATTCCTAAAAATTGCAGTTTGAAATTGTCTGCGAATTTAATTCATTTACCATGAATAATCCAAATTCTTTAACTAAAAAATTCGCCAAAAAAGATTTTTTTTGATTTGCAAGTTTTAAGTGACTTTTTTATCACCGCACGCTCAGACCATATCATGCTGACCGTCAGAGAAAAGAACGTCGGACAGCAATATTTGCCGTCCGACGCTTGATATCCGAGGATCATCTCCCGGCGAACACCGTCACTTGATGATGTCGTATTTCTTGAATACTTTGCTGATAGCCTCGAGCGAGCGGGTCACCTGCTCTTTGGTATGAGTTGCCATCAATGAATACCTGATGAGAGTGTCATGGGGAGCGACTGCCGGTGTGACAACCGGATTGACGAACACACCTTCGTCGAGAAGGTCGCGTGTCACATGGAATGTCTTATAGTCGTCGCGGATGAACAGCGGGATGATAGGAGTGGATGTGTTTCCGATCTCGCATCCCATGGCGCGGAAGTTCTCGAGCGCGTAGTTGGTGATGTCCCAGAGATGCTCCCTGCGCTCCGGCTCGGCGAGTATTATGTCGAGGGCGGCGTTGACGGCCGCGGTCGATGCCGGAGTGATCGAAGCCGTGAAAATATAGGATCGCGAATGGTGACGGAGGAAATTGGTGATGACCTTGTCGGTGGCGATGAATCCTCCGAGCGAGGCGAGCGACTTGCTGAACGTACCCATTATGAGGTCGACGTCATCTGTGAGTCCGAAATGATGCGTCACTCCACGGCCGCCATCGCCGAACACTCCGAGACCATGGGCTTCGTCGACCATCACGGTGGCGTTGTACTGCCTGGCGAGACGGACTATCTCCGGAATGTTGGCCACATCCCCTTCCATGGAGAACACTCCATCGGTCACTATCAGCTTGCACTTATCGGGGTCGCACTTGCGTAGCTGGGTCTCGAGCGACGCCATGTCGTTATGGCGGTATTTCAGGTAATTTGAGAACGACAGGCGGCGTCCCTCTATAATCGAGGCGTGGTCCTGCTCGTCGAGTATCACGTAATCCTCACGGCCGGTGAGCGTCGACACCACTCCGAGGTTAACGCCGAATCCGGTGGAATAGAGCATGGCGTCTTCCTTGCCCATCCAGTCGGCTATTCTTGCCTCCAGATCCTTGTGTATCGTCAGTGTGCCGTTGAGGAATGGCGAACCGGCCAGACCCGTGCCATATTTCTTAGTGGCCTCTACAGCGGCCTCGATCACCTTGGGATGGTTGGTGAGCCCCATGTAGCTGTTGGATCCGAACATCAGCACTTTTTTGCCGTTCATGACCACCTCGGTGTCCTGCTCGGACGAGATCGCACGGAAATATGGATAGACTCCGGCCGCCTTCGCCTTCTGCGGCGCATCGTAGGCCGAAAGTTTCTGTTGTAATGGTTTCATATAATATTGTATTCTCATTTCCGGTCTATTCGCCCGGAATCAAAGTACAAAGTTA
>CAJUBC010000035.1 GCA_910584545.1 uncultured Muribaculaceae bacterium | reverse complement strand
AAAATTAATTCCGCCTCAACTTTTGGTCAAGGCGGATTAAGGGACGTTTACGGTCGGGCGCGCCCTCGGAGTTTGAGAGAGTTCGGTTATTTCAGGATTACCTTGCGGCCGTTCACTATGTATATGCCGGGTTGTAGACGTTCCTTGATCGTCTCAGGCGATGCATCGCGGTATAGGCATACCCCCGTCAGGGTGTGGACTGTTACTTGCGTTTCTCCATCAGCAATCATCCTTTCGAGGCCTGAAAGCGTCCTGATCGTACCGTTGATGACCAGGTCGTGTGCCGGCATCGTGGCCGGTGGCTCCGGTTCCCAGCCGCAGAATTCCATGTCATCGGGAATCTCAGGCTCCGGAATCTCAATAGGCGTGCCATATTCCAATATCGTCTCGAAATAAGGCATCTCGTTGAGCAATACCGTCAGCGTGTACGAGTTGATTGCGAACGAGCCGGTGACGGTCACATCGTGGGCGGGCATCGTGGCGGGCATCTCCGACCAGCCGCTGAAGGTGTGGCCCTCCTTCTCCGGAGCTTCGGCGGGAGTCAGCTCCGTACCGTAATCGACATCCTGAGTGAGATATTCCTCACCGTCCACCATATAGACGAGCTTGTAGACATTCACGGTATAGCTGCCGAGCACGGTCACGTCGTGGGCCGGAACGACAGCCGGCATATCATGCCAGCCGGCGAAGGTGTGTCCCTCCTTGGCCGGAGCCTCGGGAGCGACAATCTCCGCGCCGAATTCGAGGGTAAACGATTTCTCGAACTCGTCGCCGATACGGAAAGTCACGGTGTAGGAATTGATTGCAAACGAACCGGTGACGGTCACGTCGTGGGCGGGCATCGTTGCGGGCATCTCCGACCAGCCGCTGAAGGTGTAACCCTCCTTCTCGGGAGCCTCGGCGGGAGTCAGTTCCGTACCGTAGGCAACATCCTGGCTTAGGTACTCCTCTCCGTCCACCATGTATACGAGCTTGTAGACATTCACCGTATAGCTGCCGAGAACTGTCACGTCGTGAGCAGGAACGACTGCAGGAACATCCTGCCAGCCGGCGAAGGTGTATCCCTCCTTGGCCGGAGCCTCGGGAGCGACAATCTCCGTGCCGAATTCGAGTGTGAACGACTTCTCGAACTCGTCGCCGATACGGAAGGTCACCGTGTAGGAGTTGATTGCGAACGAGCCGGTGACGGTCACGTCGTGGGCCGGCATCGTTGCGGGAACCTCGGACCAACCGCTGAATGTATAGCCCTCCTTCACGGGAGCCTCGGCGGGAGTCAGTTCCGAACCGTAGGCTACATCCAGGCTTAGGTATTCCTCGCCGTCGACCATGTAGACGAGCTTGTAGAGATTCACCGTATAGCTTCCGAGTATGGTCACGTCGTGAGCCGGAACGGTTGCGGGCATATCCTGCCAGCCGGCGAAGGTGTGTCCCTCCTTGGCCGGAGCGTCGGGAGCGATAATCTCCGCGCCATATTCGAGGGTGAACGACTTCTCGAACTCATCTCCGATACGGAAGGTCACCGTATACGAGTTGATGGAGAACGATCCGGTTACGGTCACGTCATGAGCCGGCATCGTTGCGGGCATCTCCGACCAGCCGCTGAAGGTATAGCCCTCTTTCTCGGGGGTATCGGCGGGAGTCAGTTCCGTGCCGTAGGGAACGGTTTCTTGGCTAATCTCGGTGCCGTCGAGAACATAGACGAGATTATAGCTGTTCACAACGAAACTTGCCTCGAGAGTTATGTCTTCGGTGACTGTCACCTCGCGTGAAGCTTCGGTTACACCGTCGCTCCAAGCCTCGAACGAATGGCCCTCCGCCGGCACGGCGGTAAGCGTAAGCACCGTTCCCTCCTCATAGCGTCCGGAGGTGAAGTCCACCGAACCACCCGGTCCGGCAGTTACCGTCACGTCAAAGTAACGGACAATCACCATCGCGTACGGATCCGACGGATAGCCGACACGACTGTCGGCCACGAACGGAATCGTGACACCCTCTATGGAAGTGACCTCGCCGGTTTCCCGGTTGCGGATCTTAAAAGCAATATCCTCGCCGCTCTCCACATTGCTGCGGATACGCATCGAGAGGCATTTCGAGCCGTCGGGGAGGTCGAGCGTCTGCGCCACTCCGCGGCATTGGTCGCCATAGAAGGCGGCCACATCATACGATTCATAATCTATAACTCCGGTCGCCTTGATAGCCACGGTGAAATAGAGACTCATGTCGTAGCGGAAATCCGAGGGACTGACCGCCCAGTCCGCAGGGGAGGCCGAAGCCTTCCCTGCGGGGATGAGGGTCAGGACGGAAATCAGCAGAAACAGAAGTCTGTCGATTATTGTCTTTTTCATTTTGGTCTAAGGGTCTAATTAGTGAACCAGAGTCTTGTGATAGGAATAGCTCTCGCCCGAGCGGATCACTACGATGTAGGTTCCGGCCGGCAGGGATTCCACGGAAACGCCGCTTTCAGTTACGGTTTCCGTGCGGAAGCTCTTGCGACCTTCAGTGCTGAACAATTCCAGAGAGTCGATTGCCGACGGGTCGATGCCGCGCACATGGAGCGTGTAATCGGAGCATGTCACGGTAAGTCCGCCTGTGTAGTCGGTACCGTCGATGCCCGAGAGCACGCCGAGAGTGAAGAGATGCGGGTCGAGCACGCTGCCGAGCATTTCCTCGCCGAACGAGCGGGAATATCCCGTGTCGGTAAGTTCGTCGGCACAGTCGAGGCGCACCTTGAACGATATCGGTTCATCTTTCTCTCCGTAAACGGCGAGCATCACCTTGCCGTCGATGTTGCGACCGATTCCACGGCACTCTGTGCCGGAGAACGCATAGACATCGCAGCCGTCGAGGTCGATTACGTCACCCTTGGCATCGGCCAGCTGAGCCACAACAGGCATCACGCGCGGATACTTGTGGATGTCGACCGCGAACGCGTCGGAGGATATTCCGGCCACATTCTGAGCGGCAGCCTTCGATACGATGGATGTATTGTAGATCAGTTCCTTGTCGGAAGCACTGTAATACATATATCCGGCTCCGGGCTGCAGGGTCGCGAGTGTTCCGGTCCAGGCCTCGCCGCCGAACTGTGCGAAACCGTTCTGGCCTACGATCATGTCGAGAGCCTCGGCCTCTGTGGGCTGGAGGGCTTCGGCCACGGTCATGGTCTGGTCAACCGGGTATCCGAGCCAGTTCCATCCGCTGTTGAGCGCGATGGGCGAAGCTGGGTTCCAGGCCACGTCGCTGAGACGCACGTTCGATGTCGTGCCCTCGGTACGCAGCTTATAGCTCTCTGTGGGAACCATCTCCGTGAGCGAGCCTATGAAGCCGAACTTCGGGTCGCGTACCGTCTCGGCGGTCTGTCCCAGAATCATGCCTACATTCTCGCCGGCGAACGCCGACGGAGCGACGGGATTCTCCATGTTGTGGGAAACCCATGTCCAGCCGTCCGCAACGGATATGTCAAGGTCCGAATGGATGAGAGTGTAGTTGAACGTAACCACATCCGAAACTTCCTTTCCATCGTTGCCGACCTGCGTCATGGCCATGATCTGCGTGTCGCCGTCGATTACCACGGGTACGGTGTACTTGCGCCGTGAGCCGTTCTCGTCGCACGGGCATGTGCCGTCGGTGGTGAAGTAGATCACGGCATCCTTCGAGTCGGTGGTGAGAGCCACCTTGGTGCCTCGGTAGACAGCCGTGCCGCTTGCTCGCGACGCTGTCGGAGCCTCGGCGGTTACAATCTCGGTAAGAACGTCTACGGCGCTGCTTCCCTTGGCGGTCACGTCATCGATGGTGTAGTTGAGTTCCACGCTGCCCGGGATTTCTCCGCGGACGCGGATCACGGCCTTGCCATCGGAGTCGAGAACCACCTCGCTTTGGTCGACCGTAGCGATGGTGTTGCTGGAGCTCTTGATGCGCAGGGTGCGTCCCGCCGCCGCGTCGAAGGGAACGGCGAACACTGTCAGTTCCTTATCGCCGCCATAGAGCACCTTGATGTCGTCGGCGGTGATTGCCTGCACCTCTTTCTCGATGTCGAGACGCTGGGTGTAGGTCTCGGTCATCGGGATTCCGGCGTAGGAGAGGACGTTGCGGCTTACGGTGAGGACCACCTCTCCCTGCGACATGCTGAGCGGAATCTCCGGCACGAAGCGGATGCGCGAAGCATAATGCGTGGCGTCGGCCTCCTCATCCTCGGTGAGGTAAGGACTGTTCACCTCGGAGTCGAGCATGGTGACTTCGCCGGTGACTTTCTTGCCCGACACGGTCACGAAGATGTTGGAGGTGGTGAGGGTGGAGATGTCCATGAACTTGTCGAACTGGACTTCCACGCCCTCCTCGTAGGCGCGGGCCTCGGTCACCTCAGGCTGGCGCGCCTGTGAGATCGCCACGTTCACATCGAGCTGGGGCGGAGGAACCGGCAGCCAGTCGCTGTAAGTGGTCTGGTAACCATCCTTCTCGTACTTCACCTGCCAGAGACCCTGGGGAACATCCCATCGATACATTCCTTCGGCATCGGTGAAGAGAGGATTCTGCTGCGCATATTCCTCGGCATCCCAGAGAACCACGTTCTCGTGGAGGTCGCCGTACATATCCTCGACAGTCTCCTTGTAATAGATGGAGGCCTGGACTCCCTCGACGCGGTTCGACGGAACCGCCTCGTAGACGTAGCCCGACGGATCCATCACATGACCCGCTTCCTCTCCGGGATATTTATAGTCACCATGGTTATTGTCATTGTGATCATCATCCTGCCTGTGGCATTCCAATGCGTTGATGCGGCGGCGCAGGGATGCGAACTCGCGTTTGATGCTCCAGTTATGGAACTTCTCGACACCCCAGTTGACACCCATTCCGGCGATTCCGGCCACCAGTGTCGCCATCGAGGCTCCCATGGATGGAACCAAAGCGACGGCCGAACCGACAAGATCGGTCATCAGTACAACGTCCAACGCAACTTTGTTGCGCCAATAATCAATCAGACCGAGCGACGAACTTGCGCATGAACCTATTGCGAGACTCCAGTTGACCTCGTCATCGGGACATTCGTCAGGAATGCTCAGATAGATTCCGCACATCTCTTCCATCTCGTTGACTCCTGATCTCAGGTCGGATATGATGGCGAGAGGCCCGAATACCTTGCCGGCAACTTTAGAAAGTGTGCCGGACCAGACTCTCTTGAAGCATGCGGAGGCCTTGCGGCCGCCGGTCATCCACTTTCCGGCAGTCTTGGCACCGTTTTTACAGAAGTCGTAAAGCATCTTCTGGGCGCTGTTCATATTGGATGTCCCGTTTTGGGCGAGTAACTTCACAATTGCAAGATTAGTACCGAACTTGGACTTGGCTACCTCGTAGATGGCTTCGAGTCCTTCTCCGGTTCTGTCAAGCCAGTCGAAGAATGTGCTTACGTTGCCGAGCACCTTGTTCCACTGCGAGTCAATCCACTGGAATTTGCTTTCGATATATCTGCAGGTACTTCTCAATTTCTCGACATATTCCTTGCCGGGAGCTTTCTGCATTCCCTGCAATCCGTCGAGTTCAGCGGTGACAGAGGACACATCGACTGCATAGCGTATCATATTGACCGGATCGACTATAATATAATCGGTATCGGTGCGCAGTACGTAGACTTTGGTGGAGTCGGTAAGCAGATGAATCTCGTAGCCGAGTTCAAGAAGCTCGTTCTCGTCCACTGCAGTCTCAAGGCGCGAGATGTCGACATGCTCAAGCATCCCGCTGATGGCGGTCAGGTCGAGCTCTCCGCTTGTCGAGACATTGTCGAAGTATCCGTTTTCGAAAGCTTCGTTGAATTCCTGTTCGAAGGCCTTCATCGAAGCCTCGCTATCAAGAATGCCGTCTGTATCATACTCTATGTCCTCTATCTCGAGGTTGTCGAGGACTGCCTTGTATGCCTCTTCGATTTCTGTCTCGGACGCACCGTTTTCAACTGCGGCGAAGAACGCGTCGATAAGAGCTGTCGTCTCGGCTTCGGCTTCCGGATATTCATCCTTGAAATCAAGAAGGGTGCCGATGGCTTCGTTCTTTTCAGTTGCGTCGGCGTTGACCTCGGCGTTGGCCGTGAAGTCAAGGCTGACTGTGGTCGGCAGGGCGTATGAGTCGAAATTGTGGGATGTCACCCATGCGAGTTTCTTCTCGTCAAACACCGGCCGGAGCCGTGTGACTCCTCCGTCGGAAGTGTGGACATACAGAATCACGTCGGAGACAATTTCCGGATCATTCGCCGTGAATTCCACCAGGAACGTGAACGCGGGATAGCTCGGCCAGTACCAGTAGGGCTCCAGCTCTTTCGGATTCTGGAAGTCAAACTCGGTGACGTACTCGCACAGATCCAATGAAGAGGATGGGTGGGCGGTATTGATCATCGTCACCTTGGACACCTCGATGGCTGACTGGTTGTAGTTCACGTCCTTGCTTTCCGTAAAGACAGATGTTCCTTCGGAAGTGAGCTTGGCATAGACGGAATGCTTCGACAGATTGTAGGGATTGTTCAGCTTGCAGGCCACTGTCCAGTTGCCCTTGCGGTCCGCTTTGCCGGAACCTATCAGCTCATTACCCTCATAGACCTCGACTTCGGCGTTGGCGCGTGCTGTTCCTCCCACCTTGAATGCGGGTGAGGCTGTCACGCCGGGAACCACAATCTCGAGTTCCTTAACCGAGGCGGATGCGGTGCCGAGAGGCTGGTACGCCTCCGCGCCGTCGAGGGTGAAGCTCGTGGATGCCGTCAGGTTCAGGGAGCCTCCTCGGGCCGGAACCACGCAGAAGCGCACGAGTCCCTGATAGCGGTCGCCGAGCTGAATGGTAAGACGGTTGCTGTCGAATACGTAAGGCACCTGATTTGTGCCCTGGATCACTGAATTCTCCACAAGTCCGCAGTCTTCGGGGAAATCAACAACGAGCGCCACGTTTCCAACGCGCTCCTTGTAGAGGGGCTTGAAGTCAAGCTTGCCGTTGAATGTCAGGTAATTTCCGGTGGTGACCGAAGGCTTGTTGAACGTCACGCTCGTGGCGTCATCCTTGGTGTAGGAGAAAAGGCTCTCGTCGACAATCGGAACCTCGCGGATGGAGATTTCCGTCATGCGGCCCGTCTCTACTGTAGCCTGAGATGCCACATAGTCTTTCCCTTCTTTCATGCCGATTTCGGCGAAGTTGGAGAGACGCTGTATGGAGTTAAGGAGTGCCGACCGAGCCATTGATACGAGCGTGTAGTCGCCGTCCTCGAGTTCGGTGAACGAGAGGCTGGCATCATTGTAGGTCTTCTTCTCCTTGAGGTTTCCGGCTGCGTCATAGAGCATACCCACGACAGCAGGGTTGTCGGTGGTGCGGAACGAGGCAGAGATACCACCCTTGCCCACGATGTCGAACCGGGTCTCAGCCCGCTGGTCGTCGCCGATCTTCACATCGCGGATGATGGGCGCGAACGCACCCTTGCGCGAGGTGGCGGTGATGCGGAGGCTGTCGCCTGCGGCTATGTTCTCGTCGAGCACCGCGAGCACCGGATACTGGTTGGAGATGTCGGCATGGCTGCGCTTCTGCGTGAGGTTCTCCACAGCGAACGACACATTGTCATGGTCGTCGTACCATTCGGAGGTCTCCTCGGAGCCGGCCGCCTTGTAGCTGAACCGGTAATTGATGCGCGCGCCGACGAGAGAACGCAGTCTTACGTCTCCGAGCTGAAGCTCTGTGGTTCCTGCTTCGAATCCGGCCACCGTATCGTTGCGGTTTACACATTCAAGCGCTGAATAGGTGAGCAGGGTCTGGGGCACTGCGAGTACATCCATGTTCCATGCTCCCTTGCTGTCGGTCTTCGCGGTCGCGGAGCGGCTGAACCGTCCGTTCACCGTCTGTCGGGCCGCCACGGTAGCGTTCTGCAGGGCGTTGCCGTCGCTGTCGAGTACTTTACCTGTTAGTCTGACAGCCGGAATCTTTGCGAGGTCCACGTTATACACCGCGGTCTCCGCAGTGACTGAGAACCGTGTCTCCTCAGGCTGGAGATATTCGGAGCCGACGCTTTCAGGAAGCGTCACGCGCAGGATCAGTTCCTGTCCTTCGGGTACCTCGCCGAGCTCCGCGGTCTTGCGCAGATATACGGCGGTGCCGTCGAGCATGGGCTTGAGCCATTCCACAGTTGCGTCGCGGGTCACATCCTTGCCGTCGGCCGTAATCCTTGCCGAGACTTTGTGAAGGGTACGCAGGGCATCGAAAGTGACGCTGATGTCGCCGTCGGGAATCATCACGTTCTCTATGCGTCCGATCTCGAGACCTTCCTGTGAGTTGAGGTATACATTGTAGACCTCATCCTTCTGCAGACCGTTGAACGTGTAGCGCAGACGGTCGGAAACCACATACTTCTGGCGCACGCCTGTCGAGGTGTTGACGATTTCGAGGAACTTGTTTTTATAGCGGCCGTCAGCGCAGTCCGCAGGAAGATTCACCTGCAGCACATGAGCGTCATCGACGATGGGCATGATCACGAAGTCCTTCCATGGAGCCGTAGCCTCATAGAGCGGCATGGACTCCTCCGGTACGTAAAGGGTGCATACGCCGGAGTTCGTGAAATTGCTGAACGAGCCGCCATCCACTGCCGGAGGCTCGGTGGCATGAAGGACGATGGAAGTAGTGGAGGTGTTGCCGCTGAACGCGCTCGACGAGAATCCGGTCACGGTGGCTGGATATACCACTGTGGCTGCCGTCGGGCATTGGGTTATCCTCGTGAGACCGCTGGTTCTGGAGAAATCCAGAATCTGCAGCCCGGTGAAGCGACACACGTCGGTGTAATCGTAATTAGACACCACGCCTTTCACTATTAGGTGCGAGATTTTCCCGGTGTCGGTGCATAGACCGGAGATGGTGCTGTAGAGGTTCCCCTGACTGAAGTGGTCAACGATCATCACGCCGGTTTCCGGATTCCACGAGTTTGCGTTCGGATCGCCGGGAACCGACGGGTCATACCGGTAGAGGGCCACCAATGCAACACCCTTGTCGGTCATTGTGCCGCTGATGTAATTGGAGGTCACGTCAGAGCGTATGCCGTTCACTATCCAGCCGATATGACGGTATCCGGTATTGGAGTACGCTCGGGCGCTCCATTGCTCGCCGTATGCCACCTTGTCGGATGACAGACCGACGCTTCCCGCTCCGGCGGGTGATGTCATGGCCGTAAGCGGATGCATCAGTTTCGGCTGCTCGGGGTCGCCGGGCGAACTCGGGTTGTACTTCATGTTGGCCGTCAGGATCACGTCGGATGCCGGCATTGTGAAATAGTTGTCGGTAAGTTCGAGCGGCTGCCCGTCGAGAGTCCAGTTAAGGAACTTGTAGCCGGTCTGCGCGTATGTCCGCAGATATATCCGGTCTCCTTCGGCATATTTCCTGTCATTAGAGTTGAATGAGGCGGAGCCTACGGGATTCGCCACGAGGGTGAGAGTGTACTTCCTGGTCGTGTCGCCCGGCTGCGGGTCTGAGGGTGACGACGGGTCGAACTCTGCCGCTATCTCGAGCGTCATGTCGCTCGGTCCCATCGTGATGTTGAAGTACCTCTGCATCTCGAGCGGACTTTCGTCGAGGGTGAGGCGGGTCAGCTTGTATCCGGAGTTGGGGTATAGTTCCACGTAGATGTCGGAACCGGGTTCCACCATGAAGTCAAGATTGTCCTTGTATGAATTGTATGACGTGCCGTAGGAGAGGTAGTAACGCAGCGCTCCCGGTTTGGTCAGCCTTATCGAGAGTGTCTTGAGTTCCACATAAGTGTAGTCCCCTTTGGTGACCGCGCTGGTGCCGTATTCGTTGACGGCTATCGCACGAACCATCCAGTCGTGACCTTTCTCTATAAGTATCGGATTGGTGTAAGGGATTCCGGTCTCAGCCGAGGGCTCGGTGCCGTCAAGAGTGTAATAGATTTGGGCACCGGGTGTGGAGCAGGTCATCTCGAGGTTGAACGACTCATGGAAATTTCCGGAGGCGACCGATAATGCGGGAGCCGCCGGCAGGCTCACGGTTCCTCCTCCCTGTTCGTCGGAGACAGCGATGCGGGTGATGCGCACCTGACTGTTGTTCGCTGTCAGCGTGATGTCGTACAGTCCGGACGAGGTCAGCGTATAGACGTTCCCGTCGAGATTTCCGGTCCATCCTTCGCTGAGTTCACATTCATTGATGTATGAGCTGTTGCCGGCTTCGTAGGTCACAGTGACCTTTTTCATTGGCACGTTCGGTGACGAGATTGTCACCGAAGAGTACCTGTAAACCCTCCACGATGCCGCATAAGCCGCCGGAGACTTGAGGTCAGAGGTACTCTTTAGCTTGTCGGAGGAAAGGACGAATGTGGCTCCGTCCAAGGTAAGCGACTGTGTATAGCCGTTGCCGTCGCCTCTCCATTCCCCGGGACTCGCCGAGTCAAACAGGACATACTCTGCCGCCGTTGCCCCGGCGGCCCATCCTGCGGAGAGCAGGATGAGGGCCAGGATGCGGCAGATATGTTTTATATTGTCTTTAAACATGTTCTGCGGGTATTATTTTACTATAACCTTGTGGCTGGCGTTCTCGCCAATCACTACATAGACACCGGCTGTGGCGGCTGTGAAGTCTCCGAGTCGGCCTTCGAACACCTTGACACCGGTCATGTTGACCACGGTGACGCGGGCTTCGGAATCAGCCTCCACGAGTTCCACGAGCGAGGGACATGCGGGAGTGAAGCGGATGATGAAGCGGCCTTCGCATACGCCAGACTCCGCCTGGAAGGTGTAGTCGGCTGTGGTGAGGTCGGTCTCCACCTCCTCGACTGTGTCGACGAGGGTAGCCTTCCATCCGTCGATGTTCTTGCCGGAAAGCGAGATGGTATATTCGCCGGCCTTGGCGAAGCGTGCGCCGAGGCGGACCTCAGCGTCGCCGAGCGGACGCTCGCAGATGTCATACTTCGTGTCGGAGATGGAGTAGAATTCCACTGCGTCGTTGTTTTCGGCGAAGAACTTCGATGCGTCGCGACCGGCCTCATAGCCGGCGAGAGCCTCTTCGTTGATCACCACGCGAGTGCGGTCGTCAGAACCACAGCCCTCGACGTTGAAGTTGAACACCGCGCGCGACGATATTCCGGAGGCTTCGGGAGCACGGCTGCCGGGAGTCAGGTTGCTGTTGGAGTTGGCTGCGGTGTAATCCATTCGGCCATCCACACCGAACACTATGTTCTCGGCGTCGAGCGGACGCTGCACGAAGAACGCCTCGTTCGGGCGCAGGATGATGTCGTCGTCAACCGGCGAATATGCCTGATAGCTGGAGCCGCGCCAGAGTATCACCGGAGCGGTGAAGTTCTCGAGCAGCGAGTGCATATTGTAGTAGCAGGGATAGGGGTTGCCCACGAGGTTCCAGCTGCGGTTGTGCGCGAACTCAGCGGGATATTCATCAAGAGGAACTATGATGTTCCGGTTGGTGAAGAGGTTGTTCTTCGAGGTTGTGTTTCGCGAGGGGAAACGCACCACCGCCAGACGGGAGTTGCCGTTCTCGTTGACCGTATTGTTGGCGGCCTGCACTATGTAGCCTCTTCCGGCCTTGAGCACGCCGTCGGCGGGGACAGGCTCCCAGTTGCTGACAGTGCCGTCGCCGGTTGCGCGGCGTTCCGAGTTGTACTGGCGAACGACGAAGTCGGTGCCGTTGAGACCGTAGATGTCCGCCATCTGTACGTCATACTGGAAGGAGACGAAATGCCAGACGTTCTTCGCCAGGTCTACGGAGCATACCACGCTGTCGGCGCGCATGTTCTCGGCATTGTTCACCAAGGTGGTTCGGAGATCGTTGTAGTAGCTGTCGTTTCGGTTGTACATCTTGTGCCTGATGTAGAAGACTCCGGCCGAGAGCGTGCCGTCGCCCTCCGCGTAAAGCTGGCCGACGTTGCTGCTGCCGCTGCCGTAGTCGAGTGTCATGTTCGGGTTGTCCTGAAGCACGGCATTGTCCTCCGAGAGGAGGTTGAAGGTCATCGGACGGTTCACGAGGATGTTCTTTACCGGCTCCATGAGGGCTTTCATGATATAGAACTCCGACCAGTAGTCGGCCTCGCGGTATGCGTCGATGCAGAATGGAGCCACATAGAGGTTGCAGTGGTTGAGGTCCACGCCGGAGAGGAACGATCCGCCGGCCAACGGCGGCACGACGGCCTTGCACTTGACTGTTGCCAGTGCCGAATTCTGGTAGAAAATGTTATAGCCTATCTCCTGCAGGGTGGAGGGGAGCGAGATTTCAGTAAGTCCCGAGCAGTATTCAAAAGCTTCTCTGCCTATCGAGGTGACGCCTTCCGGAATGTCGAGCGTCACAAGCGAGGGACAGCTTGCGAGTGCTTCGCTTTCAATCTTTGTCAATGTCTCCGGAAGAAGGATACTGCGGAGATTCTGGCAGTTGGCGAACGTATAGCTGGAGAGTGTATTGACTCCCGCGGGAATCACCACCTCCCTGACATCGGTGTAACGGAATGCCGATGAACCTATGTAAGAGAGGGACTCGTTGAATGCGGCAGGCTCGTATTTCGGACAGTTGTAGAATGCGGAGTTGCCGATGTAGGTCACGTTGGATATATCGAATCCCGTGAGATTGGAGCAGTAGTAGAAGGCGTTGTAGTCGACCGACATCACTCCGGGCGCGTTCACGGTGGTGAGGTTGCCGCAATTGGAGAAAGCCGATGCCGGAATCATGAGGAGGCTCTCCGGCAGCGATACGATTCTTACGGTGTTGCAGTGGTCGAGGAAGTTGTCCGGAAGGTTCTCGAACTGGGCTTCGGTCAGGTCGAGGTTGCGGAGATTGACAAGGTTCTTGATGTTCTTGAGGTCGGCCTGATTGAGTTCGCCCGTGATCTTTACGAGCGTGCCGACACTCCAGTCTGCGTCGGTCATCTCGATGTAGGTCTGGGCGAATTCTCCCTTGCGTCCCACGTTCACGGTCATCCATTCGAAATCCCATCCGTACGGCTCGATGGCGGCGCGGTTCCAGTTGGAGTCGGCCTCATAGTCGGAGAAAAACTGCTGTACGCCCACATAGACTTTCATGTCGTTGTTGAGACTCCATCTGAGGTTTGCCGGCGAGCCGTTCACATAGAGTTCCTTCAGCAGCGGAGAGTAGTTCCAGCTGATGTCGATTTTGTCGTAATGTTCGCTTAAGGTGATGGCTTTCATGCCGGGAGCGTGGGCCACGAATGTGCCGTAACTGATTAAGTCGTCAAGACCGGCACCCGATACCCAGATATTTCGGCCGTCGTACGGAGCGTCGTATGGAAGCGAGACATTCTCCTTGTCGGAGAACACTTCCGCTACGTAGATATAATTGTCGTAGAGGTACAGTCCGAAATAATCACCTTCTCCGTTAGCTATGATATAATGGGACTTGTCGGTCTGCGGATACTCGGCGGTCTCCTCGCCGACGAACACGCGGGTGAAGCCCCGGCCTTCATAATAGCGGCGCTCGATGCTGACACTCTCTTTGGTGATATGGAGATAAATATCAGTTCCGTCCGTGCGTGCGGTGTTTTCGAACAAGGTTCTGCCTTCTATAAAGACATCGCTTACCGATGATCCGTTGAATGATCCGTACCATGTCTCGAATGTCGAGTAGAAGTAGATGGTTGTCATGGATGCGGCTCCGCTCCAGTCCGGATTGCCGTTGTACGACACCATTTCCGCGTTGTCGCGGATGTGGTAGACTTTTCCTCCGATAACCGCTTTTTCAGGAATGGTCACATCCGTTTCGGTGGTGTTGATGCCGGAGAGCGAGACATAATCCTCTCCGTACCTGCAGAGTCCGAATGTGGTCTCTCCGTCGCGGGCCATGAATTTTTCGGAATCGCTCATCCAGGAATCCTTCAGTCCGAGGCCGGGAAGATCCTTCTCCTCGCTCCATTGCTCGGCGGTGATGCCGCGGACTATAGTGGAGAAGGTCATATCGGTTACGGTGAAATTCGTGGCCTCCGTATCCTCGGTGTAGAAGCCCACGCCCATCGGGAGATTGTTGCCTCCGGTCCAGTTCATCCTCGTTGTGAATGTCGCGGTCAGGCTGTTTTCATCGTTGAGCGTCAAGGCGTCGCTGGTGCCGGGATAGATGGAGAACTGGCTGGTGTCTGTGTTGAGTACCAGAAATACAGGCATGACGGAGCATGCCTTGTCGGCCGTGATCGTTCCGGTGAACTCATACACAACCTCGTTTTCAGACAAGTTGCAGAAGTTTCCGTTCGAGTCGGCTCCGAATACGTAGTTGGCCGTTGTCTGGCCGCCGAGCGAGAATGACCATGTCCTTGCCGCGAGGTCTAAGGTCTCGTCGTTCCTGTATACACCTGCCGCCATCTGGGCGAAGAGGTCTGTGACGATTTCGGAATAGCCCTCGGGGGCGGTTTCCCGGGGGATCTGTGTTTTCGCACGCGGAGCGAGGTTGCGCGACATTGCGTCGGGCTGAAACTCCGTTGCTGTCGGTTTCGGGCTGTCGTTCGACAGTGCCCGGCTGCCCATGGACAATGCCACGGCGCCTCCCACGAACAGGACGGCGCCCGAAAGGGCCAGTAGCTGTTTCTTCATTGAAAAATTATTTAGTTGTTAATGATTGTTTTAGCTATATCGTATGTTGACAACGCTACGTAAACAGCCCTCGGACGCATATCTCGTTTAATGAAAAAGCGTGGGACTCTTCTTTCAGTCCGTCCCACTTCCGGAGGCCTTCGCAATGCCCGACTTGGTGGATACGGACAGTTGCAGAAGCCCACGCAGATATATGTACACATATCACCTACAGTGTATCGCTACACTGTAGGGGACATTGTCTTCACATATCCACCGTCATCTACAATTGCCACTCTCCGGCCAAATCTGAGAAAGTTGCGAAGTTTCCGGAAGCCAGAACAGAAAGCGCATCGTAAACGCTGATTTTATACCCGGCGATCCCTCCGGATCCGCCGTCCTCCGCGCCTGTTGGCCGGAGATTATTCCCGCGAGCCCGCCCTCGGGCTTCCGCGAAAACGTTATTTTTGCAAATTAACAAATTTTATCTCACATAAACAACTTTTTATGTTTTTTCACGCATTTATTTTATTTTTTCGCCTTGATTTTAATCCTTATTTTGGCATCGGTTGTTTTTTTTTATATTTTTGCAGATTTTTATCTGCTCTCTCCAACAAACTGCTTCCAAAAAGACATGAAGAATCTCGTTATAGTAGAGTCTCCGGCAAAGGCCAAGACAATTGAGAAATTTTTAGGTCCGGATTTCAAGGTGATGTCCAGCTTCGGTCATATACGCGACCTCAAGAAGCGCGGAATCAGTGTTGATGTCGATGGCGACTTCACCCCTATATATGAGATACCTTCCGACAAGAAGGAATTGGTGAAGAAGCTGAAGGCGGCGGCCCGCGAGGCTGAGACCGTATGGCTGGCTTCCGATGAGGACCGCGAGGGAGAGGCGATAGCGTGGCACTTGGTTGAAGTGCTCGGACTCGACCCGGCCCATACGCGGCGCATCGTGTTCCATGAGATCACCAAGCCCGCCATCCTCGCCGCCATCGCAAACCCGCGCGGCATCGACCTCGATCGAGTCAACGCCCAGCAGGCGCGGCGCGTGCTCGACCGCATCGTGGGTTTCGAGCTCAGCCCTGTCCTATGGAAGAAAATCAAGCCGAGTCTGTCGGCCGGGCGCGTGCAGAGCGTGGCGGTACGGCTCATCTGCGAGCGCGAGAAGGAGGTCAAGGATTTCGTGCCGGTTCCTTATTTCCGCGTCTCGGCCATATTCATCACTCCCGACGGCAAGAAGGTCAAGGCTGACTGCCCCACGCGTTTCGATTCCGAGCGGAAAGCACTCGGTTTTCTCGAGCAGTGCAGAGATTCCTCTTTCCGAATCTCCGATATCTCCGTACGTCCCGTCACACGCAAGCCCCAGCCCCCTTTCACCACATCCACCCTCCAGCAGGAGGCCGGCAAACGACTCGGTTTCTCGGTGAACACCACCATGAGTGTTGCCCAGAAGCTTTACGAGGCCGGACAGATCACCTACATGCGTACCGACTCCACCAATCTCTCGGAGATGGCTCTGGCAGAGATTGCCCGTGCCGTTACCGATGACTATGGGAAGGAGTATTCGCAGACACGACGATACCATACTCATTCCAAGGGAGCGCAGGAAGCCCACGAGGCAATACGCCCCACCTACGTCGGCAACCGCAACATCGAGGGTACCGACCGCGAGAAGAAACTCTACCGACTGATATGGAGCCGCGCCGTCGCCTCGCAGATGAGTGACGCGATTCTTGAGAAGACAGGTGTCGACATCGAGCTTGTGCCGTCCGGCGGCGAGTCAATATCCTCCGTGAATAATGGCAATGTGGAGAAATTCCATGCCGAAGGCGAGACCGTCAGGTTCGACGGCTTCATGAAAGCCTACACCGTGTGGGATGAGGATGAGGAGAACGGCAAAGACTCCGGTCTGCTCCCCGCCATGACGCCGGGTATGGAACTGCACCGCGACTCCATCTCCGCCACCGAACGTTTCACCC
Source organism: uncultured Muribaculaceae bacterium (assembly GCA_910584545.1). Taxonomy (GTDB): domain Bacteria; phylum Bacteroidota; class Bacteroidia; order Bacteroidales; family Muribaculaceae; genus Lepagella. The sequence continues at coordinate 8,173 of CAJUBC010000035.1, read as the reverse complement.
AGGCACCTGCACGCTACACCGAGGCTTCCCTCGTGAAGAAGATGGAGGACCTCGGTATCGGCCGCCCCTCCACCTACGCCCCGACCATATCGACAATCCAGGCCCGAGGCTACATAGAGCATGGCGAACGCGAAGGCTCGCCGCGCGATTTCAGGCGGCTCACACTCACCGGAAACGAAATAGCGGCCCAGACCCTCAGCGAGAACACGGGATCTGACCGCGGCCGCCTCGTGCCGACAGACACCGGCATGGTGGTCAATGACTTTCTTACCGAATATTTTCCCGACATCCTCGACTACAACTTTACCGCCCGCGTGGAGGAGAAATTCGATGAGATTTCCGAGGGTAAGCTCCCATGGCGCAACGAGATGGAGGTTTTCTACAAGGCGTTCCATCCCCATATCGAGAAGGCCGACTCCATGCGTCTCGACCATAAGGTGGGGGAGAGGGTGCTCGGTAAGGACCCGGAGTCGGGACGCCGCGTGTCGGTGAAGATAGGCCGATTCGGTCCGGTGGTGCAGATAGGGGAGGCTTCCGATGATGAGAAACCACAGTTCGCGAGTCTCACCGAAGGGCAGAGCATATCGTCGATAACGCTCGAGGAAGCTCTCAGGCTCTTCGAACTTCCCCGCACCGTGGGAGAATTCGAGGGTAAACCGGTTACGGCGGCGATAGGCCGATTCGGCCCCTACGTGCTGCACGACAAGATGTTCGTGTCGATTCCCGACACGATGGCACCGCAGACCATCACCCTCGACGAGGCCGTGGTCCTTATCGAGGAAAAACGCAGCAAGGAGGCCAACAGGCTGATAAAGACATTCGACGAGCTTCCTGGGGTAGAGGTGCTCAACGGACGGTTCGGGCCCTACATCGCCCTCCATAAGGAAGGTGCCCGCAAATCGGTGAACTACAAGATACCGAAGGGCACTGACCCTGTCTCGCTCACGGCTGAAAAAGTCAAGGAGCTGATGGAAGCGCAGGATGCGGCGCCCAAGACCACCCGCGCTCCGAGAAGACGCAAGTCGACGAAGTGACGGTGTCTTTTGTAGGCAAACTTAAAACGGACTGATTTTGTTAATAATGCAAAATCAGTCCGTTTCCATGTCCATCTACTTGCCACAAATCCATATTGCAGGTGGATTCGGTCGCCGGAGCGGATGAAAGCTTACAAATCGGTTACGAATTATGCCCAGGTTAATAAAATTCCTATATATCCTTCTGTGGACACTGCTCGCACTCGCGATTGTCCCGGTACTCTTTCTCTGGGTCGCCACGATGTGGCTCACTCCCGCCCGGTTCACCGACCTCGTCAACAGCAGGGCTTCTGAACTTCTGTCCGCCGATGTCCGGTGCTGGAATGCCGACTACACTGTATGGTCCACATTTCCAGACCTTGTCGTGACCATGGATTCCATCAGCATCTCGAGTCGTGATTTCGATAATCTGTCACCGGAATTACGCAGGCGGCTTCCGTCCGATCCGGAGAGACTTCTCTGGGCCCGGGATGTGGCTGTCGGAATTGATATCCGTGACATCCTCGATGACGACGAGATTCGTTTCACCCGAATCTCGGCACTTTCTCCTCAGGTAAAGCTTGTGGAGGTATCCGATTCGATTGCCAATTACCGCTTCGGGATTCATCCGAAGAAGGAACTCTCGATTCCACGCATAATGGTCGACAGTGTGGAGCTCAGTGGCAGGCCCGCTATCGCGTTCCATAGCATTCCGAAGAAGGTCAATCTTGCTGCGGCGTTCGATCGTCTCGTTCTCCGCGGCAGAGGCGAGGACCTGTATGCTCTCGATTTGAAGGGGCGCGTGTCCCTCCGCTCGGACGGCCGCTTGATCCTTTCGCGACTCCCGTTCGGAATAAAGGGGCGGCTGGCGCTGGGCTTCGACCCCATTGCGGTCTCTACCGGAAATCTGCGGGTGGTGGCGGGAAACATACCGCTGAGTCTGGCTGCCGATGTCTCGCTCGGGGAAATCCCGATGCTGAAATCCTGCGGAGTACGTGTAGACGGATTCGATGTCGACAGGCTGGTTGGAATGTTCCCGTCAAATCTTATTCCTGAAAAATTCAGGGCACTCAGACCGGAGGTGTGGATTTCGGGGGAGGCACGCCTCGCTGAGCCGTACCGCCTTGATTCGCGACTGATTCCCTCGATGGCGGTCAGAATGGCGGTTCCTCATGGAAAAGTCAGATACGATGCCGACGGGGACTGTCTTTCTATCGACAGCGTCTCTCTGCTTGCGGCAGCCGATATCGACGGGCGCGACCTCTCTTCAACCGTACTGAGGATAGATCGGTTGAATGTGTCGGGAGAGGGTGTTTCCGTGAAGGGGAGGGCGGATGTGTCCGGTCCGATGCGCTCTCCGAGGATCACTGCTGTCATCGACGCCGACGCCGACATCGCCAAGGCATTCTCTTCAGTGCGCGCCGTCACTGGAATCTATCTTCCATCCGTCCGGGGCAACGCCAAGGTGGATGGCGACATAGTGTTGCGTGTTATTGACATGAAGGAGGTGAATCTGGATGAAATGACGGCGCGGATGGACGCCGCTATTCATTCTCTCCACATGGCTCAGAACGGAATATCTCTGGGGACCAAGGGAATCAGAGCCAAAGCTGAGGTGCGGTTCAGTTCAACGGATGAATTATCCGATATGTTCAGGCTCGACCTTACGGGCAGGAGGGCGGACTATGCGGAGGGTGGTCTTTCTGTGTCTCTCGGAGGACTTGCGGTCAGGATCTCGGGCGGACGGCTTGCGAAGCCGGTGCGCACCCGAGCGTTCAAGATGCCGGCCGGATGGACGGCCGACCGCGCGAGCATGGCGTTCGCGCGGCATTCTCCGGAGTTCGTGACCAGTCCGATGCCCTACATGCTCGAGGGAGTCATGAGTAATTGGCGGGCGGCAGCCGATATCACGCTTGCGCGCGGGTCAGTGCGCTCCGCGGCTTTTCCCGCCGACAATGAGATTGGCGATATGCGGGTATCGCTCAACTTCGATTCGCTCAGGATAGTACGGGCAAGATTGCGTAGCGGCCGTTCCTCGGCTAATGTCCGTGGAACTGTCTCCAATCTCCGGCAGTTCATCAACTCTCCGGGTCCCGTGCCGTTGCCGGCGGTCCTCGCGGTGGAGGTGGACACGCTTGATTGCAACGAACTGTCGCGGACATACGTGGCAGGACTCCGTGCCACGGAAGGAGAGAAGGCTGTCGAGGCTCTTGCCGCTCCGCAGCCTATGATAGCATCCGACACGGCGGCAATGCTGTTCCCACGTAATGTACGGGCCAGGGTGCAGGCATCCGTGAGAAGTCTCAGTTATCTCGACATTCCCCTTTCGGGTATGAGAGGCGAGGTGAGTCTGCGGGACGGACGGCTTTCTGTGGACACCCTTACGGCCGGTTCTCCGTTCGGAGACATCGGGTTCAATTTCCTTTTCGATACCTCCGACCTGCAGCGGCTGCAACTCGGCGCTGCCCTCTCGGTGCGTGATATCGAGACCGGGAACGTCTACCGCATGTTTGACCGCGAACTCAAATCACATCCTTTCATCAGGAACTTCAGCGGCGTATTCTCCGTGGGGTTCACCGGACATACGCATTTCTTCCCTAAGATGTATTTCAACGTTCCGTCGGCTGTTGCAGACCTGTATCTGAAAGGGCGCGCCCTCCGTATCGACCGCAATCCTTTCATGGACAGGATAGCGAAGTTGATGCTGATCAATGACAGGGACGCTCTTGAACTTGACAACATCGACATCCATGCCTCCCTGCGCGACAACTTGCTGGAGGTCTATCCTTTCTTTATCGAATTCCCCCGCTATCGGCTCCGCGTAATGGGTATCAATAACCTCGGTGGAGACCTATACTATCAGTTGAGCGTAAAGGAGAGCCCCCTCCACATACCGTTCGGCATCAACATCACCGGTACGTTCGGCGATCCGCATGTTCGGCTCGGAGGCCCCCGCTGGAGCGAGGCGAGGGCATCAGCGATTTCGGCCCTCCCCGTCGACCCGTGGAAGCAGAACATGAGGCAGTCATTCCGCCAGATGGTACTGCAGGCCATATACAAGGCGGCTGAATACGGGAAGGATGGGCTGGATGAGGTCAAAATTAACAAATAATTAACAGGGATAGTTGTCGGTTTACACATATTTGTGATATTTTTGCACTCGTTTTCAGATCCGGCATGAGAGCGACATGCGTCTCGATGCCCTTCATCTTACAATATCCGCAGTAATGGAGAATAAGAAACAGAGATATATCGGCCTTGATGACGCCCAGGTCGAGGAGAGCCGCCGTCTGCATGGCGCCAATGTGCTGACACCGCCGAAAAAGGAGTCCAAATGGAAGGCCTTCCTTAAGAAATTCAGCGATCCGCTGATAGTGATCCTGCTTGTAGCCGGCGCCTTGTCAATCGGTATCGCATGTTATGAATTCTGGGGGCTCGGGCATGACTGGAAAGTGTTTTTCGAGCCCATTGGCATCTTCATAGCCATCTTCCTCGCCACCGGCCTCGCTTTCATTTTCGAGGAGAAGGCCAACAAGGCGTTCTCGATTCTGAACAAGGTGAATGATGACGAGCCGGTCGAGGTGCTGCGTGGAGAATCCGTCACTACCGTACCGAGGCGCGACATCGTCGTTGGAGATATAGTCTTCATCAATACCGGCGACGAAGTGCCGGCCGACGGTGAGCTTCTTGAGGCTGTCAGCATGAGCGTCGACGAGTCATCTCTGACAGGCGAGCCGATGTGCGCCAAAACGGTCGACCCCGGGCATTTCGACCCGGACGCCACCTATCCTTCCAACCATCTTGAGCGCGGCACCAAGGTGATGGAGGGACACGGCGTGATGCGAGTGCTGAAGGTTGGCGACGCCACCGAGATGGGCAAGGTATTCACCGAGGCGCAGATCGACGATTCGGTGCGTACTCCGCTAAACGAGCAGCTCGATCGGCTCGCATCCTGGATCTCAAACGCAAGCTATCTGTTCGCCGGTCTGGTCATCATAGGCCAGCTGGTCCATTTCCTCGGCTTCGGCAACTGGCAGTCGTATCTGACCGTGATTCCGGTGGCGGCGTTCTTCTGGCTGCTTATCAGGAAATTCCACAACTGGTCCAAGGGTGTCTGTGTCGCCGTGATAGTCATATTCTTCCTGCTGTTTGTCGGGACTGCCGCAGGTGCGTTCGCGATGCTCAATCCCGATGCCGACAGCGCGACATGGTCATCTCTGTTAGGGCATACCCTGAAGACGCTGATGGTGGCGGTCACGCTGATTGTGGTGGCGGTCCCGGAAGGTCTGCCGATGGCTGTTACCCTCTCGCTCGCCTATTCCATGAGCAGGATGCTGAAGACCAACAACCTTGTCCGCAAGATGCATGCCTGCGAGACGATGGGCGCGACCACCGTGATCTGCACCGACAAGACCGGTACGTTGACGCAGAACCAGATGCAGGTATACCGCGCCGATTTCTTCGGCAACCCTTCCGACGAGGTGCTCTACGAGGGCATCGCGGTCAACTCCACCGCGCAGCTTGACCTGTCGGGAGAGAAGCCTCAGGTGATAGGCAATCCCACCGAGGGAGCGTTGCTCCTTTGGCTGCATAGCCGGGGCGTGGATTACCGTGACCTGAAGGCGCATGTGGAAGTACTCGAGGAACTCCCGTTCTCCACCGAACGCAAATATATGGCGACGGTGGTTAAGTCCGCGTGTGGCGAGAGAATACTGTATGTTAAGGGTGCTCCGGAGATTGTGTTCGCTATGTGCCATGACCATGCCGGAGTGACGTTCGATGAGATAGAGGCTCGCCTTCTGCAGTATCAGAACATGGCGATGCGCACGCTCGGATTCGCCTGTCAGGAACTCAAGCCGGGCGACCGCACCATAGAGGGTGGCTGTATCGTGGCGGATAGGCTGACATTCCTCGGCATCGCGGCTATTTCCGACCCTGTCCGCCCCGATGTGCCGGCGGCCGTGAAGGAGGTGACCGATGCTGGCATCAAGGTGAAGATAGTTACCGGCGACACTCCCGGCACGGCAAGGGAGATAGGGCGTCAGATAGGCCTTTGGGACGATTCGAGGGATACGGACAGGAATATCATCACCGGTACGGAATTCGCGGCTCTGAGCGACTCGGAACTGCGCGACAGGGTAGAGGACATAAAGATCATCGCGAGGGCGAGACCGATGGACAAGAAACGTCTGGTGGAGTCGCTGCAGTCGCTCGGCGAGGTGGTGGCTGTCACAGGCGACGGCACCAACGACGCGCCGGCCCTCAAGGCCGCGCAGGTAGGTCTCTCGATGGGCGACGGTACGTCGGTAGCCAAGGAGGCTTCCGACATCACCATCATCGACAACTCCTTCTCCTCGATAGGTCGCGCCGTGATGTGGGGCCGTTCGCTATATCAGAACATCCAGCGGTTCCTGCTGTTCCAGCTCACGGTGAACGTGGCTGCATGTTTCCTTGTGCTTTTCGGCTCCTTCTTCGGTACGGAGTCTCCGCTTACGGTGACGCAGATGTTGTGGGTGAACCTTATCATGGACACGTTCGGAGCGATGGCCCTCGCATCACTGCCGCCGTCGCCGTCGGTGATGCGTGACCGGCCGCGCGACCGTCGTGCCTCTATCCTGACACGGCCGATGATGGTGGAGCTCTCTGGCGTGGGTCTGCTATTCTTCCTGATTACATTCGGATTCTACTGGCTCTTCAATCATGCCGAGGTCACGTCGGTCATCCAGATGTTCCACGCGCATGTGGGTTCTCTCTCGGTAATGACGGCCTACGAAGCCACGCTTTTATTCTCCATTTTCGTCTGGACGCACTTCTGGTATATGTTCGACGCCCGCTGTTTCGAGACCGGCGAGAGTGTATTCCGGGTAAAGATGAGCGGTGGATTCTGGAGCATTGTGGCGATAATAGTCGCAGGTCAGCTCTTCATCACCGAAGTGGCCTACGAGTTCTTCAACGTCGAGCCGATGCTGCACACCCCCGACTGGCATTTCAATCCCTCCGGAGCACTCGACCTGCTGCTGATAGTGGCCTCCTCCTCCCTGGTCCTCTGGACCCGCGAGCTCTACCGCCTCCTCGTTCCTGCCAGGCGCTGACAAGCTGTAATACCCCTCATCAGAGGTCTAAGTATTCTCTTTAGTATTCGATGCGGCCGCTTTTGGGGAGGTCCGCCAGCCTCTCGTTGACGTACTCGATGTCGATGAAGAACTCATCCATGTTGGCCTCTAGATCCTTGAATCTGTCGAATCCCAACATTCCGGCTATTTCCTTTTTCTGCTTCGCGGTCAGTTTGTCCGGATTGGTGAAAGCTTCCCTCAGATCCTGATAAGCCCAGGGTCCTCCGATGTTCTCGAGGGGCTGGAAATCGCATTTCCATTTCGTGCACACTGCCACATCGCCCTGACGGTCCATCACTTCCTGCACGCTGACAGTGAAGATCCAGTCATCACCGAAATCATAGATGTATTCCAGTTTATCGCCTTTTTCAGAGAGGAAAGCCGAGACGGGGGTCTTGTCCGCATCGTGGGTCCAGTCATCAATTCCGAATCCCATCGGATTCTGCATCGGCACACCGATAACCAAATCCATGTCGTAGGCACGGTTCTGAAACTGCCACAGATGCTCGTTATCCAGATTGGTAACCGCCTGAATGGCATGATGAAGCTGCGAGAAATTAAAATCGGCGGGAATGATGATCTCGCGCCACATCGGTGGCTTGGTCACATCCTTCATCTGTATCTTGAGCCGCAATGATTTCCTGTCGGCATCCGGCGTGGGGTGTGCTTCCGGGATATCGTCATACATTCCATCGGAGATTCCCAGCTCATCAGCCATCGACAGAAACCGGTCCATCTGTTCCTCCGGCGACTTGCCGTTCTCTAAAAACGATGCGTACTCATCGGGAGTGACACCCACGGCGGCCATGGCCGACATGAGCATCTTCCTCATGTCATCATAATTCCCGAAGTTCATGTCAGGCATGCCGCCCATGTCGGGGAAAAGTCCGTGCTCTTCCGGTATCGATTTACGTTTCTTAGCCATAATTCATTTTAAGATTAACATCCACAAAGCTACCAAATCTCGGCAACATATCCAAACTATTTTTTTTTTAAGTACATGACAAAAATTTGAAGACATCGAATTTAGGGGTGTAAGACGGACGC
>CAJUBC010000034.1 GCA_910584545.1 uncultured Muribaculaceae bacterium | reverse complement strand
CCCTTTTCTAATAGGCGACTACCTCAGCGTGTCCGCTGAACAGTTACCGTCAAATTGGAGCTATGTTAATTATTGTTAAACCTTTTGAATGAGTCATGGATTCCATAAAAAAATAAATCTCCTCACAGAGGGACACCATATCGCAAACATATCGCAAAATCGCAAAATTGTGCAAATTGTGGGATTTTTGATTGGCGGGGTCTCTTTTTTTTATTAACTTTGCAAATTGGGGAAGAGGGGTGATGTGGAGACGGGGTATCCTTGGAATATACATACTACACCTATGATAAGTAAATGGAATTATCAACCACTCACCCATCAACAGAAGCAGGAGGCTGAATCCTTGCTCGGGCGCTGCGGAGGGATGCCGGCAATCGCTGAATTGCTGGTGCGCCGCGGCGTTAGTACTCCCGAGGAAGCGGATGCCTTTTTCGCCCCGTCGATTTCCGACCTGCACGACCCGTTCCTCATGCCAGATATGGACAAGGCGGTCAATCGCCTGAACCGCGCCATGGGCGCCAAAGAACGCATCATGATCTACGGAGACTACGACGTGGACGGCACCACCGCCGTTGCATTAGTCTACAAATATCTCCAGAATTATTACTCCAACGTAGAGTATTACATACCCACGCGTGACGACGAAGGCTATGGCATCTCGCTCAAAAGCATCGACTATGCGGCGGAGAACGATGTGAAGCTGATCATCGTGCTCGACTGCGGTATAAAGGCCATCGAGGAAATCGAGTACGCCAAAAAGAAAGGTATCGACTTCATTATATGTGACCATCACGTTCCCGACGAGACTCTTCCGGATGCCGTGGCGATCCTGAATCCGAAAATGCCAGGCTCGACCTACCCATGCCCCTATCTGAGCGGCTGTGGTGTCGGTTTCAAGTTCATGCAGGCCTTCGCGCTGAGCAACGGACTCGGCAACCACAACGAGCTGGAGTCGCTGCTTGATCTGGTGGCGGTGTCGATAGCCGCCGACATAGTACCCATCGTCGGTGAGAACCGCGTGATGGCCTACCACGGACTGCGCCGTCTCAACTCCAACCCCAATCTCGGACTGCGGAGCATAATCCGCCTCTGCAAACTTACCAACAAGGACATCACCATCAGCGAGGTTATATTCAAGATCGGGCCGCGCATCAATGCCTCCGGACGGATGCAGAGCGGCATGGAGGCGGTGGACCTGCTCGTGTGCCGCGACCTGCACGAAGCTTTCGAGAAAGGAAAGGACATCGACCAGTACAACCGCGACCGCAAGGAACTCGACAAGAAAATCACCGAGGAAGCCAACGCGCTGATTGAGAAAAATGTCGGAATAGTCAACGGTAAGCGCTCGATAGTGATCTACAACAAGGACTGGCACAAGGGAATCATCGGCATAGTCGCCTCGCGGCTCACGGAACTTTACTATAAGCCGGCCGTGGTGCTCACCCTTTCCAACGGACTCGCTACAGGTTCGTCTCGCTCGGTTCAGGGCTTCGACATCTATGCAGCCGTCAACTCAGCCCGCGACCTGCTGGAGAACTTCGGAGGCCATACCTACGCCGTAGGCCTCTCCCTTAAGGAAGAGAACATTCCGGAGTTCAGCCGCAGATTCGAGAAATACGTGGCCGATAACATCCAGCCGAATCAGCTCGAGCCGCACATCGACATCGACTCAGAGATAGAATTCGCCGACATAACCCCGGAACTGGTGTCACTACTCAAGAAATTCAATCCGTTCGGCCCGGGAAACCAGAAGCCGGTGTTCTGTACAAAGAATGTATTCGACTTCGGAACAAGCAAGCTCGTGGGCCGCAATCTCGAGCACATCAAACTCGAGCTTGAGGACAACTCCACAAGCCATGTCATCAATGCCATCGCGTTCAACATGTCGAAATACTTCGAGCATATCCACTCACACAAGCCAATCGACATCTGCTACACCATCGAGCAGTCGAAACGCGCCGGCACCCCCGACACCATCCAGCTGATGATCCGCGACATCCGTCCCTCCAAGAATTGAAACCAGCGACCACCGATCTTCCACTCGCCGTGCTGCGGCATCACTGGGGCTACGACTCGTTCCGTCCGCTCCAGCGCGAGATCGTGGACTCGGTCCTTGACGGCCGTGACACCTTAGGATTAATGCCTACCGGAGGCGGCAAATCAATCACATTCCAGGTACCCGGCTTGATACTCGGAGGCGTAACCATCGTGGTGACGCCTCTCATATCGCTGATGAAAGACCAGGTGGACAACCTGCGCCGGCACCGCATCAAGGCGGTCTGCCTCCATTCCGGCATGACGCTGCGTGAAAGAAACCTGGCCCGCGAGCACCTCGTGAACGGCAACGCACGGTTCCTCTACGTGTCGCCCGAACGGCTGAGAAACCAGACATTCCTCGACGACCTCCGGCGCATCAAGGTGAACCTCATAGTGGTCGACGAGGCGCACTGCATCTCGCAATGGGGATATGATTTCCGGCCCTCCTATCTGAACATAGGCCGGTTGCGCGACGCGCTGCCCGGCACTCCCCTCCTCGCCCTCACCGCCACAGCCACCCCTGAGGTGGCCGACGACATCTGCTCGCAGCTCCGGATGAAGGATCCGGACAGATGGAGCATGAGTTTCTCTCGCACCAACCTCAACTACATAGTGCGGGCGTCAGACACTAAGATCCACGACGTATTCCACATCCTCAGCCGCACCTCAGGCAGCTCCATCGTCTACGTCAGGAGCCGCAAACGGACAGTCGACATCGCCGACTATCTCAACTCCGCCGGAATACCGGCGGCCGCATATCACGCCGGCCTCACCGCAGAGCATAAAGAGGAACGGCAGAACAGCTGGATAGCGGGACAGACCCGCGTGATGGTGGCCACCAACGCCTTCGGTATGGGTATCGACAAACCTGACGTACGAGTGGTGATACACTACGACCTCCCCCCATCGCTCGAGGAATATTACCAGGAAGCGGGACGCGCGGGACGCGACGGGCTCACATCCTACGCCGTCCTACTCACCGCCGACGCCGACCGCGCCACCCTCCGCCGCCGCGTCACGGAGACATTCCCCGACAGGGAATATATAAAGAAGGTATATGAGCGGGTATGCAATTTCCTGCACATCTCCATAGATGAGGGCTACGATACAATACGCGACTTCGATTTCGAGAAATTCTGTCTCACGTTCCATTACCAGCCGAGACAATGCCTCGCCGCACTGCATCTGTTGGGACAGGCCGGCTACATCGATTTCGCCGAGGAATCCGACCGGCGATCCAGAGTGATGATTACTGTGACGCGGGAAGAACTCTACAACGCAAGCGGCCTGTCGGCTGAAGCAGAGTCCACGCTCCGCAGCATGCTGCGCCGCTATCCGGGAATATTTGCCGACTACATCACCATAAGCGAGACAGAGCTTTCCTCAGCCACCATGCTTGGAGAGCAACAGATCTACGACTCTCTGCTCGAACTGAACAGAGCGAAACTGATAAGCTACATCCCGCGCAGCCGCACTCCATACATATATTTCCCGACCGCGCGCGAGGAACCGCGCTACGTGACCATAGGGAAGGATATATATGAAAAACGGCGCGACATAATGAAGCGCCGAGTGGAGGCGATGGTAGACTACGCCTTCAATGCAGGGGAATGCCGTGAAAACCGTATGCTGGCATATTTCGGAGAAAAGAAAGAATGCGGATGCGGACGCTGCGATGTATGCCGCGAGCGGAAAAAGAGGAAACAGTACCACGGACTCGCAGGGATAAAGAAACGAAACGATGAGCTGGCCTCGCTCATGGAACGGACGCTGGAATTTCTGCGGAGCCGACCCCGGGGTGCCGATTTCAGGATCATCGAGCACGGACTGGAGGCCGAGGGGGCCGACCTTGCTCTCTGTCTCTCCCATCTGTGCGACGAGGGATTCGCCCGCCTCGAAAAAGGGGCATACATATTGAACTGACTATACCTTAACTAACTAAACTAATGCTGATACAAAATGATTGGTCTTGCCGATTGTAATAACTTTTTCGTAAGCTGCGAGCGCACTCTCGACCCTTCTCTCGAAGGGAGACCGGTAGTGGTGCTCAGCAACAATGACGGATGTGCCATTGCGCGCAGCAACGAAGCCAAACGACTCGGAGTGAAGATGGGACAACCCGCCTTCCAGTTGCGCGACCTTATCGAAAGCGGGCAATTGATTGCCCTTTCAGGCAATCATCTCCTTTACCGCGAAATAAGTCTGCGGATCCATGAGATCCTGAGGCACTTCGCTCCATCCACCATCGACTATTCGGTGGACGAGGCGTTTCTCGACATGAGCGGTATTCCGGACTCCGCGTTGCCCGACATCGGGGCCGAGATAGTGAGAGAATGCCGCGAAAAAGAGGGAATACCTGTCACGGTAGGATTCGCAGGCACCAAGACATTATGCAAGATAGCCACCGAGACCGGAAAGAAGCGCGACACACGGGTGGTGGTGCTTTCCGACCGGCAGGAGATCGACCGGTTGCTCTCCACAATGCCGATAGGCGATCTATGGGGGATCGGTCGTAGGCTCACCAAACGGCTCTACTCTCTCGGAGTGTTCACGGTGGGAGACTTCGCCGCGCGCCCCAAGATGTGGGTCAGGTCAAGATTGGGAGTAAACGGCGAGAAGTCGTGGAGGGAGATTCATGGTGAGAACTGCATAGAGTTGGACTTCAAGCAGCGGGAACTTCAGGAATCCATCAGCGAGTCGCGTACCTTCCCTATCGATATAGACGATTTCGACTACATCCGCGCGAGGATAGCGATCTACTGCGCACATGTATCGAAGCGGTTGCGCGCCCAGGGAGGAGAATGCGGCAGGATTACCGTGTTCCTGCGCGGCAACAGGTTCCACACCGAGAAAGGTTACGAGGCACCGGCCGGAAGCATGGACTTCGAGGAAAGAGTGTCCGACGAACCGACCATCGCCAACGCCGCCATCGCCATCCTTTCCAAAATCTTCAGGCCGGGAGCGCACTACAAACGGGCCGGCGTGATACTGTCGGACATCGCGGCGGCACGTTGTGGCGAACCGGGACTGTTCGACGACCTGGAGCATATAGAGGATCGCAAGAAATCTCTCCGGCTTATGAAAGCCATCGACACGTTGAACCCGGGGGTAGGCCCGCACGTGGTGAAACTCGCCTCTCAGCTCACCATCGGGCATCTCGGCCACAACGACGGCTACTCCTCCTCGTTCGGAGCCCCTCTCCCCGACGGAGGCGCCTCGTTCTGAAAAAGCACATTATAAGATACTCACGATAAGATACTCACGGAAGAAAGTCGTTGAAACACATTTGGATTATACTTATTTTTATTAACTTTGCAGCGTAATGTACATTCCTTATCGATATGAAACAGCTAAAGCCTGGATTATTTGCCCAAAATCATAATAATTCCAGCAGGGATTACAGTCAGGAATACTATTGGGGTAAAAATCAGTTTAACAGCTCCTTCCCTGCTTCTCTTATAGCATATATGAGTTATAAGGGTATTAACCCTGTGTATCTATGCACTGACAAAGATAATAATGTAATCCACAGTCATATCAGTGGTACGGAATTATATAGGATAGACCCATTGGCAAAAAATGCTTTTTATAATTTTGAAGCAAGTTTCCCAGCCTATGACAAGTTTTACACGGGAGAAAGAGAAAAGATAGATTTGGTGATGTTGGACACTGCAACTGCTAATGATACACCTTTGATAGGATTAGAAATTAAACTGACTGCACTGCCTGATAGTACTACCAAAAATCTTACAGAAGATAAATATAGCTGTGAAATTGTAGTTAGGCCTCCAACAATTAACTTCATAGCCTGCAGTATCTGCAATAGTTTTAAGACTATTGAGGAAAAGGAAAAATTAAGGTCTATGCTAAATACAGTGCCAAGAATCAATCACTGGGAAGAACCTGAGGAAGTCCTTCCTCACTACGATAAGATTCTTCAGTCAGTATTGAGTATCAGCACATACTTACAGCAAAAGCAAACACCCCTGATTGTTCAGCCGATTTGGAAAACCAAAGGAGGTAAATCTATCTTAGCTGAAGATTGCCTCGATGTGTTTGTATGGTCTAATCTTGCCGTCATTCAGATGTGCAATAGAAGTGATAGCTCAAGTAATAAGAAAATCACCAGACCAATGAGAACTATTATTTGGATTTATCTGATGCTTTTAGAATATACCGGCGTATATGGTCAATTTGACTATAGAAGAATAGTTAGGCTTCATTCATACAATATTGCTAATGATAAAGCCTATGCCCTTAGCGGAACTCAAACGTATGAATTTCTACAGTGTGCAGAACTTGAACACCCTAGGGTTTCCAAGTACGAAATAAAGAATATCATATTAGGCGGTGGTCAGAATCTTCTAAGCCCTGAAAGAAGATTTGACGCAGTATTGGTAAACAGCCCTGATCTTTTTTGAAATATGAATGTAGTGGATTTATTTTGTGGCTGTGGCGGTCTCAGCTTAGGCTTTGAGACAGCCGGCTTTGATGTAGTGGCTGGCTATGATAACTGGACAGCGGCTATAAATGTATATAAGGAAAACTTTAAGCATCCGATAAATCAGGTAGATCTCGCCAACGTTGAGGAAGCGAGCAACCATATTTCTGCATACGGACCTAATATGATAATAGGTGGTCCTCCTTGTCAGGATTTCAGCAGCGCCGGATTAAGAAATGAAGATAACGGCAGAGGCAATTTAACCCTATGTTATGCAGAAATCATTTCCAAGATACGCCCTGAATGGTTCGTAATGGAAAATGTAGCCACCATTATTAAGACTAATAAATTAATAGGTGCGAAGGAAATATTCAAAGCGGCAGGATATGGACTTACTCAAATAGTCCTAAATGCAGCTTTGTGCGGTGTCCCGCAGAAAAGAAAAAGATTCTTCTTAATAGGTAAGTTAGGGGCTGAGGATGATTTTATACTTCCCTATATCCTTCAAAATTTAGCCAAGAAGGAAATGACCGTAAAGGACTATTTTGGTGATAAAATAGATATAGAGTATTACTATAGACACCCAAGGAGCTACGCCAGAAGGGGGGTTTTCAGTGTAAACGAACCAAGTCCTACAATTAGAGGTGTAAATAGACCCATACCTGCCGGTTATCCCATCCACGCCAATGACCCGGTAGACAGTCTCGAACACATAAGGCCGCTGACAACAAAAGAACGGAGCATGATTCAGACATTCCCTGAATCATACCATTTCATAGGTTCAAAAAGTGAAATAGAACAGATGATAGGTAATGCTGTTCCAGTGAACTTAGGAAAGTTTGTGGCGACAGCCATCAAAGATTACATAGGAAAACGTCCTCTATCAGCTTCAGTCGCTAAGTTTAATCAGCCTTCTTTATTTTCCTTTGAGGATTGAAATTTAACATTAACAGAAGTTCTCCTTTTGGACGTTGCAATCGGATTAAAATTTGGAGGAGCGAAGCCGCACTGACATTCATTTGGAAAAAAATTAACAGTTCGCATACTTTTTGGCATTTTAATTGTTAAGTAAGATAAAGGCGCCGATACAGAACGTCGCCAAGCCCCAGGAAGGGCATACATAAAAACTCAAAAACTTTTTAAACCTAAATAAACAGACTTATGAAACCATTGCATGTAATTCTTTCCGTTCTCGGCGGCGCAATCGCCGGTGCGGCAATCGGACTTCTCGTAGCTCCTGAAAAAGGGGAGGATACCCGCGACAAGATCGCGAAACTTCTCAAGGAGAAAGGCATCACGCTGAAAAAAGACAAGCTCGAGGAGCTCGTTGACGAGATCGAGGACCAGGTAGAAAAACATATCTAAACCGACAGAACGATGAAAGCGCTGACATACATTTCCGCCTTTATAGGCGGAGCGATCGCAGGCTGCGCAGCCGCCCTCCTGTTTGCACCCGAAAAGGGCGCGGAGGTAAGGACAAAAATAGTGAGCTGCCTCAATAGAAAAGGCATCAAGCTGAGCGACTCTGAGGTAGACGCTCTCGTAGCCGAACTTGCCGGCTCGGAAGAGTGATAGATAATATCAGCGGACTTTCCCCGGCGATCCGGGAGAAAGTCCGCTTTTTAGACCCCTTCGCGCAACGGCGTTGACGGGGGTTGTAACAAAGACCCCTTCCAATAAAAAATGTTAACGTAGGGGCTGTAAAATAACACCATCCACTGAACTATGAGACTAAAGATTGTAGACGAAATCCGAAACATATTCGAGCAGTCGAAAACATGGGTGAGCCTTGAGATAGAATATGCCAAACTCACCTTGGCCGAGAAGATGACGATGCTTCTCTCCACGCTTATCATCGGCTTCATCTGCCTCCTTCTGGGGATGGTGGTGCTGATTATGCTCGCCTTCTGTCTGGTGGAGCTGTTCAAGGCTATTCTCTGTCCGGCACTGGCGTATCTCGTTGTGGCAGGCATCGTGTGTCTGCTTGTGGCGACAATCTACCTGCTGCGGAGGCCCCTGCTGCTCAATCCGCTCGCCAAAATGACAACAAAAATATTCTTCGACAAGACCCCGTCACAAAAATAGCATGTTATGAAAGAGATAGCATCCGGTTCCCCAGTTGGGAATGTGCCGGGTAGCGCCCCGGAAGAGAATTTCAAAGGTTTTTCGATGGATGAACTCCGCTACCAGCGGGCGCTGATTGCGCTCCGCAAGGAATTCTGCAAATCGAAAGTATTGAACTCAGTCAATAATCTACGCAATCCCGTCTCCAACAGAAACAGCGACTCATCGGGATGGATCGGCAAGGCGTCGTCGGTGGTCAACGTAGCCGGCAAGCTGTTAAGCAGGATGAATATCCTCGACTACGCCATGGTCGGCGCCACCCTCTTCGGACAGGGACGGAAAGTGTACAAACTGATCAAAGGAAAGAAATGAACGATTACTATTCGGTGCGGGTCGACTTCACGCCCTGCACCGCCGACATCACAGACCTGGCGGCGGCTTTCATGGCCGATGCCGGGTTTGAGTCTTTTGAACCGGACGCCACCGGGCTGACCGCCTACATCCGGGCGGAAGGCACCGACTCCGACCTCGTCGCGCGACAGGCTCTCGACGGGTTCCCAATCCCCACCGACTTCAACATAAAATCCACACTCGTCGTGGGCGAGGACTGGAACGCCGAATGGGAGAAACATTACTTCAAGCCCATCGTCATCGATGACGCATGCGTGGTCCACTCTTCATTCCATAAGGATGTGCCCCCGGCACGTCACGACATAGTGATAGACCCCAAAATGGCCTTCGGCACCGGCCATCACGACACCACCTCCAACATGATGAGGTATATCCTGCAGGAGGATATGGCCGGCAAGAGCGTGATCGACATGGGGACCGGAACAGGCATACTCGCCATTCTCGCCGCAATGCGCGGAGCCTCACCGGTAGCAGGTATAGAGATTGACCGTCCGGCATACGAGAACGCCGTGGAGAATGCGGTCATTAACAAGACGGACATCAACATAATCCATGGCGACGCCTCCGCGCTCGAGGGCATAGAACCGGCTGATTACCTGTTCGCCAACATCAACCGCAACATCATTCTCGAGGACATGGGCCGCTATGCCGCGAAATTGAAACCGGGAGGGACCATGCTGCTGAGCGGATTCTACAAAGAGGACATCCCGATGGTGGCAGAGCGGGCAGCAAAGGCCGGCCTGTCGGTATGTGATTCGAAAGAAAGCAACAGTTGGGTTGCCGTAAGACTACTGAAAAATTCTTAAAATATTGTATGATTAAGATTTTTTAATGAAAAAAAAGCGTAAATCATTTGGATTTGCGCTTTCTTCGATATATCTTTGCATTCGGAAAAAGAAACGACCATGTCTAAACTGCATAGAAACCGTGCATTCAGAGAATGGGAATTGGCTTTTTCATCCAAAATTTAAAACACATCATAAAAACACGCTGCTTATAGAAAAATTCTACTTAACCAACCAACATCGACAGCATGACAAATTTTTCGACTCTGACCGACGAACAGTTAGTCAGGGCATACGCCAAGGGGAACAACGAGGCATTCGATACCCTTTTACGTCGTCATCAGGATAGAATTTTCAACTATATTCTCCGGATAATCAAAAACGAGGACATAGCCAACGACATCTTTCAGGAGACATTCGTGAAGGCTATCCAGACAATACGTCTGGGGAGATATACGGAAAACGGCAAATTCCCCGCCTGGATTTCCCGTATAGCCCACAACCTCATCATAGATTATTACCGTCAGGAGAAGTCCGAGAATCTTCAGAGCGCAGATCTTACCGATGTGGACATCCTCAACCGTAAGGAACTCTGCGAGGACACCATCGAGGACATAATGATCAGCAACCAGATTCGTGACGATGTCAAATACCTCATTGAGGAACTCCCCGAACTTCAGAAAGAGGTGCTCATGATGCGTTACTACCAGAACCTGAGTTTCAAGGAAATTGCAGAGATCACCGGAGTCAGCATCAACACGGCCCTCGGAAGAATGCGCTATGCGATACTCAATCTTCGACGCATAGCACGAGAGAAAGACATAATTCTCACGATGTGACAGAGTCTCACCACGTGACCATACCTGAAACGGACATACAAAAGAGCACCCGGAATCACCACCAGGGTGCTTTTTTTAATTGTCTGCAATATATTGAGGGGAGACAACGTTATAAGTATGTGAGCCCCGGGACATGTATCCTCCGGCTGCAAATCCTCGTAAAATCTCCCCTAAAACATTAATTGCCTATGGTAAACGATTCCCTCGTCACATCATCAGAGTCAAACGTAAAACAATTACCTATGAGATCTCCTCGCACAGGAACATTGAATTTTATCAGACAGTTTGCAAGAACGTATGTCAGTCTGCAAGGTTGCGCGTTAAGCACCATGATACTCAACTGACACCAAAGGGACCGGATAACTTTCAGGTCCCTTCACTTTTCCCAATATGGCCAGACGACT
Organism: uncultured Muribaculaceae bacterium; assembly: GCA_910584545.1. Classification (GTDB taxonomy): domain Bacteria; phylum Bacteroidota; class Bacteroidia; order Bacteroidales; family Muribaculaceae; genus Lepagella. The sequence goes on along the minus strand of CAJUBC010000034.1, from coordinate 14,339 downwards.
CTGCCTCAACACTATGCCTCAAGCTGTTGGATATTTGAAAAAAATTTTCTACTTTTGCACTTTCTAATCCGTCATGCACACGGCGATACGACATGCCGCGGTGGCATGGGACAACATCAGAACAAGACCTAAGATGGATACTACAATTAAAGAGGAAGCTGTCGGCGAAGGCGGACTGAACTTTGTGGAACAGGAGATAGCCAGCGATCTGGCAGCCGGAAAGAACGGCGGTCGGCTCAACACCCGTTTTCCGCCCGAACCCAACGGTTACCTGCACATAGGCCATGCCAAGGCGTTCATCATGGATTTCGGAGCCGCAGACAAATTCGGAGGCACCTGCAACCTTCGCTTCGACGACACCAATCCACAGAAAGAGGATACCGAGTATGTGGAGGCCATCAAGGAGGACATCCACTGGCTCGGATATGACTGGGGCGACCGCCTTTATTATGCGAGCGATTATTTTCCCAAGCTGTACGACCTTGCGGTACGCATGATCAAAGAGGGAAAAGCATACGTCGACGAGCAGACCAGCGAACAGATAGCCGAGCAGAAAGGTACCCCGACGCGTCCCGGCACGGAAAGTCCATTCCGCAACCGCCCGGTTGAGGAGAACATGGACCTGTTCGAGAGAATGAACAAGGGAGAATTCGACGAAGGTGCCATGGTGCTCCGCGCCAAGATCGACATGGCGAGCGACAACATGCACTTCCGCGACCCCATCATGTACCGCATCATAAAGACTCCCCACTGGCGCACTGGCGACAAATGGAAAGTCTATCCTATGTATGACTTCGCCCACGGCCAGAGTGACTATTTCGAAGGGGTGACCCACTCGATATGCACTCTCGAATTCGTGCCTCACCGTCCCCTTTACGAGTATTTCGTAAAGGAACTCGCCGACGAGAGCTACTGCCCTCGACAGATTGAGTTCAACCGCCTGAATCTCACCTACACCGTGATGAGCAAGCGCAAACTGCTCCAGCTTGTCAAAGAGGGTCTGGTCAACGGTTGGGACGATCCCCGCATGCCTACTCTGCGCGGGCTGCGCCGCCGCGGCTACACTCCCTCCTCCATCAAGGATTTCGTGAACCGCATAGGTTATACCAAATACGAGGCGCTGAACCATATCGAGCTTCTCGAGCATTCGCTTCGCGAAGACCTCAACAAGACCGCAACACGCGTCAGCGTGGTTCAGAACCCTGTCAAACTGATCCTCGATAACTATCCCGAGGGTCAGACTGAAATGATGTCGATGGAGAACAATCCCGAGAATGCCGCCGAAGGCACCCACGAGATGCCGTTCACTCGCGAACTCTGGATCGAGCGCGAGGACTTCATGGAGAATCCTCCGAAGAAGTTCTTCCGACTCAGCCCCGACAAGGAGGTCCGACTCAAAGGAGCCTATATCATCAAATGCACAGGAGTGGTCAAGGATGCTGACGGAGAAATTACGGAAATCCACGCCACCTACGATCCTGAGACCCGCAGCGGTCTTCCAGGCAGCGACCGCAAGGTGAAAGGCACGCTCCACTGGGTATCCGTTCCGACAGCCACACGCGTCGAAATACGCGATTACGACCGTCTCTTCTCTGTAGAGAATCCTTCGGGCGAGGAGGGCGATTTCCGCGAACTGCTGAACCCCGATTCGCTGAAGATCCGCGACAACGCAATGATAGAGCCCTGGCTCGCCGAGCGCGTCAAAGTCGGAGACCACTATCAGTTCCAGCGTCTCGGCTACTATGTGGTCGACAAGGACTCAACACCGGAGCATCCGGTATTCAACAAGTCCATCGGACTCAAGGACACCTGGGCTAAGGAAATGAAGAAAAACTGATCAGCACACAATCCTTCCTGCTGTAAGGGTCTACGAGCAGGGGATAGTCACAATGCAGAAGCGATGCCTCCTCCCCTTCGAAAGGGCGCTGGAGGCATCGTTTGCATTCGATGGTTCCTCCGCGCCATAGAGCCCTGTATTCGACATAATCCGCTACGGTCTCTACATCTAAAATACCGGAAGGGACCCGATCTATTGTTCCATCCTTTGTCCTTATCCTGATATCGAATGCCAGCAGCTTAAGATACATGTCAGTCTATCATAATTTTCTGTTCGAGGATTGAGGCTGTTTAGCCATTGTCTTCTGTATAGAATTAGAGGTCCTTCGCTCCGCATTATCCGTGGCTACGGTACCGATGGTCGTTCCTGGGTTCTCCATCTCGTTCTTAGCCTCCTCTATGCTGTCCTGACGTTCACGTTCGCGCCGCTCGCGCTCCAGTTCCTTGCGTGTACGCGGCTTGTAGTAGTTGTGCTGCGACGTGATCTTGTAATACAGCGTTGAGTCAAGTGGCTGCTGTCCGAGAGCTATGGAATCAATCCATAGCGGCAGGTCGGCACGTCTGTCGGCCATAAGATAGCCGAAGATGCGGTTCACCTGCATCGATGTATCGGTCTGCAGCATCACCTCCACATTGCGTCCGTTGTTAACATGACGCGATATGTAGTGCCGATGGCCATCCACATATTCCACGCCGAGAAGTGCGCTCACGGGCTTCGCGACACGCAGACGCAGCTTCCAGTTAACCCTGTCTCCTTTGGTCAGTGATGTGATGGGGATGGAGAACCGCAGAGTCGAACCGGGGCCGTTCTCCCCTATCATCGCATGCCTTGAATATGGCCAGAGGTCAGTGATGGGAGTAGCCTCCGTTCCTCCTGCAGCTTTTCTGCGACGCTTCTCAAGCTGCCGCTCCACCTTAGGAAGAATGTCGTAATAGACATCGACATTACGGCCATACCAGGCCATGGTGGAATCGAATTCCTCGCGCGTCACTCCATGCTCCGCAATAACATACTCCACCAACCGCTCCCGGTCGCCGGCACCGGCGGCATTCTGCGTCTGCACATAACCCTCTGCGATCTCGAGGTCTGCCATAAGTGATGCCATCTCATCGTCCGACAGCACCTTCGGAGGCCGTTTCACGCAACCGGTCGCAAACAGACACGCAGCGGCGGCGATGACAAGCGAAGCATGGATCTTTCTCATTTCAACCGTTCCTTTTTTCTATCCTCGTTACCTTTCCCTTTTCTTGCGCGATAGCTTTCGGCCGCATGACCAAGCGCGCGGTTCAGGTCGGAGCTGTAGAAGAATATCAGCAACGCCACTCCGATGCATATCGAGGCATCGGCGATGTTGAAGATATATGCGAAAAACTCATAGAACGTTCCTCCTATACCTGGAATCCATTCAGGCCAATAGAAAGAGAAGAGCGGGAAATAAAGCATATCGACCACGCGCCCCTCGAACCAGGTGGAATAACCGCCATCGGGCGGGAAAAGTTCCGCAGTGGCAGGAGGCATGGGATTGTTGAATATCACCCCGTAGAACACGCAGTCGAAGATGTTGCCGGCCGCGCCCGCAGTGATAAGGGCTATGGCCATGACAAATCCCTTTCGAAGACCCGGTATATTCCGCATCGAGACCAAAGCCCATATCAGCAGCCCTACCGCCGCAATGCGGGCGAAAGTAAGGAAAATCTTGCTGGTGAGCTCCAGACCGAAGGCCATTCCGTTGTTCTCGATGAACTTTATATGCCACCATGAAAAGACCGGGAGGTCCTCCCCGAGATAGAAATGGGTCTTGACGTAGAATTTCACCACCTGGTCGGCGATGACCACCAACAGTACTACTAAAAGAGCAAGCCATCCGGCATTGCGCATGGCTTTGCCGGAGGCTTGCTCCCTCAAATCATTATTCTCATTCATTAGAGCTTGTTCCTTAAAATTTCAAGGCCGCAGGGATCGCGGCCTTGATCGCTATTTTCTCACGACTTTAGCGAGCACTTTCTCTCCGTCGATGTCGAGTTCGACCTCTCCGTCCTCGATGCTGAGGGTATCGACCTTAACAGAGTCTGCGAGAGTCTGCGCGGCGATATAGTCCCCAAAGGCAGCCACGGCCTCGGCCACAGCGGAGACATCGGAGAGCACCACATCCACCTTATCGGTTATCTCGAAGTCGGAAGACTTACGGATATTCTGGATTCGGTTGATGAGTTCGCGGGCCATACCCTCGTTCCTCAACTCCGGAGTAACGGTGACATCGAGAGCCACTGTGATGTTGCCGTCGTTTGCCACAAGCCATCCGGGAATATCCTCCGGAATGATCTCCACGTCATCGAGAGTGATTTCCGGAGCCTCGGCCATATCGGCGAACACGAAGCGTCCCTCCTTCTCGAGAGCGGCGATCTCCCGGGCATCCATGTTTGCGATGCGCTTGCCGAGGTCCTTCATGATCTTGCCGTAACGCGGGCCGAGTTTCTTGAAATCAGCCTTTACGCGCTTCACAAGACCGCTCTCCTCGTTGTCGACAACCTTGAGTTCCTTGACATTGACCTCGTCACGGACAATTTTCTCAATCATCTCCACATCGGAACGCTGCGCGTCGTTCATCACGGGCACGAGCAGTGTCTGCAACGGCTGACGCACCTTGAGGTTCACCTTGCGTCGAAGTGCGAGCACGTTGCTCGAAAGGGCCTGGGCGAGAGCCATGCGGCGCTCAAGATCGGCATCCACGAGACTGTTGTCGGCTACCGGGAAATCGGCGAGATGCACGGACGCGTATCCGTCTTCCTCCATGGCGGGAGCCACGAGGTCGCCGTATAGTCTGTCGGAATAGAAAGGCGCGAAAGGAGCCATCAGGAGGGCCACTGTCTTCAGGCACTCATAGAGGGTCTGGTAAGCGGCCAGTTTGTCAGCATCCATCTCTCCTGCCCAGAAACGCTTGCGGTTCAGGCGCACGTACCAGTTGGAGAGATTCGAGTTGACGAACTCCTCTATGGCACGGGCCGCCTTTGTCGGCTCGTAATCGTCGAGGGCGGCTTCCACTTCCGATATGAGCGTGTTGAGAAGGGAGAGAATCCATCTGTCTATCTCGGGACGCTCGGAAACGAGAACCTGAGGTTCGGCACCGGTGAATCCGTCTACGTTGGCGTAGAGGGCGAAGAACTTATATGTGTTGTAGAGTGTGCCGAACAGCTTGCGGCTCGATTCTGCCACACCCTCCTCATCATATTTGAGGTTGTCCCATGGCGATGAGTTGGAAATCATGTACCAACGCACCGGATCGGAACCGAACCGCTCGATATTGTCGAATGGATTGATGGCGTTGCCGAGACGCTTCGACATCTTGTTGCCGTTCTTGTCCAGCACGAGTCCGTTGGAGATCACAGCCTTGTAAGCCACGGAATCGAACACCATACCGGCGATCGCATGGAGAGTGAAGAACCATCCGCGTGTCTGGTCCACACCCTCGGCGATAAAATCTGCGGGATACACTTCCTTGGAATCGAGAAGGTCCTTGTTCTCGAATGGATAGTGGATCTGCGCGTAAGGCATGGCACCCGAATCGAACCATACGTCGATAAGGTCTGTCTCACGGCGCATCGGAAGTCCGGAGGGACTCACGAGGATGATCTCGTCAACGTAAGGACGGTGGATGTCGAAGAGCTCATAGTTCTCCTTGGTGAACACGCCGGGGCGGAATCCCTTTGCCTTGAGAGGATTCTCCTTCATGAAACCTTTCTCCACAGCCTCGTCGATGCGGTCGGAGAGTTCCTGATAGCTGCCGATGATGGTTTCCTCACGACCATCCTCGGAGCGCCAGATCGGAAGCGGGGTTCCCCAATAGCGGGAGCGCGAGAGGTTCCAGTCCTGCACGTTCTCGAGCCATTTGCCGAAGCGGCCTGAACCTGTTGAAGCAGGTTTCCACTTGATGGTGCCGTTGAGCTCGATGAGACGCTCGCGGGCTTTCGGAGTGCGGATGAACCAGCTGTCGAGAGGATAGTAAAGGATAGGCTTGTCTGTGCGCCAGCAGTGCGGATAATTGTGCACATGCTTCTCGGTGCGGAAAGCCTTTCCATCTTTCTTCAGCTCGAGGCAGAGCACCACATTGAGGTCCTCTGCGGATGAAGCGGCTTTTTCATCATACTTGCCACCGGGATTGAACTTGGGATCGTATGCGTTTTTCACATACTCTCCGGCATAGTGCGAGTAAAGAGGCACGTTCATGCACTTTTGTACGAATTCAGGCGCAAGTTCATCTATCACATAGAATTTTCCCTGCAGGTCAACCATGGGGCGGGTCTCACCTCTCTTGTTGATCATGAACAACGGGGGGATGTCTGCAGCCTTGGCCACCTTTGCGTCGTCTGCACCGAATGTCGGGGCGATATGCACGATACCGGTACCATCCTCGGTGGTGACGTAATCACCCTCGATCACGCGAAATGCATTCTCGGCAATCTCCACGAAGGAATCGTTTCCTACAGTATATACCTTATCGGGATGCTGTGCGGCATATTCGCGCACATAGTCGGGTGAAAGGTCATCGAGCTTCTCCGTCGGCTTCACCCAGGGCATCAGCTGTGCGTAATGCATACCTGTGAGCTCGGGTCCGGCCCAGCGTCCCACCTCACGGTAAGGCACGGTCTTATCGCCGGGCTTGAAGTTCTCGAGGGGCGCGTCCTTTCCCTCTTTCTTGAAATAGGCCCCTACGAGATCCTCTGCGAGGACTGCGGTGATCGGTTCACCGGTATAGGGGTTGTAGGTGCGGAGCGCTACATAGTTTATCTTCGGGCCCACGCAAAGCGCGGTGTTGGAGGGGAGAGTCCAGGGGGTGGTGGTCCAGGCCATGAAGCAGGGACGTCCCCAGCCTTTCATCTCCTCCTTGGGGTCGAGGATGTCGAAAAGCACCGTCGCGGTGAGGTCCTTGACATCCCGGTAACAGCCGGGCTGGTTCAGCTCGTGCGAGCTTAGACCTGTTCCCGCTGCGGGTGAATACGGCTGGATGGTGTATCCCTTGTAGAGATAACCCTTGTCGTACAACTGCTTGAGAAGCCACCATACGGACTCTATGTATCTGTTGTCGTAAGTGATGTAAGGGTCGTCGAGGTCCACCCAGTATCCCATCCTGTGGGTAAGGTCGGTCCACTCCTTAGTGTATTTCATCACCTCCTTGCGGCAGGCGGCGTTGTAGTCGTCCACGGAGATTTTCGTGCCGATGTCCTCTTTGGTGATTCCGAGAGTCTTCTCCACTCCGAGCTCCACGGGGAGACCGTGGGTGTCCCAACCGGCCTTGCGCTTCACATGGAAGCCTTTCATGGTCTTATAGCGGCACACTATATCCTTGATGGTGCGGGCCATCACATGGTGGATACCGGGCATTCCGTTGGCCGATGGAGGTCCTTCATAGAAGACGAAAGTCGGGCAGCCCTCGCGTTCCTTCATCGAACGGACGAAGAGGTCGTGGGCATCCCATTCTCCGAGCACCTCCTTGTTGATGTCGGAGAGATTCAGCTGCTTGCTGTATTCCTTGAATTTCTTATTCATAAGAGGGGATATTATTTTAACCTTTTAATTTCGGGGATTTGGCTCCCTTCACGCCACCTTTGGTGCCTCCTCCGAGCGCGAAGATATTGCGGTCGTAGGTGAATGTCTTGCGGTCTGCGGCGCGCTTGCGTTTGAGGGCGAGGGCAACGAGGCGGTCCATCAGTTGCGTGAATGTGATTCCCGATGCCTCCCAGAGATAGAAGGAGAGAGAACCCGGTATCGTGTTGATCTCATTGACGTATACCGAGTTGTCCTTCTCGTCGATCATCACGTCGATACGGCTTACTCCATGGCAAGAGAGCACGCGGAAAGTGTCGGAGGCCATCTTGCGGATGCGCTCGGTCATATCTGCCGGCAACTCTGCGGGTATACGCTTGTCGCTGCTCTGCATTCCGGCATTGGTCTTGGTGCCGCCCATGTATTTGTCCTCATAGCTCAGGAAGTCTCCGCTCTTGATCGGTTCCTCGAGCACGGAACTTAGACGCTCATCGGTATCTCCCAAAACCGAGCAGTTGATTTCCTTGAGGTTCTCGATCATGTGCTCCACAATGATTCGCTGCGAGAACTTCTCGGCGTTGTTGATTTTCTCAATCAGAGCGGCGCGGTCGGAGGCTTTTCCGATACCTACGCTCGAGCCTAAGTTGGCAGGCTTCACTATCACCGGATAACCGAGTTCCTCCTCCACGCGGGCCACGATGGCCTCCTTGCCGGTGTTCCACTCATGGTCGGTGAACCATACATAGTCAACCACCGGGATACCCTCCGAACGGAGAATCATCTTCATGGTGATCTTGTCCATACCGTTGGCCGACGACAGGGTGTTGCAACCGGCGTACGGAATGCCTATCGTCTCAAGCACACCTTCGAAGATGCCGTCTTCGACAGTGGTGCCGTGAAGCACGGGCACCGCCACGTGAAGCTCGGCGACCACCGGATTGCGCTTGGCGAACATACCGGTGTTTACTTTATAAAGATTATAGTCACCATATTCGGGGCGCATGAACACCTCTTCGGACTCAGCCACAAGCTTGTTCATGTCGCGGTAGTTGCGTATGTCGAGCAACTTCGGGCCGGTGTACCATCGTCCCTGCTTGGAAATATAGATGGGGACTATCTCATACTTCTCCTTATCGAAAGCCGCAATGGCCTGCAGTGCGGAGATTACAGAAATCTCATGCTCGACGGAGCGTCCGCCGAAAAATACTGCTACATTCGTTTTCATCTCTGTCATTATGGGGATGTGTCTAACTCGACCGGACCGCCGATTACTGGCAGAATCCATGTCGGTCACATCCAAATTGCAAAATTAAAGAAAAAAACCGAAATCCGGAAATAAATTTCACCCACACAATCAATGTCCATACCGATTTATGATAAAAATTTATGGTGTCCTAAGCCACTCCCCATAAAAAATCCGGGCCTGACTAATGATGCCGGGTCCGGATTCCTTACAAAAGAAAGAGTATTTATGATTACTTTATGAGGATCTTACGGGACTGGGTCGGGGATTTCCATATCAGGATTCCGCCGGGTAGCGAAGTCCAGTCGCCGTAAGGTACGGCTGTCTTTACCAGAGTTCCTGCAAGAGTGTAGACATCACCGGTTTCGGATATTCCGGACTCGGTGTCAATCTCCTCTACAGCTGTGTTGGAGTTACCATGCGCAAACAATGGGAGAGACGGAAACCAGTAGTTCATGATCATCTCATAGTCACGGATCTTTTCCCCCTTGGCGGAATAGCGCCTCGTGATATAGGTGGGAGTTCCGAATTCATGATAGAGTGCCATGTAAACGTCGTCGGTCACGGGATGGACGCCGAGTGCGCATCCATACAGTTTCCAGTTGGCCCCCTCCTCCTCAAGATCGACGAACAGGGTCTGCTCACGGGTATCGCAATTGAACTTGTAGATCTTGGTGCCGGTGAACCATCTGTTCGGCCCCCCTTTCCAATAAAGGCAGTTCTGAACCGACGAGGCGACAAATGCATCTGGAGTCCAGGCATACCAGGAATTGGAGGGAGGATACATTCCCTCAGGAATATCTATCACCTCATGCTCCAGCGTCTCAGGGTCCATCCTGACTATATAGTTCAGTACAGCACCCGTGCCCTGCAGATTCTTGGCGATGGAAAGCCACAGATATCCATCCTTGGATTTGACTACGGAACCGATACCGGCCCCCTCCTGCACGAAATCCATCGATATCACATCGGTCACCTTGTCCTTCTTCGGGTCCACCACAAGAAGGCCGTACTGCTGGTGGGCGACAAACACGTTGCCGGCCGCCGACACCATCATTCCGGACTGTCCGTGATAAAGCGAGCCGGTCGGATCGGTATTCGGTTTGTCTCCGTCACCGCCTGCATTGGGATTGGCGGAGCCCTCCACCTGTCCGGTCACCGTGTAGGTGTCAAGGTCAAAAATCCATACGCCGTTGCTCGTGGATATATATCCCTTGTGCTCATCCACCCCGAGGAAACCGCGTCCATCGCATTGTTTACCCGACGGGTCGATCAGAGCCTGCTGATGGAGGATCTTCATGGTCTTCGCGTCAGCCACTGTGATTCTGCCGCCTGATATCGTCGCGCCCGGATCCTTCTCCTGCTTGGCGATAAGATAGAGGCGTCCGTTCCACAGGGCGCCGTACTGGTTGGTGCAACCGAGCTCCATACCGGGATTTTCCGTCTGGATGATACGGTATTTCCAGAAATTTCCATCCGGATCATCCGGCATCAGATAGTTCACGGTGGAGTTCTGATGGCCGTACCAATCCTCGTTCACCCAGATGATGCCCTGCGTATAATCCGCTTCCTCAGCGGCAATGGCCGGAGCCATTGCCGACAGGAAAGCGTACAGGGTAATCAGTGTCCTTTTCATCAGCGGATAATCACTTTGGTGCTCATGCCGTTATCGGAGGTAACGACGTACACACCGGCATGAGAACCGAAATCGAACGTGTAGCTGTCTGAATCGACATCAAACGATACAACCTCGATTCCCTCCATGCTGTAGACATGGAAGCGCTGTCCGTTGAAGCCGTTGATGAAGAGTCTGCCGCCGTCGCAGTAGAGAGAACCCTCCGCGCCTACGGTGTCGATGCCAACCTGTGTGTTTTTCACATTCACTCCAATAGTCTTGGTGACTGTGCGACCGTTGGACTCTGCAGCAAGCGTGAAATAATGCTGACCTGCTGATTTCGGAGTAACCGTCAGCTTCTTACCGTCGAGAGCGACCTCGGCATGAGGAGCTTCCTGAGCATCTTCAGCCATCAGAGCCGGAGTATCCGGCAGAGAGAACCGGATATTGGCATTGTGGCTGTCCTTGTCGTCAACCAGTTCTGCAAGGTCGAATGTCTTCGCTCCATCAGCCATATCAAGTTCCATGTTTTCGAGCCGGATCTCGGCATCATGCTTGTCGGGGAAAATCGGCAGCGACTGGAACCAATAGTAGGGATTGAGGTGGAATGTCTTGGTGATCTCACCGGTGGTTCCGTCCACATAATGCAACCAGTGGTCGCGATAGCCACCGCTTGCCGCTCCCTTACGTCCAGCCATTACGATCAGACGGTTGTTGCGGTCATCATATTTAGGTGTGCCGTATGTCATCTGACCTACTTCCTCACCGAAGCCGTTGATTCCCTTGACATCATTGAGAGAGAAGAAAGGTTTGATGTTCTTGGGATCATCACCGATGTGGTAGCGGAAATAATCTCCCTGAGCACCGCCCATGATGCCACCTGCTCCGGTTACGAACCAGAGGTCGTTGGTCTTGGGAGAGCCATGGAACGCAGTCGAGCGCCATGCACCCCAGCCGCAGACTACAGTACCGATTTCAGCCGGCATGGTCACACGGTCAACCACTTTGAGTGTCTCGTGGTCGAGAGCAACGAACACGGAGCAGCCATTCTGGATGGTAGCGTACCATACATGTCCGTCTGCACTCTGGGTCACACCCTGGATGCTGGCGTCAGCGATTTCAGTAGTGGTGTCATTGTTCACATCTACGATGATGAGTCCCTTATTCTGCATTACGGCGAACACATGGTTGCCGGCTGTGGTCATATCGCCGATCTGTCCGCTGTAAAGGTCTGCGCTGTCCTCATTGCCGATACGGCCTGTGATTACGGGAGCTGTCGGGTCAGTGATGTCAACGATATAGATACCGTTGCTCGAGCCGACATAGATCTTGTCGGGAGTAGCTCCAGCAACGGCGCGGCCGTCTCCTGAGGTGCCATCCCAAGTCAGATTGTCAAGGCTGCCGAGGCGCTTGAGCGTCTTTGCGTCTGCAATCACCAGACGGCCACCGCCGGGAAGCGGGTCGCCGCCATCCTGAGCCTGCTTGGAGACCACGATAAGTTTGCCTCCCCAGATGGTACCGTACTGAGATGTAGCACCGAACGCCATGCAGGGATTCTCTTTCTCGTATGCCTGATAGATGATCTCGTCATCCTCGGTGAAGTAGTTGAGACCACCGTTGGTATGACCGAACCATTCCTCGTTGAGGATGATGGTACCGTCCTCATAACCGTTTGCACGCGGTGTGCGGTCAGCCTCGATGACATTTACAACGAAGTCGCGTTCATAATTTCCGTCAGCCGATACCACATGCAGCTTGGCGGGTTTGTCCCCTGTAGGACGATGACCGGAAAGCTCATAGAACTGCGAACGGTCATTGTTGACATCCCACCAGTTTACGTTGTAAGTAGTACAAGTGTAATCAGCTTTCGAAGTGCCATTGTCAGAGAGAGTGATGGTTACATCGGGTATGTCGGCATCGGCGGGCTCGATAACAGGCTTGAGGCCGATAAGCTGACGCACGGGAACGTTGATGACGCCATCCTCGGTGCCGAGACCGAAGTTGACTGCGGTCACAGGATTAAGCAGTGAGCTCGTGAGAGTGAATGAATCCTTCACATCCACATTGTTCACACTCGATATGGTGACTGTGGTCTCACCAGCGGTTTTTGTTGTCTTAAGACCTGCTGTTGCAGACCATGTCGCAACCCTTGTATCAGCAGATACGAATTTCACTGCGGTATAGGTTGCGTTCTCCGGCTCGTAGGTATACTCAACTGCGACCGTCTTGTTCAGACCGGCGGTAATGGTTTCCTCAGTTACATGAATCGCCGTCATCGGCACTTCGGGAGCCTCGATGTTGAGGGTCATGAAGTTGCTTTCATAATAGGCATATTCCCCGACTTTCTGAGGCCTGTAACGGACGTAGGTGGTACCTGTAGTTCCGGTGAATGTCGGTATCGCATTGTATGTATCATCCACGAGAGTATAGGGAGTGGTAATTTTGGTTCTGTCGTTACGATAGGATGTGTTGCTGGAAGAAGCCTGCCAGTTGGTGGTGGAATTCAGCTTGCCGTCGGGCACCTGAACGAGTGCCGGAAGCACTGTTCCCTCGTCGCTGAGCTTAACTGTCATCTCCTCGGGGAGCCATACGCCCACGGCATCAGGCTCGGGAACGAAGAAATCATATTCCTGGTTCTTCGGGGAACCGGTGAACTCGTATGTAACGATAAGAGTGGAACCGTCGGCGGCGACACTGTTTGCAGTCACATCCCATGCGCCGGAAGCGGTGACGTCACGGTCATCTATGACTCCGTCGCTGATAAGGTCGAACTTGATGGTGGTGTTGTCGCCATCATGTGCAACCTCAAGACGTTTGTCGGCTGCGGCAACTGCATCGAGCACCGCGGTAGCATCGACCGTGGTCTCGTCTGTGCGATATCCCCAGGTCAGGTTGTCGAGACGACGGTTGTTGTTGAAACGAACACGCAGTACATATTGGTTGGCACCTTCTCCAACGGTATAGCGGAGTTTTGATGTGTCAAAAGAGGAAACCTCCATGATATTGGAGAAGTTTTTCCATCCGTCAGCGGCTTTATAAGCATCCGCTGTACCGGCAGGAACACAGAGAGTGGCATTATAGACATAATCGCCAAAAGTACCGGCTGTTGGAGGCACAGTGGCGCGAACGATGACATGAGTAAGACCGCGACGGTTGTTGAGCGCCATACCGTCAATGCTCTTGAGGGATGAAGGCAACGTCACCTTCTTGAGAGTATAGTCCGCATTCCAGTCTCCGTTCATCATGCCGAGACTCTGCATATCGAGAGTCTCGAGACCCTCATTGACTACGAGTTCGGTGATTCCGGTCGATGCAAAAGTGAACCCGCCAATAGTTCGGAGAGATGCCGGAAGCTTAATCTCTTTAAGAGCCGTACATTCCTCAAATGTTCCATCAAGTTCCATAAGAGTCTCCGGTAAACTAATTGATGATAGACTCTTACAATTTTGAAAGGCTTGTTTTATTGATTCCACACCGGGATTTACAATAACGGTCTTCAATCCGCTATAGCCGAATGCGTTCGAAGGGATAGTCTTGATAGTACCTGGTATAGTAACTGTTTCAAGAGCTCTTGCATTGTTGAACACATCCCAGCCCAATGTCTCGAGTCCTTCATTCAACTCCAAACTTGCCATATCGTAACACATGTGGAAGCCGCCCTGCTTTATTTCCTTGACAGTGGACGGTAGTTTCACTGCCGTGAGGCCGGACTCCGAGAATGCGTCTTTTCCTATGGTAACAATACCTTCCGGGATAGAAACGGTTTGCAGCGGGGAGCCATAGAAGGCCCCATCACCGATCTGAGTAACAGAGTACGTTACGCCGTCATGCGTAACTGCAGAAGGGATTACGTATGCGGCATCGGTATAGTCCTTGCCACTACGGTAACCCTTGTCGCCTTTGAACGTGACTTCGACTGTGGTGTCGGTAAGCTTGTTGTAGGCCAAGCTACCCTCCATAAAGTCGTAAGCCACCATCGGCGTGCCGCACAGCAGCATCGCGCCGATACTTAACAAAAACTTCTTCATGTTGGTTAATTGATATTAAACTATAAAATCCCACAAAACGGCGTAATATTTGAGCGCTGAGATGATTTTTTCGTC
>CAJUBC010000033.1 GCA_910584545.1 uncultured Muribaculaceae bacterium | reverse complement strand
CTATGTTGTTGTGGGTTACAAACCCACAACGACTGGAACGCACCTCCCCGAGGTGCGACCGCGCACCTTCCTTAGTCACTGCGGGTTTGTAACCCGCAGGTCGGGTGGACTTTATCTGGTTGTGGGTTACAAACCCACAACGACTGGACAACGACTGGACGACTGGACAACGACTGGAATTAATGTCAAAATCACTCGGCGGGGAGGTATTCGGTCAGGAGGTAGGGGACGCGGAGGGCGAGCCATTCCTTGATCTCGGCCACGTTGTCGCGGATGTCGCGCGTGTCGTCGACCATCACCCAGTTCTTGTGGCCGGGCCACAGCGGACCGTTGAGCCGGGCCGCCGGCTCTATGAAGCCGGTGAACGAGTCAAGGTAGGCCACCATCTCCGGATATACCTCCTCGACAAACCATTCCACTTTCTTGCGGTAGGCCCGACGGAACTCGTCGTATTCCACAAGGACCTCGAACATCGGGTTGAGCCACATCGGCAGGTCCGGCTCCTTGATCACCACGTAATCGCCGAACACCTGCTTGGTGTTCATGCAGATGTCGAAATCCCATGCCGGACCGAACTCATATCTGCACTCCTCCCCTATCGTCCGCTTGTGGATATAGAGGCTCTTAGGCCACCCTATCTCGCGGTTGCCCATCACGTTGTAGAGCAGGAAATAGTCGACGAAGCTGTCGAGGTCGAACGCCTCGAAGGCGCGGCCTTCGGCCACGAGACTCTCGGCGCGGTTCCAGTCGGCCTGCCATCTCTCAAGGTATTCCTCCGGCGTGCCGAGGCCGGGATTCTCCCCGCATATCTCCGCTAAGTCAGGATCCTTCACCATCACCGGCAGGTCGTAGACCGCCGACCGGAACTGATATGGCTCGTCAAACTCGGTGGATAACTCGAACAGCATACCGGTCTCCTCGTCGATGTCGACCGACGCGCCACTGATGCCTATCTTCTCGGTTATCTGATAGAGGCCCTTGTAATGCCCGTTGAACCAGAGCTCGCAGGGGAGCGTGTGGTTGGGAAAGCGCACGCCGATGCGCCGCGCGAGCCACAGCGCGAGCTCGTTCTTCACCGCCGTTCCGTCATAATAGTTGGCGAGGAAGACGTAGTTCTTCATCTTCGGGAAACCGCCCATGGCCACCTTCCGGTCGAATTTCACGCGGTAGGGCTTCTTGGGCGCGTCCCACGTGGAGTTGCCGCGCCCCTTGATGTTCATTGGCCACGGTCCGAAGTCATCCACATAACCGTTTCCCTTGAGCGTGATGAATCCCTTGAGATACTTGTCCTTCTCTACAAGCTGCTCCATGTCGGGATTTTCGGGAAGGTCTATCCAGATCCAGGGCACATCCTCGGTGCGGAACACCACCGAGTCGACCGTCTCCAGCGGAATCCGTACAGAGTCGCCGTTCTCCATGGCCAGCATGTTGACATCAAGAAAGAGGTTGGTGTGGCCCACCGGCGCGTCGGGGTCGAGCCGGTGGATACTTCTGTCGTTGCGGAAGACGTAGGTATGGGTACAGTTCTTGCGCGGCTGGCGCGCAGGGGCGGCGACCGGTTCGGCTGCTCCGGCGGAACAGGGAACCGGCAGCAGGAAGAGCGCGGCGAGTGCCACGGCGCGGGCTATACTGTATATCTTGCGGAATGTCATTTGATTACTATTTTGAAAGAATTGCGGCCATTGACCGTGACGACCACGCAGCCGGACTGCAGCGCGGTGCGCGGAATGCTTACGGAATCGCGGAATCCGCAGCTGTAGAGTGTCCGGCCGTCGAGAGAGGCAATATCAACAAACGAATCGCCCGGGGCTGACACCTCCAGTCCTGATGCCGTCATGCAGGCCTCGGACACCTCGTTGACGTGGGCTGTGACACCGGCGGCAATATCTTCACTGCTGTCGCCGTCGGCATCGCCTGGCCAAGGGAACGGATCGACTGGCGGCAGCGGTTTCTCGGTGGCTCCGGGGAGCATCACAGGCTCCTGCTCGAGAGCGTACCGGATGTTGGCCACGTTCGCGACGCGCAGATCGGCGGACCCGTCGGCAGAGGATATGTGGAGTGTGGAGCCGTCTGTGCGCAGTTTTAATTGCGCGGTGAGCGGAAACAGAAAAGTGTCGCCGCCGCGCGTGGTGACCACCATCCGCGACAGTACCGGAGCGGCAAATGCCGTCATCACCGACATCAGCCCCCCGGCCAGCATCATAATTATCCGATTCTTAAACTGCATTGTCAAATAGATTCAAAATCAGTTCTGTTTTTATCCCCAATCCAAAATCCGACCTTCAAAATTCAAAATTCTGACCAGGTCCGAAGGACGCTGCAATCCTCGAGTCGGGACCAACGATGAATATCCTCGGTATGCCTGTGTTGGCGAACATCCCGTAGATACGCCGGTCGGACTGCGCGGACCAGGGCATGGTGAGGCCGTTGTCGCGCCACCATGCGGCGATATCTGAGGCATCCTCCTCGCGGGCTATGCAGACGAACCGCATTCTGTCCCCCTTCTCCCGGTATTCCTCCTCCAGCCCGGGGAGCTCGCGGCGGCAGTCGTCACATCCGGTGTTGAAGAAGATTATCACTGAGGTGCGACCGCCGCTGTCGCGCGAGGACCACTCCTCGCCGTTGCCGAGAGTGACGGTGAATTCCGGCACCGGTTCGCCGACGGGTATAACCCGCTCCTCCTCCGGAGGGTCGGTGATACACGAGGAGAGCGACATCAGAGTCATGAGCGCCAACGCTGCGGCAAACTTTATGAACGGTATCTGTACACGCATAATCTCGTCTTTCCGAAAAAGTGCTTGTCGTGAATTTTGTACAAAAATAGTATAAAATCTTCACTCAGCCAAGCATGAGGGCGTTAAATCCTGAAAAACGGTTTTGCGGAATGAAAAAAAATGATTAACTTTGCCGGACATAAGAGGAAAGATGGCAGAGTGGTCGATTGCATCGGTCTTGAAAACCGACGAGGGTCACACCTCCGGGGGTTCGAATCCCTCTCTTTCCGCTACTCTTAGCTGTGAGTTGTGGATGGGAATCCGCAACCGCAAGGAATAATATTTTTCATTTGTCAAGTCGTTGTGGATGTGAATCTGTGACGACTTTTTTGTATGAAAACCGACGATGGTCACTCATTACATTTCCGGCGGGGGTCCGAAGCACTCTCTTTCCGCTACTCTTAGCTGTGAGTTGTGGATGGGAATCCGCAACCGCAAGGAATAATATTTTTCATTTGTCAAGTCGTTGTGGATGTGAATCTGTGACGACTTTTTTGTATGAAAACCGACGATGGTCACTCATTACATTTCCGGCGGGGGTCCGAAGCACTCTCTTTCCGCTACTCTTAGCTGTGAGTTGTGGATGGGAATCCGCAACCGCAAGGAATAATATTTTTCATTTGTCAAGTCGTTATGGATGTGTATCCGTGACGACTTTTTTGTATGAAAACCTACGATGGTCACTCATTATCCTTCCGGCGGGGTACGAAGCGCTCTAAAGGTTGTCGAGGATGTGATCCGGGGAGAGCTCCATCCTGGAGAAGGCGAACAGTTTCCTGCCGAGGTCTTTTATCGAGGCTCCGATGTGGTAAAGAGTATCGTCTATAATCAGGAACCGGTCATGGATGTTCGGAGCTATACGGACTTTTATGGGCTCGTATTGGGCATTGTGCCGTTTTATATCCAATCGTAAACTGTCATCAATTTTCTTTGTGTAGATTGTAGCCAATACTCCCCGACCCCGTTTGTTCAGCAATGTCAGGACTGTCTCATCGATATAGTTGTCAATAAGAATGATGCGTTTACGGGCACGTCTTATGAGATCGCTCACAAAGACGTGCGCGTCGAATATCTGTCCGTCGAAAAGAATGCCCTCACGCGGTGGCAGCGATGTCTTAAGGAAGAAGTCAACCTTACCGGAAAGTTCTTTTATCTGTTGGTCATGTTCCGAAAGACGATGGTCAATCCGGTTCTCCATATATAGCAACCGCTGGTTGACACTATATCCACGCAACATATAATCCTTCAGGACTTTGTTAGCCCAGGCCCTGAATTGAACTCCACGTTTGGATTTAACCCTATATCCTATAGAGGTAATCATCTCGATATTATAGTATTCAACCTGATAAGTCTTACCATCTGATGCAGTTGTCGCAAAATTTGCGACAACTGAAAGTCCCTCCAATTCTTCTTTGAGCGCATTATTGATATGTTTACCGATAGTTTTCACGTCACGGTCAAATAATAACGCGAGCTGATTTCGATTAAGCCACACGGTCTCATTCTCCACTCTTACATCCAAAGACAGAGTGGAATCAGGCTGATAGAGGATTATCTCATTCTCTCCTTCCGGCTGCAAATTATTGATATTGTTATCCATTTCGTTCATTGTTGTCTCAGTTACAAATGCAAAGTTATGAAAAATATTCGATAAATCAGCGGTTTACCGTTTTATTCGGCAGCTTGATCGCGGGCGATCTTCCGGTAACGGGAGGAGAGCTGAATCCCTCGAAAGGTTGTCGAGGATGTGATCCGGGGAGATCTCCATCCTGGAGAAAACGAACAGTTTCCTGCCGAGGTCTTTTATCGATGCTCCGATGCGGTAGAGTGTATCGTCTATAATCAGGAACCGGTCATGCTTTATGAGAAGTCCGGAGGACGACGGGCGGATATTTCATGCCGCAGATGTGGAAATCTCAAAAATTATATCTATATTTGTCGAGTGAAGCATAAAGCCGCGTTCCTTAAATACCCACACCGCCGGGGCTGCGTATGGCAATGAAATAATTAAATCTGGACACTTACTTATCAATCAGTTGAAACGACCTGGATATATAATCACAGTGCTGGCACTCTTATTCTCCATTGTTTCAATGGAGTCATGGGCCTACGATGTCATCGTCGCCGACTCCGCGACCCATATTCCCCTTCCTAATGCGTCCATCTATGATAAGGATGGCATTCCGGTCGGCTTGAGCAACCGCAATGGAGCGCTCCCTGAAATAACGCATAGCCGTTATCCGATAACGATCCGTTATTTAGGGTTTAACGACAAGTCTGTAATGTCTCGGTGTAAGGATACCGTTTTTCTTTCCGAAAGGGCATCCGAGTTGCCAGAAATGGTTGTCGAGTCAAGGAGACATCGCGTTCTTCATGTATTGGCATACGTAAGAGAATACTCTACACTTACCACCTATACCGATACGGTTTTCCTCTTCAGAGAGAAAACGGTGGACTATATGCTGCCCACTGACAACAAGGTAAAATTCAAGGGATGGTCTTATCCCAGAGTGCTGGCATGTAAATCTTATTACAGATTCTCAAACAATAACGGTCTTGACAGTGTCAGCGATGCAAGCCGGCATCATTTCTCATGGTCCGACTGGATCGGCATGCCTCCGAAAACTCCGATACCGATGCGAATTAAAAATTCCCGGATCTCTACCGACACATTGCGCGGCAGATACAGCCCGACTGAAATGTGGCACAGAAAAAATGACAAGATCCGGGTTGAAGTCGACGTTCTGGCTGATACAGCAAGTCGTAGATGGGTACCGAGGCTCGGCGACTTCTTTCGAAGAGGGCTGGATTACGAAAAGTTTAAAGTAGTCTTCAATTATGAGAACATAGTCGGAGACACGGTATCCAAATCAGACCTGGAGGGGTACTCGTTTTCTATTGAATCAAACGGCAGAGGACATGATATGTTCCGGTTTAATAAAATCAACGAACCCTTCTATGTCAGCACCGATGCCGACATATACATCTTGGACAAGGAATACATAACCGTCAGGGAAGCGAAAAAATGGGATAAAAGAGACTTCGATATCGAGGAGATCGGAATATACGAGCCGCTGGACGCGCCTCCGCTGACATCATCGGTCCTGGATCTTGTAGAACGTGTCAATCTTCTTGATAAAGACAGGATCAGATTAGATTTCATTCCTGACCATAGATTGATGGGGAACAATTATGGACGGCGAAATTTCAGAATCGGGCATCGGGCCCTCTCCTTACTTAAACAATTGACCGGCATAACATTGTATAAATCACACAAAAACTTCAACAACAACTGGAATAGATTCAGAAAGGAACGGCACAATAGAAACAGACAGGAAAAACAAGCCCCTGCAATTTAAGGAACGAGGCCTAAAACGATTATAATCGAGTCGCGGTCTGTTCGCGGGCGAGTTTCTGGTACTGGGCCGGGGTCAGGCCGGTGATTTTCTTGAAGATGCTGTGGAAGTTGGAACGGGATTGAAAAACTATCGGCAACTATGTTTATCGCTGATGGGTTCATAAAATTTACAGTTTGTATGACTGCTGTTTAAGAATATTTTAGTAATTTTGCATATAGACTCACGCCGTGCGTCTTCCGAGAGAGGGAGCGAGGCGGGAGGCAATAAAAATAAAAGGCGTTTACTCGCGCTTATTCTTGTCTCATAGAAAACCTTCCGAAATTTTTTATAGACAGTCAAGAATAGAGCAAAGTGGACGCTCACGGGTATGTTATACCTATCCGGGCTCATTCTATGCCTTAACAGGCATGGGGTGAGTTTGGGGTATCAGCATAGGCGTGGGTCATCTGCATGTTGCTATTCAACTGTCTTGGTTACTCGGAAGGTACCACTATGGGATGATTAGCAACGGTACAGATACCCACCCTTTTTATATTAATCCCGTCGCAGAGGGGTATTGGCGACAATCTAACGAGCGGCATTTTTAAGTCGCTCTCGCCATGAAAGCGACTGAACGACATAAGCTAATCGACCGCATCAACACCTTAGAGGGGTTGACGGACGATGAACGCTCGGCACTTCTTGGACTTCTCCGCGAATCCAAGACCTACGGCCTTGTGTGGGAAGATAAGCCCGAAGACGTAGAAGAACGTCTGCGCAACGAGCTACCAGTTCTTATCGAGGATAAAGAGCGAGCATTGACCGATGCCGGTCCCGATGCTCCCAATCATATTCTAATCGAGGGCGACAATCTCGAAGCCCTAACCACACTCGCTTATACCCACGCAGGAAAAATCGATGTAATCTATATCGATCCGCCTTACAATACCGGCAACAAGGACTTCGTCTATAATGACTCCTATGTAGATGGTGAAGACAGCTATCGGCACTCTAAATGGCTGAGTTTCATGTCCCGTCGCTTACAGATTGCCAAAAAGTTACTCTCAGAAAGAGGCGTTATTTTCATCTCCATTGATGATAATGAACAAGCGAATCTGAAAATCTTATGTGATGAGATTTTTGGGTTTAATAACTGTGTTGGCACAATACCAACAGTTATGAATTTAAAAGGTAATCAAGCAGAATACGGATTTGCAGGAACACATGAATACACAATGGTTTATACACGTAATAAAACCTCATGCATTCTTGGAAATCTTATTGCTCCTGATGAAGAACTTGACTCTTGGCAAGAAGACGAAATAGGTTATTTCAAGAAAGGAGCGACCCTAAAAAGGACAGGCACAGATGCTCCACGAACAAGTCGCCCTTATGGTTACTTCCCGATACTTATTCGAGATACAGATTTGTCCGTTTCTTTGATTTCTGAAGATGAATACAAACACATATATGATCCTTCTAATAAATCTTTTGATGATGATTATATTGATTATTTATGTGTTAAATACAAAAAATCAGGATACTACATTGTTCTACCTATCGTTAACGGACAAAAATGTTCCTGGAGATGGGGCTTTAACACGGTTCGCACAAATCTAAACGAAATTATTGTTTCGTCTGTAGGTAATGAATTTTCTTTATATAAGAAACAAAGGCCGGAATTAGGGGATGTTCCTTCAAAAAAGCCTAAAAGTATCTTATATAAGGCGCAATATAGTAGTGGTAACGGTACAAGTCAGTTAAAGGAACTTTCGCTAGCCGGCCTATTCAATAACCCTAAGCCTATTGATTTGATTATCGATCTCCTTCGTATCGGTAACTGTAAATATTCAAATATTCTGGACTTTTTCGCGGGTTCCGGCACTACTCTCCATGCCGTTATGCAACTAAATGCCGAGGATGGCGGTAAACGCCAGTGTATACTCTGCACCAATAATGAGAACGGCATCTGCGAGAATGTGACTTACGAGCGCAATAAGCGCGTTATTCATGGTTATACGAAGCCAAACGGCGAATATGTCGAGGGGCTGCACGACAACAATCTCCGCTACTACCGCACTGACTTCGTCGGACGCGAACGCTCAATGCGCAATATGCACCGCCTCGTAAACCTCTCCACCGACATGCTTTGCATTAAGGAAAATCTCTACACGGAACAGCCTGAGATGGGCGGGGTCAAGACTCACCCGCAAATTTTCCGGTTCTTCGATGACGGCAAAAAGCAGATGCTCATTATCTACCGAGAAGAATACATCGAGGAAATTGTTGGCATAATCGAAAAAATGAATGTTGAGAATCCTATCAAAGTCTACGTTTTCTCTCCAAGCGACGACCCCGCCTCCGACCTTTTCGAGCCGGTGGCCGACAAGGTTGCGCCGACCGCTCTCCCTGCCGCCATCTACAACACCTACAAGCGAATACTACCGAAACGCAAGTCACAGCCTCTTGATATCGAATCAGAAAAAGATACTCTCGCCCTCGGTGAGGATAGCGGATTCGGAGGACTTTTTGACAGCACACAAAACGACAAGGAGGGCCGGATATGAAAAATCTACGTTACCAACAAGAGGCTATCGCCGACCTCACTGATAAAACTGTAAAAGCACTCAATCAACCGGGGTCGCGCCGTAAGATTGTTTTTGAGGCTCCGACAGGTGCGGGCAAAACAGTAATGGCATGTCAGACGCTCGCCGCCATCGTCGACGAGCTGAAAAATCGTGGCGACTCCATGTATCAGGAATGCGCCTTTATATGGTTTGCACCACGCAAACTTCACCTGCAGAGTTATCAGAGCCTCAAGAGTGCCTTTGGCGATACTCGCAAACTCCAACCGGTTATGTTCGACGAACTCGACCAAAGCGAGGGTATTCAGCCGGGCGAGATTCTGTTCGTCAACTGGGAGAGTGTCAATAAGGATAAAAACATAATGGTGCGCGATAGCGAAGCCTCTGCGTCGCTATATGAAATTACACGCCGCACCAAGGAAGAACTTGGCTTGCCGATAGTGGCGATTATCGACGAGGAGCACATGTTTTGGTCGAAAACCGCCGATAAGTCGGGACAGGTACTTGACCGCATCAATCCTAAAGTCGAAATTCGCATATCGGCTACGCCCAAAACCGCTGTCAACGGCACTACGCAAAAAGTTCTCGTCGAACGTCGCGACGTTATAGACGCCGGCATGATTAAGAAAGAAGTAGTGCTCAACCCCGACATAGATGTTGATTCCGCTGACCCGATGTCGCTCGAAGAACGACTGCTTAAAACGGCACTTGCCAAGCGTCAACAAATTGCCGCCGAGTACCACCGTCTGGGGATAAAGGTCAACCCGCTGCTGCTTATCCAACTCCCGAACGACACTAAGGAGAATATGACGGAGGAAGACAACGAAGTTGCCGATGTCGTCAAGCAGTATCTGAAATTCAACCCTAACGAAGAAATCACCGTCGAGAACGGCAAACTTGCCGTTTGGCTCGCCGGAGAGAAGGCCAATCTTGAAGGACTGGAAAAGCCTGACAACATGGCGAAAGTCCTGCTGTTCAAGGAAGCTATTGCATTGGGCTGGGATTGCCCCCGCGCCGCAGTACTGCTAATCTTCCGTAAATTACAGAGTGACCAGTTCACAATCCAGACTGTCGGGCGAATTATGCGTATGCCCGAACAGAAGCATTACAACAACGAGCTGCTTGATGTCGGATTCGTCTATACCGACATCGCCAAGGATAAAATAAGTATAGTGGCCGAAGACCAAAGCTATATCCTTAACAATGTTATTCCGGCTACACGTCGGAGCGGACTTTGCAATGTATCGCTCGCAGCCGTGTATGCCTCGCGCCCCAATATCATGCACAACTATCTCGGTCCCGACTTCAAGCAAATTTTGTACGAGGAGGCGGCGAGGTTCTGGAAACTCGAGCAAGGCCGGGGATTATTTACAATAGCCGAACTTGCCGCTATGGCCGGAGACAACGACGAACCGCAGCCACTGTCCGAAACTGATGACCTGACAATCAACGAAAACCGTCGCCGTGTCCAAAATACCATTCGACTTGATGTTAAGACCGTCAATGTGGAAATTCCCAAAGACGTGCATTTCCAAAACGAAGTGCAGGTGCTCAATGTCAAGCAAGCTAAGTTCGCCCGTACCGCAGGTGAAATCGACCGCGTTTTCACCGCGTATGTCAACGGCAAAGGCGGTCAGTTTGAGTCGCGACAGGGCGACCGCACACGCCGTATTGCAGGGTATCTTCTCGGACTGCTCGAAGATTACTTTAATATCTTCGATACGGATGCCAAAAAAGTTGTTCTCTACCATGAAAATCGTCCGAAGTTTGACCGAATTATCGACCTCGCCCTCGAAAAGTATGTTCAAAAGCGAGCTGCTGCCAAACCATCGGCAAAACGCATCATTACTCCTTACGAGTGGCAAGTCCCGGAAGAACGTTTTTATGATGCCGACACACACTATCTCGATCCTGATAAGAAAAACCACGCTCTTCTGCCTTTCGTACAGTTCAACGATGCTTCAAAGCCCGAAGAAGAATTTGAAACTTTCCTCGAACGCCATACCGATGTAATAGACTGGTGGTACAAAAACGGGGACAAAGGCCGTCAGCATTACGCCATCCCATACGACGGCGATGGTGAGGATCTGGGTCTGTTCTATCCCGACTTCGTTATCCGCATGAAAAACGGACTTGTCTATATCTTCGACACGAAGACCGAGGGCAGCGACATTTTCGCACCGGCCAAACATAATGCCCTTCTCAAATATCTCGCTGATGAGAATGCCAAAGGCAAAAGCCTCCGAGGCGGCATTATTATTAAGAAGAAGGGCACTGACTACTGGCTATACTCACCGCTTCCCATCGATAATACCACAGAACTTGCCAACTGGAGTATGTTTGACCCTAAAAATGCCTAACCATGAGCATGTAATAAGCAAACTCCAGATTGCCCGAGAGTCTTCTTCCTATGACTCAAATAGGGACAAACAAAGAGGGAAACAAATCGGGACTTAATATTTCTGAGAAGATCCCGAATAGTAGATCCAATGGTACTTTGTCTTTGATCGGGGATGTTGAATTTGCTCTATGAAGAAATAATTTTTCGAGTTTTTTGTTGACAAATTAATTTTTTTTATTAATTTTGTCGCATGAAGTATAACAAGTCGAATATGGACATAAAAGAGCTATTTGCAAAAAGGCTGAAACAAGCGCGGCTAAAGGCTGGCTTGTCGATGGATGGCCTTTCCGTTAAAACCGGGAAGGAGGTATCCAAGCAGACTATATCCAAATATGAAGCGGGCAAGACGATGGCTGGAAGTTCAATATTAATTAAACTCTCTAAGGCCTTAGGAGTACCGGTAGAATATTTTTTCAGACCATATTCATTCGATGTTTCTGAAGTTGAGATTTCATTCAGGAAGAAAGCAAGCGTCGGGGCAAAAGACCAGACCATGCTGAAGATTAAAATCCAGGATGAAGTTGAGCGTTTTATCGACATAGAAAATATTCTTGGTGCTGAATCTTCAATGGAACAAATCAATGTGCCGGTAAAAATATATTTACCGATGCAGATGATAATGCTCGCTAAAGAATTAAGAAAAACGTGGGGATTAGGAATTGCTCCAATTCCAAGCGTGAAAAATCTTCTGATGAATCATGGCGTAAAGGTATTTGAAATTGATGGACCTGAAGGCTTTGACGGAATCAGTGGACATGCAGGAGAAAACATCTCTCTTATGGTTATAAATTCAAATATAACCAATACGGAGAGGCGACGCTTCACTCACATGCACGAGTTAGCCCATCTGTTGGCAAATTCCTCGTTCGAAGATGGCCTTTCGAATCACGAAAAAGAGAAATTGTGCGATGCTTTTGCATCTGAGATGCTCCTTCCTTCAGAAGTCACAGAAAAAGAATTTGGCAGCAAATCAAAAATCAGCGTGCAAGAACTGAAAAAGGTGCAGAAAATGTATGGGATATCAATCGATGCGATTGTATACTCCTTTAAACGATTGGGCATTTTCAACGAAAATCGTTATAGAAGTTATTGTATCAAAAAAAACACCAATTCAAAATTTAAGAATTACGTAGAGGAATCAAGATATGTAGAGCCGGTTTCAGAGAAAGACTATGATGCAGATTACTATGAGAGTTTGGTATATAGTGCTCTCGTTCAGGAATTAATTTCCACATCGAAAGCCGCGCAATTGCTGAACACTTCAATTCTTAATGTTGAATCTAATATACATGCTTTCTGACGATATGGAGAAAAACTGTTTAATGGTTGGCAAGCATTGTATGGAGATATCTGGAATTGTACTGTCTCTTTGTCCCTCTTATTCTCTGCTTACTACTGATATAGCAGCACACGACAGTCTATGTAGATACCCGGCATCTGTTGGAAATATTGCACTATCAGAGGAAGAAATGTCTCAATTTGTTTTATTCTTTTCGAATAACAAATGTCTGCATAAGATTGGATTTTCGGAAAGCAGCGTGCTTTTTATCGCAAAACGGCACAATGTTAAAGTAGCTGTCGTTGATACTGTTACCCAATGCGTATGCAACGAACTCGGCATTGAGACAATTAATGTTCAAAGTAGAAGACCAAGAATCCCCGAAACCGTTAGGCCAGCTGTTGATTCAAATGCATCTCGACTACGATTGTTTAAGATTGCAGCTTGTCTATGACAATAGAAAATTAATATCAACAAAAACAGAAAGGAGGTAAATATGATGAAATAATGTATGAACAAAAACAATGCCTTATTCTTGGGCGAGAACAAGGCACAGTAAAATCATAAACCCTGACAGGAGTAATACAGGGTTGGCGACCTTTCAAGCGCAAAATTACGAATTTAATTCGTGATACGCAATAGCCATACCTGTATTTCTGCCAAAAACATAAACAAATTAAATTCATATTATGAAATACGGGTATTATCCAATTCAAGAAACACTTCCATTTTTGGATCTGCCACCTATGGAAGAAACAGTCCAAGGCTGCAATGTGGATCGGATTTCACAGACATCTGTAGACAAAAAGTCTGTTGAATTTATTCTTGAGCATAAGGATGCCACACTTTTGTTCATGACTTTGACAGTAAGCATGACGGCAAAAAATGAAATGCCGATAGTGCGCCCTTATACCGGTAAAATACCGACGGATATAAGAGGAATTCATCGTATTGCCGGTAAGCAACTATACCATGTCGCACCTCATTTCTATTTCAGTGACGAACAGATCTTAAAATACTGGAACAATCCGTTCAAAACTGAGAAGATTCTGGCACATTTCGCAGTCTCCATCGGCATTGATTTCTCTATGACAAACGAAATGAGCCGTACACAAAAAATCAATGCCTCGTTCCTCAACAAGCTCTGGGTGGCTTGGCTACAATCGAGAGGTCGCCATGTTATTCCCAATGTTTCTTTCCCCGACGAATGGCTGGAGGATTACTGGATTGAAGGCTGGCCCAAACACTCCATTCTTGCAATAAGCAGTGTAGGAGTGACAAAACATGGGAATCCTAAAGAATGGCTGAAAGCCGTCGAAAGAATCCGCAGAGAACTACTGCCGGTGCACATACTACGGTACGGTCCTAAAATAGAAGGCGAGGATACTGAATATTGCACCTATTTCACTAACGATAATAACAGATCTGCAAATGGGTGGCAATAATTCGTATAACAAAACACTAGATCGGGTTAGAGGAAGCAAGAGATCTCATCAAGAGTTTCATCACCGTATAGACGGTCATAAAATTCTACTACAGAATAGATGTGTGCGTCAGGTCAAAGTGCCGGTAAATTCCAACTCAGAATCTCCGATATATCTTTGTGGAAGAAAACGCAAAGATGGCTCCGTCGAAATATCTTCCATTGGTATCTATAAAGATCACAAATGTGTGGGTCAAATAGATTTAGTATTTGATTCAAAAGGCAACTTAATACCTTTCAGCAACAATGGGAAAGGCACTTCGCACTACCATAATTTTCCCCAGAATGCTAAAACAGGGGAAGTTGGTCGTAAAAGTGGGGACAAACAAAATCATCTTCCTATTGACTCGAAGTATGAGGATCTAATTAAAAAGATTGTTGAATACAATAAAAGCCATAGAAAATGAAACATTCAGGACTCTCAAATCAGCCCAAGAGAGACCACTCCGTGGTTGTACCGGATTTTTTTGGTGAAAGCCAAAACCTTGAAGTATGGCAGCTTGG
The DNA here is from genome assembly GCA_910584545.1 of uncultured Muribaculaceae bacterium. Classification (GTDB taxonomy): domain Bacteria; phylum Bacteroidota; class Bacteroidia; order Bacteroidales; family Muribaculaceae; genus Lepagella. The sequence continues at coordinate 11,174 of CAJUBC010000033.1, read as the reverse complement.
GTGGGACATCGACTCGAAGATCGAAGCAAAAACTTCAGTTTCGCGCAAGGTGTTTGAATACTATGTGGAATACCAAAGAAGAAACTTAATCTTCTACTATGTAAAAGATGGGAATTTCTATGGTATCCATTCAGAGGAATGCCCTACTCCGGTGTTTATCTTCAAGAAAGACCAATCCGAAAAATACCCTATTGACCAGCTTATAGGAGACACTCACGATTATGCTGACGGAGAGACTCTCTTCAATGTTCCATGCGACCAAAAGGTATGGGACGTTGTGAAAATTGACGGCAAATCGCTCGAGGAGGTACTTCAGGACTCATACATAGTCAATATAAGCTAATCAAGATTATCTAACGCAGGTTCTAATCCAGAGTATTCATCATCCTTATCGAAGAAGCCTTATACTTCTTTGAAGGAAAGATGAATATTCCGGAGGGAGATTATTTATCATGAATTTTTGACAAACAAGCCACATCATTTGAGGTCATAAACAACATGGGACTTACATACTGAAGCCGATAATCTTCATATAACGGGTTGCGGGCGGGAAATTTGGTAGGGAAATATGGGATTCGGGTACATCCAAAGCGGGGGTGCCGGCGTTTTATTGGGTGAGGCCCTATTTTTGAGACACTAAATTTGAGACCCAAAATTTTTTGAGATGAACATTATCGAGAACGGGGACAGGAATGGCTTCGACATCGCCGCCATCACGAGTCCCGCTGACATCCGCGGGCTTTCGCTCGACGGTCTTTATACTCTGGCCGCGCAATTGCGTGCCCCTCTGATTGAGAAACTCGCCGCCCACGGCGGCCATGTCGGCCCGAACCTCGGTTTCCTCGAGGCTACGGTCGCCCTCCATTACGTGTTCGACACCCCGCACGACAAACTCGTGTTCGACGTGTCGCACCAGAGCTACGTCCACAAGATGCTCACCGGACGCATCAAGGCGTTTCTCGATCCCGCGGACTACAACGACGTGACCGGCTACACTCAGCCGACGGAAAGTCCATACGACCTCTTCGCCGTGGGACATACCTCGACATCGGTGGCCCTCGCGGCCGGACTCGCAAAGGCACGCGACCTAAAGGGTGGACATGAGCACGTGGTAGCGGTGATAGGCGACGGATCGCTGAGCGGCGGCGAGGCATTCGAAGGTCTCGACTATGGCGCCACGCTCGGCTCCAACTTCATCGTGGTGGTCAACGACAACCAGATGAGCATCGCCCCGAACCATGGCGGCATATACGCAAACCTGAAACTGCTGCGCGACACCAACGGCACTGCCGAGTGCAACATGTTCCGGGCGATGGGCTATGACTATATGTATGTGGAGTACGGCAACGACCTACGCGCGCTGGTCAAGGCGTTCCGCAAGGTCCGCGCCTGCGAGCGACCCACTGTGGTTCATATCAACACCATGAAAGGAGAGGGCCTTCCTGTGGCCGAACAGAACAAGGAGAAGTTCCATTTCTCGGCGCCGTTCGATCCGAAGACCGGCGTGCCGCTCCATCCCGACAACGAGGAGTCGTACATCGACATCTTCGGCCGCGTTCGTGACATTCTACGGCGGCGTATGGGGCATGAACGACGAGACTCATCTCGGGTTCTTCGACGTACCCATGATCACCGACATACCCGGAATCAAGTTCCTCGCTCCGACGAACGCAGAGGAGTATCTGTCGATGCTCGACTGGGCCATCGACCAGCGCGAAAGGCCGGTCGTGGTCCGCACGCCCTCCGGTGATGTACTCCATGTGGAGGGACCTGTCCAGACCGACTGGAGCGACACCCGTTATGAGATCGTGGAGCAGGGAGAAGGAAACCGTGTGGCCATCATCGCGGCGGGAGATTTCCTCCCGCTCGGACGCGAAGCCGCCGGACTGATGCGTGATAAGGGTATCAAGCCAACGGTGATCAACCCGCGGATCCTGAGCGAGCTCGACACCGCGACACTCTACTCGCTGAAAGACTACGAACTGGTGATCACTATCGAGGACAACTCTCTCGACGGCGGCATGGGACAGAAAATCGCCGCCTACTTAGGAGAGGCTCCGGTGAAGGTGCGCTGCCTCGGTCTGCCGAAAACGTTCCCCGACCGCTTCAACGCAGCTGAACTTCTCGAAAGCCGCGGACTCACGCCGGAGAAGATCGCAGCCCTCGCCGAATAAAAAACTTGCGGGCCGGTGGGCCCGCAAGCATGACTGAAAACAACAAGTTGATATGACGGTGTGAAACCCTGTAATAGTGTCTGTATAATGCTGTGTAGTCAGTCCATGTATGATTGAACTGTAATGTTAGTGTCTGCGTAGTGTCTTCGAAATCATCAGAATCTTATCATCAGAATGTCACCTTGAAGCCACCCATTGCCGTGAAGCCGGGCATGTCGTAGCCACGGTTTATCACGTAGCGGGCATCGGTGATGTTGTCGAGTCTTACAAATACCGACACATACCGGCATATATCCCATGTGACCTTGAGGTTCAGAATCGCATAGTTCTGATTCCTGATGTTGTCGGCGACGTACAGGTCACCCACACCCTTGAGGTCGGCAGCTACATCGAGGAATTTCCAAGGCCTCCATTCCACACCGAGAAAATACTGATTCCTCGGAGCGCCGACGAGATTGTCGAGCGATGTATGCAGGTAGCTGTAAGAGGCGTTCAGCCAGAGATTGTCGATCGGATGGCTGTGGGCCGACAGTTCTATGCCTTTGTTGATGAACTTGCCGGTGTTCTGGTTCTTCTGGTCGACAGTCTGTATCATATTGTCCCCCTTGCTGTAATAAGCCGTGATCTCGGCCGAGAAATAACGTGAGAACGATTTACCTACGGAAATCTCATAGTTCATCATCTTCTCAGGCTGCAGGTCGGGATTCGCCATACGGTAAAGATAGAGCTCGCGGAAAGAGGGGTTGCGGTAACCCATCGCGAGATTTCCCTTCACCGTCCAGTCAAGGCCGGGGTTCACCGAGAAACCGAACTGCGGAATCCACTGCGTGTCGAACATGTCGCTGTTGGCCATGCGCAGACCGGCGTTGAGACCCAAGAGGTCGTTGAGGAACGACTGCGACAGCGTGATGTAGGGGGAATATTCAATGATTTTCTTGCGAGATATCGTGCTCATGGATCCCTCGGTGTGGCTGTTACCACCCGACACGGGAATCTCCCCGGAATAGATGTCGAAATCGAATCCGACAGTGGCCGAGGCTCCTCTCCAAGGCTTGAAGTTCTCATAGAGAATCAATCCGAGACGGTCGTCGGTGCTGTGGAAATGCTTCGGGTCGTCCACAAAATGGTTGCCGTAGCTGTAATATACCCGCGCGGAGCCGGAAACCGGTCCGTAATTATTTGCGACAGTAGCGGCAGCCTCGCCACGGATGATGTTCTGACGGTAGATGTCGGTGGATTCCGGATTCGAGAGTTTCGGATATATCGGGTCATTGCCCCGGAAGTTCATCAGTGTGTAGTCGATGTATGTCTTCCACTTGTCGGAGAAGTCATATGCGACCTTGGCGTACCCGTCGGCCTGCTTGAAATCGAAGTTCTTCACATTGCCGTCGGTGCGGTTGTATGATAGAGATATGAGCGACGAGAACTTGCCGTAGCGGACGGTATTGGTCAGCGACGAAAGCCAGGTATTGTATGAGCCGTACTGCGACCGGATGGTGGTGCGCACTCCGCGCTGCGACGCGTTTTTCGTTATGACATTGATAGTACCGGCCATCGCGTTGGAACCATACAGCACGGAGCCGGGGCCTCTGAGCACCTCTACCCTCTCCACATATTCCTTATCGTAGAAATCAGCGATATGATGGGAATAGATTCCGGCGAACTGAGGCTGGCCGTCGACCATCATCAACACTGCGCTCGCCCTGTCGCCGCCCACACCGCGGAGCTTGATATGGCCGGAGCCGCCGTTGCTGACACCGAAACCGAAGATGCCGCGCTGCGACACGAACAGGCTGGGCACCATGCCGGAAATCGCCGAAAGCACCTGTGTCTGACCCGTGGCCTCGAGCTGGCGGCTGTTCACCACCGAGACGGTGTACGGCAGCAGTTTCTGCGGCACCTCGCTGTTGGTACCGGTCACGACAAGTTCGCCGAGGACTCTCGCGGAGTCAGCTTTCTCGGCTCCCGAAACAACAGGAGCCGAAAGAATGGCTGACGCCGCAACCGCTATATTCAACAATCTTAATCTCATATAAGAGGGGTTAAATCAAGTAAGAAGGGTTATTCAGACGCGTTTTCCGCATGGTCACCCCGAAAAGCCGCAACAAGAAAGCCTTTCGAGTGATTTTGCAACATTTCGATTCAGCACTTCACCTCAAGGAGGGTCCTCATCTGCGAGATGATATTTGTTTTCCATTTCGCGAGATATTCCTTGTTCAAAGGGTCAGGAACATCGGTCATGAGTTTCACGAGCGGATGAAAGGCAAAAGGAGCGAAAAGCAATCCATAGAATGAATAGATCACGAATTCGAGGGGCATCGTCTTTACCCTTCCCTCCCTCATTTCCTCAAGCATCATCTCGCGAATCATCTCTACCTGACCGTCGGAGACCTTTATAGCAGTCTCGAGCAGATGATTCGCATCGCGGTATATTTCACGCAGGCCGAACATCGGAAGGTTGGGTCTCTCCAGAAGGATGCCATAATAGATGTCGACCACCTTCTCCATCCTTTCGAAAAGCGGCGTGTTCCTATCCGTCAGGAGCTGGACCACTTTCGGCATGAACGAACGCACTATGTCCTCATAGACTGCCTCCAGCATTCTCTCCTTTGTCCTGAAATAGTAATGGAGCGCCGGGCGGTTGATTCCCGCCCGCTGGGCTATATCGGTCATATTAGCCTCGTTGTAGCCTTTCTCTATGAAGATCTGACGCGCCGCCTCGATGATGGTCCGCTCTGTGTTTTTGTTCTCTGTCATTCCCATTATCAGTGATATTATCGATGAACAGCAGCAGCCGGTTGGAGATATTGACTTCACTTACACTGCTGTCAAAGTCCAAAGTTAATATATTTATCCGAGGATACAAAGATTTCAGTCTATTCTCTATCCCTTTTTGCACGATATGGTTCGCTATGCACCCGAAAGGCTGGAGGCTGACGAAATGCCGCACACCCTGGCCGGCAAGCGTGCCTATCTCCCCCGCTATCAGCCAACCCTCGCCGAAACGGGCACTGAGGGAAATGGCGTCCCTGGCGCTCTCCGCCTTCTCGAATATATCGTCGAACGGAATAAAATAGCGGAACTTAGATGCCGCTGCGTTCACCTTCTCGATCTGCCTGCGACACATATCATGCAGGAACTTGATCATGAACGACGGCATATTGCGGTGGGAAATGTACTCCCTCTTCGTCTCGGCCATGTTGACAAGACCCTGCACGAAAAAGTCGGACAAGGCCGGGTAGACTACCTCAAGACCGTTGTCTACGAGCCAGCGGGTAGTGTTCTTCTGAGCAAAGGGATGGTATTTGAGAAAGATCTCTCCCACAATCCCTACCTTAGGCACATCCTTATCCTCACAGATTCCATCGAATTCACGGGCTGCGCTTTCAACCAGCTCATAAAGTCTCTCCGGGCTGTTCTCCCTGATGGCTGACTTCGCAAGGTCAAGATATTTGTCGCGCAGACAGTCGGCCACACCTTCGGTCATCTCCCTCACTACCGATGAATAATAGAAACGGGCGATCGCGTCGGTATAGAGCAGGGCAGCCACGACCATCGGCAGCATTTTCGGCCAGTTGATGCGGAATCCGGGTTGATCGTTATTAAGGCCGCTGCCTGAAGAGACGGAAATCACCGGAGTGTCGGTATAACCGTTCTCGACAAGGGCCCTGCGGATAAGCGACATATAATTGCTTGCCCGGCACTGTCCGCCGGTCTGGGTCATGGCCACGCAGGTCTCCGCCGGGTCGTAACCGCCGGATCTAAACGCCTTGATGATGTCGCCCACTATCAGGGTGGCCGGATAGCATATCTCGTTGTTCGAGTATTTCAGCCCCCAGAACTCCGATTGGGAATCACTCATCGGCAGACTCTCCACCTTATAACCGGCCAATGCGAAGACATCAGGTATGACATGCGAAACAAAAGGGGTGAAGAAGGGCACTATGATGGTCTTGTTCCGTTGGTCGGCTGTGAAGGCCGGGAGGCTTTCCATACTCACATCCATGTCAACCGGCTTGCACTTCCTGATATTCAGGCTTTCCACCAACGAGCGCACGCGGAGACGGAGCGAACCGATATTGTCGACATCGTCGATTTTCAACACCGTGCAGTTCTTATGGCCTTGACGAAGAATATTCCTGATCTCATCGATCATAAAGGCATCCGGACCGCATCCGAAAGATGTAAACTGCATGTATTGAACATCGTCAGGTTGCTGAGCCGCCCATTGCGCCGCCTTGAATATGCGGTTGGGAAACGACCACTGGGACAGATATTCCGTCTTTCCACCCCATTGTATCTTCTTGTCTCGCACATAGTCGTCGGTTATCACGCTTGCTCCCTGAGCGGCGATCATCTCAGCGACCTTGTGCTGGATCATCGTATCGGCATGATACGGTCTTCCGGCAAGCATCACCACCAGACGTCCGTCGCTTCTCGCTTCCTCAAGGATGGAGGCGTTGAGCGAAACCAGATTCCGCTCGAACCTCTCCTGCGATGCCATCGCCTTTTCAAAGGCACCCTTGACAGTTTTTCTATCTATGCCCAACGATGAGAGATATTCGCGGCATTGCGCGTAAAGGAACCGCTTCTCCTTGAAGGAGAAGGTCGGGCTGTCGATAGGCACGCCTGACGTATGCACACTCCGGATCACCTGCGAATAACCGGACACGATAGGACAGTTATAGCTGTTCTGCATCTTGTCGTCACGTTTCTCGTATATCACGAACGGCATGAAGATGCGGTCCACTCCACGTGCGGTCAGGTCCTCGATGTGGCTATGCACCACCTTTGCCGGAAGACAGATGTTGTCGGACATCACTTTCCCCACGCATTTCTCATAGCGGGTAAAATTCGATTCATCGGAGAGCACGACTGCGATGTTGCATTCGGTCAGGAGAGTGTGCCAGAAAGGATAGTCTTCAAAAGTGTTTAGGCAGCGAGGTATCCCCACTGTCAGCAACGGATTCGGCAGATCGGTGTCTCGCCCGAACAGAAGCCGGCGTTTCCGCTCGTACGCGTTTATACCGTGGGCCACGTTTTTTCCTCTGTTTGAGAACGCTTTCTCACAGCGATTCCCGGAATAGTAGAATTGTTGTTGCCAAAACGGAACCGGGTCACGACACACTGGTTCTGACAGCCGCGGCATGTCAGGTGATCGGTACTGCAGTCGGTTCTGTCCAGCATCTCGGTCAGGGAAATCTCCGAACCCGCTCCGCTTTCCATGGCATGGTACGCGCAGCCGACGGCACCCATCAGTTCCGGATAATCGCTCCGGCCCACCTCCTTGCCGGTCAACCGCTCGAAGGCCCTCACCACGGAATCGTTGCGCATGGTGCCTCCATGCACCACGATTCGGTCGCCAAGCTCATCGGGATCCTTCAGCTGGAGCACTTTATAAAGGCAGTTTCTCACAACTGAATATGTGAGTCCGGCGGCGATGTTGTCGACCGAGATTCCCTCCCGAAGCACCTGCTTTACCTTTGAATTCATGAACACGGTGCATCTCGTACCGAGGTCGCAGGGCGCTGGTGCGAAACATGCTGCCCGTGCGAAATCCTCTATCCCATAACCGAGCGAACCGGCGAAAGTGCTTATGAAAGAGCCGCATCCCGACGAACAGGCCTCGTTCACCTCTATACGGTTGATGACTCCATCCTCCACGAAAATCGCCTTCATGTCCTGACCTCCGATGTCGAGGATAAATGTCACGTCGGGATATATGCGTCGGGCGGCGAGATAATGCGCCATGGTCTCCACTATGCCGTGGTCCATCCGGAAAGCGGCCTTTATCAGGTCTTCGCCATAACCTGTGGAGCAACTGCCGCAGACTGTCATCTCGGTGCCTGCCTCTCGGCATTTTTCCAGAAGCATATCCAGTCCGGTCCTTACAGCCTCTACCGGATCGCCGTTGTTGTTGGCATAGTATGAGTACAACATCCTCCCCTCTTCGTCGAGAGCCACGATTTTAGTCGTGGTCGAACCGGAGTCGATTCCGATATAGGCCTTGGTCTTCCCCGGTTTCAGATCTGCCGATTTCAGGGAGAGCGACGATTTATGCCGCAGCCAGCGTTCATGTTCCTCTACGGAGGAGAAAATGGGTGAAAGGTCTGATTTCCTGACCACGTCGGTACTGTCAAGCATCCCGGCCAGATCCTTCAGATGCGTCAGCGAGACCGGCAATCCATCGTCGCATAACGCGCTACCCCAAGCCGGAATCAGCTGCGAATTCTCAGGAACGATAAAGTCTGATTCCGACAACTCAAGGTAGTCGGCAAACGCCTTGCGTAGAGCCGGGATGTATGTGAGCGGACCGCCGCACATCAGTATCGGCGGCTTGACATCCTTGCCTCTCGCAAGGGTGGTGACGGTCTGCACACTTACAGCATGGAATATAGATGCGGCGATGTCCTCCTTACTGACATTGCGTGCGATAAGGTTCTGGATGTCGGTCTTCGAGAACACTCCGCACCGCGATGCTATCGGGTATACAGTATTGGCATGACCGGCGAGGCTGTCGAGTTCCGATGTCCCGACATTTAGCAATGCAGCCATTTGATCGATGAACGCTCCGGTTCCGCCTGCGCAATTGCCATTCATACGGAGGTCTTCCGGATTTCCGTCCCGAAAAAACGCCATTTTCCCATCTTCGCCACCGATGTCGATCATCGTTGCGACATCAGGATGGTATTTACGGACAAACAGCGAAGCAGCCACCACTTCCTGCACGAATGGCATTTTCAGTTTTTCAGCCACACCCATCCCAATCGAGCCCGTCAGACACAAGGCAATCTCCCTATCTCCCATCGCAACCATTATCTCATCTATCACGGTATCGAGACTGCGGTTAATGTCCGCGTTATGACGAATATACTTCTGGAACAGTATCTCATTCGTATTGCTGTCCATGACGACCGCCTTCAAAGTAGTCGAGCCAATATCGATGCCAAGCCTGACTTCATTCATCGTATTCCGGTTTTATTGTTAAACTTTATAGTTTGACACATATGTCAAACGCGCTGCAAAGATAATGGCTTTATATTTATCCGCCAAATTTTCGACACAAGATTTTTCAGAATAATATTTCAGCACTTGCCCCCTTACCCACAAAAAGGTTCTCCCGGCATGAGGTTCCTCTTTCAGTTCTGGCGGCCGGTCTCCAGTATTCTCGAACCGCAGAACACCTCGCTGATCGGCATCCGGTCGAGAGTGCGGTCGATATTGTCCACTTCCTCGTGAGAAAGCCGGATGTCGGCAGCCCCGGCGTTTTCTTTCAGACTGCAGAGATGTCTTGTGCCGGGAATGGGCACTATCCACGGTTTCTTGCTGAGCATCCAGACAAGCTATATCTGCGACAGCGTGGCGTGATGCTCAGCCGCAAGATGCATGATATATGCCCATGGAGCCGAGTCCTACAACCGAATGAAATGGAGAATATTTAGATTCTTGATTTAACATTCCTTACGAAAAGAAGTCATATTTACATGGAACTACTAAAAGATGTCATAATTGAAAATACTCTCGACGGCGTAGGAACAAGCCGTTATGAAAATTATCTCATTCATGCCTTATGTCTGGGCGGAAGCTGCCCTTTTACATTCAACGGAAAGTAGTTTGAACTGCGCGAAAGCGACCTTATGATAGTCCGCAAGGGGAAACTGCTCAACGACCTGAAACCCTCCGATGACTTTTCCGTGAAAGTGCTCTACGTGACCGCTCCGTTCATAGAACTGTGTACTCCGCAGACCAACTACGGGATGAAGGGTCAGCTGTCGCTCTTCCTCAACCCGATCACGAGTCTTGACGCAGGACAGCGTTTCGTATGCGAGCGCGATTTCCGCTGGATCGACTACAGGCTCAACCAGACAAGCCATGCATTCTACCGCGAGCTGCTTATCAACGCGGTCCAGTCGGCGATCCTCGATTTCTTCGATTTCCATTCGGTAATCAATAAGGAGACCGGCATATCGACGCAGAACGCTCTGCTGATAAGCCGTTTTCTCGACATGCTCGAGAACGGAGACTATCGGGAGAACCGCGAGGTGTCGTATTATGCCGATGCACTGTGCGTTACGCCGAAGTACCTGTCGGAAGTGTCGAAGGCTGTCAGCGGATACACGGCGAACTATTGGATAAACCGCTATACATCGCTCGACATAGCGCGGCTTCTGAGGGACAAGACGCTGACCTTCGTGGAGATCTCGGACATGTTCCATTTCTCGTCGCCGGCCTCCCCTCGCTCCGCCCGGACTAAAGTTAAAGCATGGCGGCTATCTGTTTTTCAACAGCGGTACGGATGAATGAATTGATAGACACTCCTGCCTGTTTGGCAAGATAGGCCACACGAGTATGTATATCCGGGGTCAGGCGCACGTTCAAAGAACCGGAGTATCTTTTGTGGGGCTCAATTCCCTCCTCAGCACAGTAGGCGAGATAGTCGTCCACAGCCTCATGAAATGCTTCGGTGAGTTCAGATACACTTTCGCCTTCGAAGTTCACAAGTCCATCTATGCCTTCGATTTTCCCGAAAAATACGCCATCGGCTTCACTGAATGCCACTGAGCCAATAAAATCCTTATATTTCAATGTGTTCATATCAGACCTTCGTTTTTTAGATAGTCATAGACCTGCTTCATCACATATCCTTTGATAATATTACCTGGATGCGGTTTATGAAGCATTATAGGTTTCTTTCCCTCTCCCTTGAATATTACACGGGAACCGGAAGTCTTGCCCTTATTGCCCGGGACATAGCCCAAAACAACAAGCAATCGCTTCATTTCTTCCCATGTGAAATCATTAGGGAAAGAGCTGAATCTGGCGATTAGTTTTTCTTTTGTTCCCATCCGCTTTGGAAATTCTCTACCATGGTACAAAAGTAACTAAATTTTAGTTGCAAGACAAATAAAAAAGCTGAAAGATTCGTAAAAATGGATAATAAGGGGTAATTAGTCGTCCCTTAGAAAGGTTGTAATCATGCTGATATACAGCAAAATAAGT
>CAJUBC010000032.1 GCA_910584545.1 uncultured Muribaculaceae bacterium | reverse complement strand
TACTCGCCCTTTTCTAATAGGCGACTACCTCAGCGTGTCCGCTGAACAGTTACTGGGTCCGCTGCCGCTTCATCCGGGTCATTACGATGCATGCGGCGCGGGTATTCCGGCGTGAAGCAGCATCGGCGAGCGTTCTATGCGGACCTCGTCGTATAGTCTTGAGTCAATGAAACTTTGAAGTATCCTGGTGCCTCCTTCCACCATAAGCGATGTGATTCCGTGGCGCTCTGTCAGGAGGTGCATGTTGTCGGCGAGCGGGATGTCGGGGTCGAGTATTATTGGATTATGGGAGAGGAGAATGAAGCTCGTGTCTGTGCTGGCCCACCTTTTCGACTTGAAGAGTACCGGCACCGGATTTCTGCCAGGCCAGAGACGGACGGTCAGCGAAGGATTGTCATCAAGCAGGGTGTCGGTCCCGATTAAAATGGCGTCAGCCATCGCTCTTTCCCTGTGCATGAGCGTCATGGAGAGGGAATTGGAGAAAACGACACGCTCACTGCCCCGGGGTGAGGCAATGAACCCGTCGGTGCTCTCGGCCCATTTCAACTGTATCCAGGGGCGTCGCTTGGTCTGCGCAGTGATGAAGCGCGCATTGAGTCGGCGGCATTCCCCTTCGAGTATCCCGACCGTGACTTCCGATCCCGCCTCGCGGAGCATAGCTATTCCGCGTCCCGCCACTTTGGGGTTGGGGTCCACTAAGCCGACGACCACTCTCTTGAATCCTTTTTCGCGGAGCAACAGACTGCAAGGAGGTGTCTTGCCGTAATGCGAGCATGGTTCGAGGGTCACGTAGATGGTGCTTTGCTTAAGCAGGTGCATGTCGGTGGCCGCTACTGAGCGGATGGCGTTGACTTCGGCGTGCGGACCCCCATAGAGCCGGTGCCACCCTTCGCCGATGATTCTTCCGTCGGGAGCAGTTATCACCGCCCCGACCATCGGATTGGGCGAAACGTGGCCGGCTCCGTTCACTGCGAGCTGCAGTGCCCTGCGCATCATGATCTCGTCGAATTCTCCAGATTGATGTTTAGACATATCGTTGTGATAGAGTATATTTATGTCGAGGGCATCAGAACCTTATGCCGAACGATGCCCGCGTGTTGAATATTCCAGATGCGAAAATCAGGTTGTCCGACAGGAATAGGTTGCCGTTGGCCGAGGTTGCGAGATTCATGAACATCCGCTTGTAATTGTATGATAGCGATACCTTCACTTCTCCGCAGAACGCGGCGAGAAGTTCCGATCCAGGCGAAGAGTCGGTGTGGGTGTGCGTCAGGCCCACTCCTGGCATCATCGTTGTGTTTAAAAGCAGCCCTCTGGTGAGGACCCAGTTGAAGGCATAACCTCCCATCACATTGTAGTTGCTGTACTTGATATGGTAGCGGCTCCAGGGATAGGTCTGCAACGCCTTGACGCTTTCGGGGAGTGCGTCCAGGTCGAAAAGCACATTGTAGCGGTAGTAGGTCACGCCTGCGAGCCAGCTTCCCGCGCTCCGCTTCTGTATGCGCGAGGAGTTGTAGGCCGCGCTGTGGCTGTAGCGCTGATGGTTGAATATATAATATGCCTTCAGGTTGTAGGCGCGGAACGTCATCCCTTCGTATGGTTCGTTGATCGAGCCTATGCCCGAGAATTTTCCCACTCCTCTCACGCGGCTGTCACCCTTGTTGTCCCAGATGTTGAACTGCGCGTTGATTCTCGACCAGTTGAGGCCTATTTCCGTTTTCTTGTGCGACGAGGGTATCGGAGAGAACAGGGTGGGGAGGTCAACAGTGTATCCGATGCTCAGGATACCGTACGACACATTGAGACCGATGCTGGGATACATGTCGCTCGCCACCACCAGACGCATGGTGTTGATGGGCTGGAAGTTCTGCATATCGCTCCAGTTGTCGTACACCACGCGAACCTTCCCCGAACGGGTGTGCGACACATACTCCGGGTCGAACGAGTTGAAAGTGAGGTCCACCCAGTTGTATGCCCTGACTAAGAAATCAACGAATCTGCCGGGCCATTGCACGGTGGTGTCCTTCACATTGAGCGATCTGTGCTTGAGCAGATATAGCCAGTTGCGATTATCGTATGGAGGGGTGGACAGGGGTAGTGAATCTGGCACCACCGGCTCTACATAAGTCTCCGGTGCGGTCTGGTCGAAGTCGAATTCAAGCGAAAAGTCACCTTGGGCGGCCGCGCCTGTTGCGGTCGTCAGTAATATGATTGAGATGAATGTCAGCCGTTTAAGCTGTATAAGTCTCACGATTGCCGTTGCTGTGAATTCCGAAGGTCCGTACCGCCGGCTATTGTCTGGATTCCCTGAGTATGCGCTCCGCTTCCGCAACCACGCTGTCGGGAACCAAGAGCCTTATGGAGCCGGTGCCTGCTCCGGGGGCCGGAAACAGTTCGGACAGGGCCCCGGCCTCCACTTGCGCCGGAATGCCGTGACTCTCAAGCAGGCCTCGGTCTATGTAAGCCTCGGCCTCGTTGGAATATGTGTTTACGATCTTAGCCATCTGTGTAATCTTTATCAATGGATATCGTTGCGGTCCAGGGCGTGACGGTAACGAAGGGCGTTCTGCATGTGTTCGGAGTAGGATGTCGAGAAATTGTGCCGCCCTGAGAAATCATCCTTGGCGCACATATAGAGGTAGTCGTTCGGATCGCTGTTGAGGATCGCTCTGATAGTCGTTTCGTCCGGCGTGCGGATCGGACCCGGGGGCAGACCGAAGTTCAGGTATGTGTTGTAAGGAGACTCTACCTTCAGGTGCTTGGCCGTGATGCGCCGCAGAGTGAAGTCGTTTACGGCGAATTTCACCGTCGGGTCAGCCTGCAGCCGCATTCCCTTTTTCAGCCTGTTGATATAGAGCCGTCCTATAATTGGCTTCTCGCCCTCGCTGTTGGTCTCCTCGTCGACTATCGTGGAAAGAACGGTTACCTCCGACGGTGTCAGACCCAGGGCCGCGGCCTTGCGGCGGTTGGTCTCTTCCCATAACAACCTGTAGTTGCCGCCGATTTTCTCGACGGCCTCGCGGGGACTTGCCGACCAGTACACCTCGTAGGTGTTGTTCAGGAAGATAGCCATAGCCTGCTCGGGGGTTACTCCGAAAGATGCCATAAATTCCCTGTCGGACAGCACGTCCCAGAGCGAGTCGGCGGGAAAATCGAATTTTGCGCTGATCTTGTCGACGAGCAGCGGTAGGCTGCGGAATCCATTGATGGTAAGGCGCACCGGCGTCTCTCCTCCCGATGTCAGCTTGCGCATCGCGCTCAGTGCGTTGGAACCCTTCTCTATGTGATAGAGACCGTGGCGCGTCTTGAAGTCGGTCTTGCGCATGCTTACGAGCCTCATCACCTTGCCGGCGTAATCTTCGCCGAATTCCTTGGTGAGCGAGTCGCGCACGTTCTCGGAGGAGGCATTGCGCGGAATCCTTATGTCGCGGCCGTTAGGCGCTCCAACCATGACGAACGGATATATCACCGCCATGAACGCGGCTATAAGCAAAGCCAGGGCGAGCATAAGGTATAGTAACCTTCTGCTCGTCCGGCTTCCTTTTTCATCTCTCCTACGTGGCATGCGTCCCTCTGACGAAGGCCTTGATGTCTGTTCCATTAAAGGTTTTCTGGAGTGTGGGTCCGGAATTCAGGGCATACTCTATTCGCGAGGTTCCCGAATCAGATATACATTCTTACTTCTTGTCTTTGTATTTTTCGAGCTGGGGCTCAAGGGCGGCGATGCAGAGGTCTACCGCCTCTTCGAATGTGTCGGCTGTCTTCGATGCGAATAGTTCCGGCGACTGGGGAACCATGAGCTTCACGGAGGCTTCCTTGTTCATGGCGGTTTCAGGTTTTACAACCTTCAATGACACTTCCGCGCTGGTTATTGCCTCGAACCTTCTGCTCAGTTTGTCGATTTTCTTGTTGATGAATCCCGTGAGCTTGTCGGTGATGTCAAAGTGAATAGCGTTGATTTGAGCTTCCATAACTGTAGTTTTTAAGTGGAAGGGTGAATCTGTTGGTCCCGATTCTCCCTGATGTTGTTTACAAAGATAAACAATAATTCCGAGAATTTGCTCAGAATCTCTTTAAAATTTTCGCTAAAGTAGTCGTTTCAGTAAAAAAAACCTTATTTTCCTTTTTTGTCCTGTTCGCCTCTCGCTCTCGGATGGGAGTCGCGGTAGTTGCCCAGGAGCTCCTTGAAGCTGAGATGGGTGTAGATCTGGGTGGTGGCGATTGATGCGTGTCCCAGCATTTCGCGTACGGCATCGAGGTCCGCCCCCTCGTTGAGCATTGCCGTGGCGAACGAATGGCGGAGCGTGTGCGGACTGTGTCTTGAGGCCGACACACCGGCTAAAGCATCCCGGACAAGATTGTAAAGCGCGGTTTTTGATATGGGGCCGTTGCGGCCCGTTATCAACGGGCGCGGGCGCGGCAGCTCAGGGTGGCGGTTGTCTCGGATTTGGCGCCATGTCTCGATTTCCTCGGCAAGTTGCGGCGGTATCGGAAGTACCCGTTGCTTGGCCCGCTTGCCGGTGACTTTGATCTCGAGAGCCGGGATGCTCACATCGGCGTCGGTCAGCGCGATAAGTTCCGCCTGGCGCAGCCCTAATGTGTACAGCAGGTTGAGGACAATGTGCTGCCGGGCATAGCGGTAGCTTTCAGCCGGCATGCCGTCGCTGTCGAGAAGGAACTCCATCTCGTCGGATTTCACGAAGTCTGGCAGATGTCTCGGCAGTTTGGCGAGCGTCACCTCCGCGGCGGGGTTGTCGTCGCGCAGTCCCCGCTTCATGGCCCAGCGCATGTATGCCCGCAGGCTCTGCGTCTTACGCCGCAGGCTCACCGGCGAGTTGCCGCTGTCGGCGAGCGTGGCTATCCACTCGCGTATCATCTTCGTGTCGGGAGCGGCCGGGTCCAGGTCCCTGCAGCCGAGAAACGCAGCGAACTCGCGCAGATCCCGCCCGTAGGCCTCCGCCGTGAGTCGGCTTCGGTTCAGCTCCAGACGCATATATTGCAGGAATTCATCAATCATCGGTCAGAATGCGTGCCATAGATGGCGTATGGATATACAAAAGCCGATATGGGCAATGGACCCATATCGACATATTATGCATTGAAGTGAAAGAGTGGGCTTACTGCTCTGCCTGACGAAGCTTCTGAACGTAAACAGCCTTTACCATCTTCTTGCGGTTGGTCACAGAGGGCTTTTCGAAGGCCTGACGGCTGCGGAGCTCTTTGATGATGCCGGTTCTTTCGAATTTACGTTTGAATTTCTTAAGAGCTTTCTCGATGTTCTCGCCCTCTTTTACTTGTACGATGATCATTTCTTGATTTTATTATTTTATTGGTTATTAATCTTTTTCGCTTTGTCCAAGTGCGCCGAGGCATCAAGAAAGCGCCTCCGCATTCACTTTGCGGCTTGCAAAGTTAGAAAATTTTCGCCAACTGACAAAATTTTCCCGCAAATAATTTTCATTTGCAGCCCTTTGCATACGCGTTGGAGGTTATTCCCCGGTTTCGGCTTTTACCTCGAGGGCGTTCTCGGCGAGTTCGGTGGTGGCGTCGTCGGTGAACCAGCGGGAATACATCAGGTAGTTGCGGGCTATCTTGATGTTCATCTCCTTCGCTTTCTCCGGCTCCACCATCTTGATGAACTTAGCCGGTGCGCCGGCCCACATCTCATGTGCGCCGATCTTGGTGCGGCTGAGTACAACGGATCCGGCCGCGACGAGGGCTCCCTCGCCTACCTCGGCGTCGTCCATCACTATCGCTCCCATTCCGATGAGGGCGTAGTCGTGGATCTTGGCTCCATGTATCACCACATTATGTCCTATCGAGACATCGTCTCCGATCTCGATGGTGGATTTCTCATAAAGGGTGTGGAGCACCGATCCGTCCTGGATGTTGACGCGGTTGCCGATGGTGATGGTGTTCACGTCGCCGCGCAAAACGGTGCCGAACCAGATGCTGCACTGGTCGCCCATCGTCACGTCGCCGATTATGGCGGCGTTGTCTGCGATGAAGCATTCTTTGCCGATTTTGGGAACAAATCCCCTTACAGGTTTTATTATGGGCATGGTAATCTTGTTTAAGGTATTTAGTATCTTAAATATGCCCCGCAGTCGGGACTGCGGGGCGATTTTATCCGTATCGGTTTCTTGTCAGAGCGGCTGGGTCTTCTGCTCGAGCCACGATGCTTCCTCGGGAGTGAGCAGCGGTGTGAGGCGCTCGCGAACGAGACGGTGGTAGTCGTCGACCCATTTGATCTCCTCTTCGCTCATGATCTCTTTCTCGAAAAGGGTGCGGTCGAAGGGGAACAACGTCATAGGATGGAACTTGTAGAATTCACCGAATTCCGTGGTCACGGCCTTCTCGGTCACTATAAGGTTCTCGCAGCGGATTCCGTAGCGGCCCTCCAGATAGAGTCCAGGTTCGTTGCTGGTGATCATGCCTGGCTCAAGCGGGGTGGGGTTGATGTTGAGGCGGATGTTCTGCGGACCTTCGTGGCAGTTGATGAAGAAGCCCACGCCGTGGCCCGTGCCGTGGTAGTAGGCCTTGCCCTCTTTCCAGAGGAACTGGCGGGCGAGCACGTCGAGCTGATGGCCGGTGGTGCCCTGCGGGAAGATGGCGTTGGAGAGGGCTATGTGCCCTTTCATCACTAATGTGAAGTCGTGACGCTGCTCGGCGGTCGGTGTCCCGAGCGCGATGGTGCGGGTGATGTCGGTGGTGCCGTAGATATATTGGCCTCCGGAGTCCACGAGCAGCAGGCCGTCGCCGATGATTGCGGCGCTTGATTCCTCTGTGGGCTCATAGTGGACTATGGCGCCGTTGGCGTTCCAGCCGATGATGGTCGAGAAGCTCTCGTCGACGCAGCTCGGATCGGCCAGACGCAGCTTGCGCAGACGGCGGCTGAGCTCCAGCTCTGTCAGCTTCCCTTCGGGATACTCGCGCTCAACCATCATGAAGAAGCGAGTGAGCGCAACTCCGTCTTTCTCCATCGCTGTGGCGAGGTTGGAAATCATCGATGCGGTCTTGATGGCTTTCAGCTTGGCGACGCCTGCGCCGCCGAACACCGGAGTGCATCCGACATGATCGTAGATGCCGCGCGCGGTCTTGTCCGGATCGAGAAGCAGCCGTGTCTCTTTAGGGAGAGTCTCCACGAATCCTTTCACATCGTCGTATCCCATGATCTGGAATCCATACTTGTCGAGATGGGCGCGGACCTCCGCGGTAAGTTTCTCGGCATCGACAAAGAGCACGCGACGCTTTTCGTCGAGATAGAGGAAAGAGACGAACATCGGTGAGAACGCGATGTCGTTTGCGGTACGCAGGTTGGTTATCCACGCTATGTCGTCGAGCGCTGAGATGAGGATGGCGTTGGAGAGTTCTTTCCTGACCTCGGCATTGACAGCCTGTATCTTCTGCTCCACCGTGAGTCCGACGATTTTCTCGTCATGTACGAACAGGGGGTTGAGCGGGCGTCCCGGACGGTCAGGATAGATGAATTCAAACATAGGGAAGTCGGTGTCGAGCTTCACTCCGTTGTCGGTGAGTTCCTGCTCCAGACGCTGGCACCATGCCACTGAGAAAGTCATGCCGTCGATGCCGACGGTCTGTCCTGCCGTGGTGTGCTCCGTGAGCCAGTCTATCAGGTCCACGGCATCCGGACCATCCTCTTTCATCATCTCGAAGCCCGTACCCTTGAGCTGGTCGGTGGCCTGGATGAAATAGCGGGAGTCGGTCCAGCAATAAGCTTCCCCGGGAAGCACTACTGCGGTCCCGTTGGTTCCGTTGGCTGATTCAAAACCTGTGAGCCATTCGCGCCCGCGCCAGTGCATCGGGGGCAGTTCGCTCTGATGGGGGTCGGTGCCTGAAATCACGCACGCGTCAATACCTTTTTCCGCCATCACTTTGCGAAGGCGGCCGAGATATTCGAAATTTTTCTTTTCCATAATGGATATGTTGTCTATATATGTTTTTTCGTAGAATCCGCAGATATAATCACTCTGTGAGATGGAAATAATTGGTAACGGGTCTCAGAAACTGTTTAAATTTCTTACGAATAATTTATAATATGAATTCTTTTAAGGCTTTTAAGAATCTTTTTGGCTGTTTTCACTAAGTTTCGGCAGTCAAAACCGAAAGGTTTCTCCTTTCTCAACTTGCGAAAACATCTCAAAAATCTTCTCAAAATCCTTTGAAAATAAATTTAAACAGTTTCTCAGTCTCGGAATCGTGATGCAAATATAAGAATAAAATCTTTAACAATAATGTATCTTTGCCAATAAATTTCAGTGGCAGCCCGATACCTGTCAGGTCCCGCCGGACGCAGTTTCTCCCGAGGAGCTGCCTGGCTGCTCTTATAAGTGTGCAAAATGTTGCTTTTTGAATTAGTTGAATCGGGATATTGTTGGTTGAAACGGGATATATATATCAAACAAAATCTCCGTATTTTTTTTGTTATGGATATAAATGTTACCTTTGCCATTGTAATTAAGTATTAGCCGGCTTAGTCCGGCATAGATGGCAAGTCAAAAAAATCTTTTAGTAATAGTGATATAAAATTGTAAGTTAGTGGTTGAGTAGGATAAACGTTGGCTTGTGAAAGTAGACGAGTCTAAAAAATCACAGGCGGCAGGTAATTGTGAAATTGCATGCCGTTTTTTCTGTCCCCATGTCTGTTCCGGATGTACTTTTTATCTACATTTCACCAATGATCCGGGGTGGATTTGGATTAATTGTAAAAAAAACTTATTTTTGCGGGGAATTGAAGTCCGGGATGGGCGCAAGGATTGGGCATTTCGTATGGATTTACAAAGAAAGATAGTGCTGTTCGACGCGGAGGAGAGCTACTTGAATCTCCTTCCGCTGTCATACACGCGCCCGGTGGCCGAATTCCGGGTGGGGATTACTAAGATTGTCGACAAATGGCGCCGTTTTATCGGCGCAAGTTACTCATACTTTCCCCCAGAGTATCTACGCGAGAAGTTCCCGATAGGTGTAGTGGAAGATGAGGAAGCGCTTTTCATAGCCGGCAACCTTCTCCCGGACGAATCTCTTGTTGAGGCCGTGCTGCGGCTCGGATGCGGCGAGGCTATGCGCGATGCCGACGGGCTCTGTGCGTTCCGCGGTACTCTTGGCGAGTTCATGCGTCTCGCCCCCGGATCCGGTTGTGAATACAGCGGACCGGCGCGCCGCGTCAAGTACGTGTTCGACATTTTCCGCAAGAATCCGGGTGCCATAGAGGAGGACTACCGGTGGCTTGTAAGCGGAAGGGAGTCGCAGAAGCCCGGCCCCGGCACCGTGGTTCTCGGTCCCGACAGACTGCCGGACGGACTCCCCTCATTATTTATAGAAGAGGGCGCTGTGGTGGAATGCGCGGTCATCAACGTCAAGGAGGGGCCAGTATATATCGGCCGCGACGCCGTGGTGATGGAGGGGAGCTGCCTCCGCGGACCGCTCGCCATCTGCGACAATGCCAAAATCCGGATGGGCGCCAGAATCTATGGAGGCTCCACGTTCGGTCCATATTGCAAGGTGGGTGGAGAGGTGGACAACGCCGTCTTTTTCGGATACAGCAACAAGGCCCATGACGGATATCTCGGCAATGCCGTCATAGGAGAGTGGTGCAACATCGGGGCAGGGACAAATTCCTCAAACCTCAAGAACGACTATTCCAAGATACGCATCTGGAACTACGCGTCGCAGTCATTCATGCGGACCGACCTGCAGTTCTGCGGCCTGATAATGGGAGACCACTCCAAGGCGGGCATCAACTGTATGTTCAACACCGCGTCGGTCGTGGGCGTGGGCGTCAACTTCCACGGTTGCGGATATCCGCGTACGTTCATCCCCAGTTTCTCCACCGGAAGCCCGGAGGGCGGCTTCACCAACGTGTCGGTAGAGGCGTTCATGGCCATCGCGGGCCGCGTGATGCAGCGCCGGGGCATAATCCTCGACGATGTGGACCGGCGGCTCTTCGAGCGCATCTACAACTCGGCCCTGCGTTTTAAGAAATGAGAAAAATCGGTAAAACATCAAAAATATTTTCGGAAATACTTGCGTAAGACTCTAATTTTTAGTATCTTTGCATCGCTTTTTAGGGCGTATTGGCCGCATTTCGCGAGTTAGACGATTGAAGTTCAATTGTTTAGCGAGCGTTATGGTATGTGGATAAATGCGCCGGAATCAGCTTGAGTAAAGAAGAAAACAACATATAAAAAAGAGACAAAAAAGAATGCCAACAATTCAGCAATTAGTAAGAAAAGGGCGTGCGGTTCTCAAAGACAAGAGCAAATCGCCGGCATTGGATTCGTGTCCCCAGCGTCGCGGCGTGTGCGTGCGTGTATACACCACCACCCCCAAGAAGCCTAACTCCGCAATGAGAAAGGTAGCGCGTGTCCGCCTCACCAACGGTAAGGAAGTGAACAGCTATATTCCCGGAGAGGGTCACAATCTGCAGGAGCACTCGATCGTGATGGTTCGCGGCGGCCGTGTGAAAGACCTTCCCGGTGTTCGCTACCATATCGTTCGCGGCACTCTCGATACCGCCGGTGTCCAGGGCCGTACGCAGCGCCGTTCCAAATACGGAGCGAAGCGTCCTAAAGCAGCTAAGAAATAAACTGCGCTTACAGACAATCAAATCGTAACACGTTTTTGATTTATTGGATGGCTAATGGTTGAGTAAACTCCGCGAGAGAGCGGGGTTGAAGATTGCAAAAGCAGCCGAAATCAAAACATTAAACAGACAAAAATGAGAAAAGCTAAACCGAAGAAAAGGGTGATCCTCCCGGATCCCGTTTTCCACGACGTGAAAGTCACTAAGTTCGTCAATCATCTGATGTATGACGGCAAGAAGAACACGGCTTACACTATTTTCTATACCGCATTGGAGACCGTGAAGGCCAAGATGCCCAACGAGGAGAAGTCGGCTCTCGAGATCTGGAAGAAAGCCATCGAGAACGTTACTCCCCAGGTGGAGGTGAAGAGCCGCCGTATCGGCGGTGCCACTTTCCAGGTGCCTACCGAAATCCGTGGTGACCGCAAGGAGTCGATATCAATGAAAAATCTCATAATTTTCGCACGCAAACGCGGCGGAAAGACCATGGCTGACAAGCTTGCCGCTGAAATCGTAGACGCTTTCAACGAGCAGGGTGGTGCCTTCAAGAGAAAAGAAGACATGCACCGCATGGCTGAGGCCAACCGTGCGTTTGCTCACTTCAGATTTTAATATTGATTCAAAATGGCAAAGCACGAAGATCTCAATCTGACTCGCAACATAGGCATCATGGCCCACATCGATGCCGGTAAGACAACTACTTCCGAACGTATCCTCTTCTATACCGGTCTTACCCACAAGATCGGGGAGGTGCATGACGGCGCCGCCACCATGGACTGGATGGAGCAGGAGCAGGAGCGCGGTATCACTATTACCTCCGCCGCCACAACCACGTTCTGGAACTATAAGGACAACAAATATAAAATCAACCTGATCGACACCCCGGGACACGTGGACTTCACCGTAGAGGTGGAGCGTTCGCTGCGTGTGCTCGACGGTGCTGTCGCCGCTTTCTGCGCCGTAGGCGGAGTCGAGCCCCAGAGCGAGACCGTATGGCGCCAGGCCGACAAATATAATGTGCCCCGCATCGGTTACGTCAACAAGATGGACCGTTCCGGCGCAAACTTCTTTGAGGTGGTCCGTCAGGTGAAGGACGTGCTCGGAGCTACTCCGCTTCCGATCCAGATCCCTATCGGCGCCGAAGAATCCTTCAAGGGCGTGGTCGACCTCGTCAAGATGAAGGCCATCCTCTGGCACGACGAGACAATGGGTGCCGAGTATGAGGAGGACGAGATTCCCGCCAGCCTCCGTGACGAGGCCGAGGAATACCGCGACAAGATGCTCGAGACCCTCGCCGAAGTCGACGAGGCCCTGATGGAGAAATATTTCGACGATCCCTCCACCATCACCGAGGATGAGATCCGCGCGGCCATCCGCAAGGGTACCCTCTCGATGCAGTTCAACCCTATGATCTGCGGTTCGTCATTCAAGAACAAAGGAGTGCAGACCCTGCTCGACGCCGTCTGCGCTTACCTTCCCTCGCCTGAGGACCAGGGTGCCGTAGAGGGTTACGCCCCCGGCGACAAGGACCAGGTGGAGACTCGCGAGCCTAAGAGCGACGCGCCGATGTGCGCCCTCGCGTTCAAGATCGCCACAGACCCCTACGTGGGCCGTCTCTGCTTCTTCCGCGTTTACTCCGGCGACATCGAGGCCGGAAGCTATGTGCTCAATTCCCGCTCGGGAAAGAAGGAGCGCATCTCACGCCTCTTCCAGATGCATTCCAACAAGCAGAATCCCAAGGAGATGATCGGCTGCGGCGATATAGGTGCAGGTGTCGGCTTCAAGGATATCCGCACCGGTGACACCCTTTGCGACGAGAATCACCCCATCGTCCTCGAGGCCATGGAGTTCCCCGATCCCGTGATCGGTATCGCCGTAGAGCCCAAGACCCAGAAGGACCTCGACAAGCTCGGCGTCGGTCTTCAGAAACTCGCAGAGGAGGATCCCACCTTCCGCGTGGA
Organism: uncultured Muribaculaceae bacterium; assembly: GCA_910584545.1. Lineage (GTDB taxonomy): Bacteria > Bacteroidota > Bacteroidia > Bacteroidales > Muribaculaceae > Lepagella. The sequence continues at coordinate 13,319 of CAJUBC010000032.1, read as the reverse complement.
GACCAACGAGGAGACTGGCCAGACCGTGATCAGCGGTATGGGAGAGCTTCACCTCGATATCATCATCGACCGTCTCCGCCGCGAGTTCAAGGTTGAATGCAACCAGGGTCGTCCTCAGGTTACCTATAAGGAAGCCATCACCAAGCCGGTCGAGCTCCGCGAGACATTCAAGAAGCAGACCGGTGGTCGCGGTAAATACGCCGATATCATCGTCCGCATCGAACCGGCCGACGACGACTTCGAGGGCTCGCTGCAGTTCATCGACGAAGTCAAGGGCGGTAACGTGCCTAAAGAGTATATCCCAAGCGTGCAGAAAGGTTTCCAGACCGCGATGAAGAACGGCGTTCTCGCCGGCTATCCGGTTGAGCGCCTCAAGGTGACTCTCCTCGACGGTAGTTTCCATCCGGTGGACTCCGACCAGCTCTCGTTCGAGCTCTGCGCCATCCAGGCATTCAAGCATGGTTCCGAGAAAGCGGGTCCCGTGCTGATGGAACCCATCATGAAGATCGAGGTGGTTACACCCGAAGAGTCGATGGGTGACGTGATCGGCGACCTCAACAAGCGTCGCGGACAGGTGGAAGGCATGGAGACAAGCCGCAGCGGTGCCCGCATCGTCAAGGCAAAGGCTCCTCTCGCAGAGATGTTCGGATACGTGACCGCACTGCGTACCATCACTTCCGGACGCGCCACATCAACAATGTCGTTCGACCACTATGCCGAGGTAAGCAACTCGATCGCCAAGAACGTGCTTACCGAGTGCCAGGGCCGTGTGGACTTACTCAAATAAATAAAGACCAACAACATATATGAGCCAGAAAATCAGAATCAAACTCAAATCTTACGATCACAATCTCGTAGACAAGTCTGCCGAGAAGATCGTCAAGACAGTGAAGTCTACAGGCGCGGTGGTCAGCGGTCCGATTCCACTCCCCACCCATAAGCGCATCTTCACGGTGAACCGCTCGACATTCGTCAACAAGAAGGCGCGCGAGCAGTTCCAGCTGTCCTCCTTCCAGCGTCTCATCGACATCTACAGCTCCACAGCAAAGACTGTCGACGCGCTGATGAAACTCGAACTCCCCTCCGGAGTGGACGTTTCCATCAAGGTGTGACAAAATGAAATCAAAAGAGAAGACAACCACAAATAAGTAAAAGAAATGCCAGGATTATTAGGAAAGAAAATCGGAATGACATCCGTTTTCAGTGCCGACGGAAAGAATGTTCCGTGCACTGTTATCGAAGTGGGTCCTTGTGTGGTTACGCAGATCAAGACCGTCGAGAAAGATGGCTATCAGGCAGTTCAGGTAGGCTTCCAGGAGACAACCGAGAAGCACGTCACCAAACCGCTGTCAGGTCACTTCAAGAAGGCAGGCGTGGCCCCGCAGAGACACTTGGCCGAGTTCAAGTCGTTCGAGACGCTCCCCGCGCTCGGCGATACGCTGACTGTGGACCTTTTCGCCGAGGGAGGTTTTGTCGACGTGGTCGGCACCTCCAAGGGTAAAGGTTTCCAGGGCGTCGTAAAACGCCACGGATTCGGCGGCGTAGGCCAGTCAACCCACGGTCAGCACAACCGTCTCCGCGCCCCCGGTTCCATCGGCGCATGTTCTTATCCCGCGAAAGTATTCAAGGGACTCCGCATGGCCGGCCAGATGGGCAACGAGCGCGTGACTGTCCAGAATCTCCAGGTGATCAAAGTGATCCCCGAGCACAATTTGTTAATGATTAAGGGTTCCGTTCCCGGTGCCAAAGGTTCAATCGTTTTAGTTGAGAAATAATGGAAGTAGCAGTTTATAACATCAAAGGCGAAGATACAGGACGCAAAGTCACTCTCAATGATGAAGTGTTCGCTCGCGATCTGAGCGAAGGCAATGCTGAGCATACCCTTTATCTCGACATCAAGCAGTACCTCGGCAACCAGCGCCAGGGAACCCACAAGAGCAAGGAACGCAGCGAGGTGTCTTATTCCACCCGCAAGATGGGACGCCAGAAAGGTGGTGGCGGCGCACGTCGCGGCGACCTCAACTCTCCGGTGCTCTATCATGGTGGCCGCGTGTTCGGTCCCCGTCCCCGCGACTACCGCTCGAAGCTCAACAAGAAGATGAAAAGCCTTGCCCGCAAGATAGCTTTCACTTCAAAGGCCAACGACAAGCAGCTCTTCGTGGTGGAGAACTTCACTTTCGCCGCTCCCCGCACCAAGAGCTACATGGAGCTCGCCAAGAACTTCAAGCTCGATGACAAGAAGGTCCTCCTCGTTTTCGCGAATCCGGACCGCAACGTCCTCCTCTCGGTACGCAACGTGCCCAACGCGCTCATGGCGCAGGCCATCGACCTGAACGCCTACACCGTGCTCAACAATGACGCCATCCTCCTCACCGAAGACAGCGTCAGCATCATTAACGACATTAAATAAGCGACCACCATGGATATTCAGATCAAACCGATCGTTACGGAAAAGGCTACCGCCTACAGCGAGAAGCAGAACTGCTACATCTTCGCTGTTTCCCCCGACGCCAACAAGTTTCAGATCAAGGACATCGTGGAGAAGCTCTACAATGTCCGCGTCGAGAGAGTAAACATCGCCAACTATTCCGGCAAGCGCGTTCAGCGCTATACCAAGGGCGGACTTATCCGCGGCCGCCACGATGCCTTCAAGAAGGCCTACGTGACCGTTGCCGAAGGACAGAAGATTGACTATTACAGCAATATTTAAAAAGAAATGGCAGTAAGAAAATTCAAGCCCACTACGCCTGGGCAAAGACACAAGGTTATTGGTGTGTTCAAAGGACAAATCACTGCTACCACACCAGAAAAGTCTCTTACAGTCGGGAAGCGTTCCACAGGCGGACGCAACTCGTCGGGCCATCTCTCCACTCGCTATCGTGGAGGCGGCCATAAGAGAAAACTGCGTCTGATCGACTTCAAGAGAAACTACGACGGGGTGCCCGCGGTGGTGAAGAGCATCGAGTATGACCCGAACCGCTCCGCACGTATCGCCCTGCTGTACTACACCGACGGCTCCAAAGCCTATATCATCGCGCCCAACGGCCTTCAGGTAGGCCAGACCGTGATGAGCGGCGAGGATGTGGCTCCCGAGGTTGGAAACACCCTCCCTCTGGCCAAGATTCCTGTCGGTACTCTTATCCATTGTATCGAGCTCCGTCCCGGACAGGGCGCCTGCATGGCCCGCTCCGCCGGTACGTTCGCTCAGCTCACTTCGCGTGAAGGCGACTACGCGATAATCAAATTGCCTTCCGGTGAAACCCGCAAGGTGCTCCTCGCCTGCCGCGCCACCATCGGCGTCGTAGGCAACTCCGACCATGCCCTCGAATCGAGCGGTAAGGCAGGACGCAGCCGCTGGCTCGGCCGCCGTCCCCACAACCGTGGTGTCGTGATGAACCCTGTGGACCACCCGATGGGTGGTGGCGAGGGCCGTCAGTCCGGTGGTCATCCCCGCTCCAGAACCGGTCTCTACGCCAAGGGCCTCAAGACCCGTTCGCCGAAGAAGCATTCTTCGAAGTATATAATTGAAAGAAGGAAAAAGTAATTTGATTAATTGAGACAAGTATGAGTCGTTCGCTTAAAAAAGGACCATTTATCAGCGTCAAGCTTGAGAAGAAGGTCGCAGCCATGGACGAAAGCGGAAAGAAGAGCGTGATCAAGACCTGGAGCCGCGCCTCCATGATTTCGCCCGATTTCGTCGGCCACACCTTCGCCGTGCACAACGGCAACAAGTTCATCCCCGTCTACGTGACGGAGAACATGGTCGGCCACAAGCTCGGCGAGTTCGCTCCCACGCGTACTTTCCGCGGCCACGCCGGCAACAAGAAAAAATAATTGGCCCCTATCATTAACAGACAAAAACAGTACAAGATACAATGGGTTTAAGAAAAAGAAAATCAGCCGAAGCCATCAAGGAGGCTCGCAAGACGCAATACGGTGCGGTGCTCCGCAACGTGCCCTCTTCGCCCCGCAAGATGCGTCTCGTGGTCGACATGATCCGCGGCCAGGAAGCGTTCAAGGCCCTCGGCATACTCAAATTCTCCAACAAGGAGGCTTCCCGCAAGGTGGAGAAACTCCTCCGGTCGGCCATCGCCAACTGGGAACAGAAAAACGAGCGTAAGGCTGAGGCCGGCGAGCTCTATGTGAAGACTGTCTTCGTTGATGCCGCTCCCATGCTCAAGAGAATGCGTCCCGCCCCCCAGGGCCGCGGCTACCGCATCCGCAAGCGCTCCAACCATGTGACTATCTACGTAGACACGAAAGTTAACAATAACGACTAATTAGCAAGATGGGACAGAAAGTTAATCCAATCAGCAACCGTCTCGGAGTGATCCGCGGTTGGGACTCAAACTGGTATGGTGGTAAGAAATACGGCGAGACCCTCCTCGAGGACTCCAAGATCCGTAAGTACCTCCACACTCGTCTTGCCAAGGCAAGCGTGTCGAGAATCATAATCGAGCGTACGCTCAAGATGGTCACCGTGACTATCGCAACCTCCCGCCCCGGTATGATCATCGGTAAGGGCGGCAAGGATGTGGATGCCCTCAAGGAGGAGCTCAAGAAGCTTACCGACAAGGATGTGCAGATCAATATCTATGAGATCAAGCGTCCCGAACTCGACGCCGAGATCGTGGCTGCGAGCATCGCCCGTCAGATTGAGAACAAGGTGGCTTACCGCCGTGCGGTGAAGATGGCTGTCGCGTCGACCATGCGTATGGGAGCCGAGGGCATCAAGGTTCAGGTCAGCGGACGCCTCAACGGCGCCGAGATGGCCCGCTCCGAGATGTTCAAGGAAGGACGCACGCCGCTCCACACTCTGCGCGCCGACATCGACTACGCGCTGGTGGAGGCCCTCACCAAGGTGGGCATCATCGGTATCAAGGTATGGATCTGCCGCGGCGAGGTTTACGGCAAGAAGGAGCTCACTCCGGTCTATGTGGCCGGTCAGAAAGAGCCCGGACGTCCTCAGGGCGGCGGCCGCAAGGGCGGCTTCCGCAATAAGAAGAATAACAACCGTTAAAAACAACTACGATAATGTTACAGCCTAAGAAAACCAGATATCGCCGCTCTCAGAAGGGCCGTATGAAAGGCGAGGCCCAGAGGGGCAATCAGCTGGCGTTCGGTTCGTTCGGTATCAAGACTCTCGACTCCAAATGGATCACAGGCCGCCAGATAGAGGCTGCCCGTGTGGCCGTGACGCGCTACATGCAGCGTCAGGGACAGATCTGGATCAGAATCTTCCCGGACAAGCCCATCACCAAGAAGCCTGCCGAGGTGCGAATGGGTAAAGGTAAGGGTAACCCCGAAGGATTCGTTGCGCCCGTTACTCCCGGACGTATCCTGATCGAGGTGGAGGGCGTTCCGTACGACGTCGCCAAAGAGGCGCTCCGTCTCGCGGCCCAGAAGCTCCCCGTGATCACCAAGTTCGTGGTTCGCCGCGACTACGATCCCTCCCAGAACGTATAAAATCAATCCGCAAAATAATGAAAAAGGAAGAAATCAAGGAATTAAGCATTCAGGAATTGAAAGCCCAGATAGAGGCTTCAGAGAAAGCTTATCGTGAATTGAAAGTAGCGCACGCGATCACTCCTTCCGACAATCCGGCCAAGATCACCAAAGACCGCCGTGATATCGCCCGTCTGAAGACTGTGTTGCGCCAGAAGGAAATAGCAGCTGAAAAGGCCGCCGCTTCCGAGAAGTAATCAACCCGTTCAAAGATTCTAAGAAATGGAAGAACAGAAAAGACATTTGAGAAAAGAGAGAATCGGGGTCGTTTCGAGCAACAAGTGCGACAAGACCATCACGGTCGAGATCAAATGGAAAGAGAAACACCCGATCTACGGCAAGTTTGTGAATAAGACAAAGAAGTACCACGCCCACGATGAGAATAACGAGTGCTCGGTCGGCGATACCGTTCGTCTGATGGAGACCCGTCCTTTGAGCAAGACCAAAAGATGGAGATTGGTAGAAATCATCGAAAAAGTTAAGTAATCATGATACAGACAGAATCACGTTTGACAGTAGCCGACAACAGTGGTGCGAAGGAAGTACTCTGCATCCATGTCCTCGGGGGCACAGGCCGCCGTTACGCAAGTGTCGGCGACATTATCGTAGTGACCGTGAAGAGTACCATCCCGTCGTCTGAAGTCAAGAAGGGCACAGTATCCAAGGCAGTTGTGGTACGCACCAAGAAGGAGATCCGCCGTCCCGACGGCAGCTACATCCGTTTCGACGACAATGCCTGCGTGTTGCTCAACAACGCGGGCGAGCTCCGCGGAACCCGTATCTTCGGCCCGGTGGCCCGCGAACTCCGCGCCACCAACATGAAGATCGTCTCCCTGGCTCCCGAGGTGCTCTGACACCGCCAAGTCAATCAGAATGACCTTACGGTTAAAACGTCTTAAAATCAAACACAATGGCAAAATTGCATATAAAGAAAGGGGACACCGTCTACGTCAACGCCGGCGATGACAAAGGCAAGACCGGACGCGTCCTCGAGGTGCTGGTCAAGAAGAACCGCGCCGTCGTGGAAGGCATCAACATTGTCTCCAAAAGCACAAAGCCGTCAGCCAAGCATCCTCAGGGTGGTATCGTGAAGATCGAGGCCCCGGTTCATATTTCAAATCTTAACGTGGTCGATCCCAAGTCCGGTAAGCCCACACGCATCGGCCGCCGCCGCAACGACGCCGGCAAGCTCGTGCGCTATTCTAAAAAATCTGGAGAGGAGATTAAGTAATGAGCGAGACAACACTTAGCAAGGACTATAAGGAAAGAATAGTTCCCGAACTCACCAAAGAGTTCAACTACACCACTCCCATGCAGGTGCCCCGCCTGGAGAAGATCGTGATCAACCAGGGCCTCGGAGCCGCCACACAGGACAAGAAGATCATCGAGACCGCGCTTAATGAGATCACGGCTATCACCGGCCAGAAGGCCGTGCCGACACTCTCGCGCAAGGATATCTCCAACTTCAAGCTTCGCAAGAAGATGCCCATCGGAGTGATGGTCACCCTGCGCCGCGAGAAGATGTACGAGTTCCTCGAGCGTCTCGTGCGCGTGGCTCTGCCCCGTATCCGTGACTTCAAGGGAATCAACTCCAAGCTCGACGGCCGCGGAAACTACACCCTCGGCATCACCGAGCAGATAATCTTCCCGGAGATCAATATCGACAATGTGCCCAAGCTTCAGGGTATGAACATCACCTTCGTGACTTCGGCAAATACCGATGAAGAGGGTTTCGCTCTGCTCAAGAAGTTCGGACTTCCCTTTAAACACGAAAATTAAGATTAAGAGATATGGCAAAAGAATCAATGAAGGCCCGCGAGGTGAAGCGCCAGAGAATGGTGGCGAAGTACGCCGCCAAGAAGGCCGCTCTCAAGAAGGCCTCTCTGGCCGACGCCGAGGGCAATATCGACTACGAGGCCCTTACCAAGCTGCAGAAGCTTCCCCGCAACGCTTCCAGGGTACGCCTCCATAACCGCTGCGAAATCACGGGACGTCCCAAAGGCTATATGCGTCAGTTCGGCATCTCCAGGATCCAGTTCCGCGAGATGGCGTCTGCCGGCCTGATTCCGGGTGTGAAAAAGGCAAGCTGGTGATTCTTCGGAATCACCGGCTTCCGCCGTCCCGGCTCCAGATGTATTCAAGTGAGTATTAAATATTGTTCAGTATATCTGAATCAATTTAACAATCAAAACAATGACTGATCCAATAGCAGATTATTTGACAAGATTGAGGAACGCCATCATGGCAGGTCACCGCGTGGTGGAGGTTCCGACATCAAAAATGAAAAGGGAGATCACAAAGATCCTTTTCGAGCAGGGCTATATCTTGAACTATAAGTTCGATGATACCAACGCCCCCAAGGGCACCATCAAGATAGCCCTCAAATATGATCCGGTCAACAAGGAGAGCGCCATCCGCAACCTGCACCGCATCTCCCGTCCGGGTCTCCGCCAGTACACCGGCTATAAAGACATGCCCCGCGTCCTCAACGGACTCGGTATCGCCATCATCTCCACCTCCCAGGGCGTTATGACCAACAAGGAGGCACGCGAGCGTAAGATCGGCGGCGAAGTATTGTGTTACGTTTATTAAAAAAGGAGGTACAAGATGTCAAGAATAGGTAAGGCACCGATTGCGATACCTGCAGGCGTAACCGTACAGGTAAAAGGCAACACAGTGACCGTAAAAGGTCCCAAGGGAGAACTCTCTCAGGAGGTCAATCCCGCCATCACAGTGAAAGAAGAGAACGGCCACATCGAGCTGAGCCGTCCCAACGACGAGAGGGAGAACCGCGCCATGCACGGACTCTACCGCGCTCTCATCCACAACATGGTCGTAGGCGTGTCCGAAGGCTACAAGAAGGAGATGGAGCTCGTCGGCGTGGGTTATCGCGCCCAGTCCACCGGACAGGTGCTCGAGCTGGCTTTAGGATATTCTCACGCTATCTATATCAAGCTTCCCAAGGAAATCAAGGTCGAGGCCAAGACCGAGCGTAACAAGAACCCGCTCATCATCCTCGAGAGCAGCGACAAGCAGCTGCTCGGCCAGGTGTGCGCCAAGATCCGTTCGCTCCGCAAGCCCGAACCTTACAAGGGTAAAGGTATCAAGTTCGTTGGCGAAGTCATCCGCCGCAAGTCAGGTAAGTCGGCTAATGCCAAATAAAATTTAGACAGTTATGATATCCAAGATAGCAAGAAGAAATAAAATCAAGACCCGCATCCGCGGAAAAATTTCCGGCACGGCTGAGCGTCCCCGTATGAGCGTTTTCCGCTCCAACAAGGGCATTTACGTGCAGGTTATCGACGACCTCACCGGCAACACAATCGTCGCTGCGTCCTCCAAGGGCCTCGAGGGAGGCACCAAGGTGGAACAGGCTGCCAAGGTAGGCGAGGAGATTGCAAAGAAAGCTATGGAGAAGGGTGTCACCGAAGTGGTTTTCGACCGCAACGGTTACCTCTTTCATGGCAGAGTTAAATCATTGGCCGACGCAGCCCGCAAGGGAGGTCTTAAATTCTAAAGTAAATCATGGCAAAATTCAATAAAGTCAAAACTACAAACGATCTGGAATTGCAGGATCGCCTGGTAGCCATCAACCGTGTCACCAAGGTGACCAAGGGAGGACGTGCGTTCAGCTTTGCCGCTATCGTCGTTGTCGGCAACGGCGACGGTGTGATCGGCTGGGGACTGGGCAAGGCCAACGAGGTCACGGCCGCCATCGCCAAGGGCGTGGAGGCTGCCAAGAAGAATCTCATCAAGGTACCCGTCCACAAGGGAACCATCCCCCACGAGGTGGTGGCGAAATTCGGCGGCTCGAGAATCTTCATCAAGCCTGCTTCCGAAGGTACCGGAGTAAAGGCCGGAGGCGCCATGCGTGCCGTGCTTGAGAGCGTGGGCATCACCGACGTGCTCGCCAAATCCAAAGGTTCTTCCAACCCCCACAACCTCGTCAAGGCCACTATAGAGGCTCTCGGCGAACTCCGCAGCCCGGCTCAGGTGGCCCAGAACCGCGGTGTCGCTGTGGAGAAAGTATTCACAGGTAAATAATCTCAGCAATGGCACAGATCAAAATCACACAGACCAAGAGCCGGATCAACTGCCCCAAGGTGCAGAAAGAGACTCTCGACGCGCTCGGTCTCCGCAAAATGAACCATTCTGTAATCAAAGAGGATACTCCCTCCATTATGGGAATGGTCAAGAAGGTCCATCATCTGGTGGAAGTGACAAAACTCTAAAGAAGTATCGGAAAAATGGAATTACATAATCTGAAACCTGCCGTAGGCAGCAACAAAAGCAACAAGAGAGTAGGCCGCGGACCCGGTTCGGGCTACGGCGGCACTTCCACCCGCGGTCACAAGGGCGCGAAGTCACGTTCGGGCTACAAGCACAAGATCGGCTTCGAGGGAGGTCAGATGCCTCTCCAGCGCCGTGTGCCGAAGTTCGGTTTCAACAACATCAACCGCGTTGAATACAAGGCAGTCAATCTGGACGCTCTCGAATCTCTCGCAGCCGCAACCGGGCTGGCGAAGATCACGGTCGAGGATCTTCGCAACGCCGGTCTCGTCTCAAAGAAGGCATTGGTGAAAGTGCTCGGCAACGGCGCCGTCACCCGCGCTCTCGAAGTGGAGGCTAACGCGTTCTCGAAAGCTGCCGAAGAGGCCATCAAGGCCGCAGGCGGTTCTGTTGTAAAAAAATAACTGAATAAACACAATGGGATTTACAAAAACAATTAAAAATATCTGGAGCGTCGAAGATCTTCGCAAGCGCATCGGGATCACCCTGTTGCTCGTGATCATCTACCGCTTCGGGTGCTATGTGGTCTTGCCGGGTATCAATCCCGACGAGCTGCTGGCACTGAAGAATTTCACTGCCGACGGTTTGATGCAGCTCCTCGACATGTTCTCGGGAGGAGCTTTCTCCCAGGCATCCATCTTCGCGCTCGGTATCATGCCTTACATCACGGCGTCCATCGTGATCCAGCTGCTGGGTATGGTGCTTCCGAGCTTCCAGAAGATGCAGCGCGAGGGCGAGAGCGGCCGCATGAAACTCAACCAGTATACACGTTATCTGACAGTGCTTATTCTCGTGCTGCAGGGTCCGGCTTATTTGATGAATCTCAAGTATCAGGTTCAGGCAGCCGGAGGCCACGTCGAATTAGGTTTCTGGACTATTGTGTTCATGACGATTGTACTCGCGGCCGGCTCCATGTTCATTATGTGGCTTGGCGAGCGTATCGACCAGAAGGGTGTCGGCAACGGTATCTCGATGATAATCCTCATCGGTATCATCGCCCGTCTCCCCGAGGCCTTCATTCAGGAATTCACCGGAAGGCTGATGAACTCCCAGGGCGGAGGACTCGTGCTCTTCCTGATTGAGATAGTGATCCTGCTGGCTGTCATAGCCGGTGCGGTCCTCCTGGTGCAGGGCACGCGCAACGTCCCCGTCCAGTACGCCAAGAAGGTGGTCGGCAACAAGCAGTACGGCGGCGCGCGCCAGTTCATCCCTCTGAAGGTGAACGCGGCCGGTGTCATGCCTATAATCTTCGCGCAGGCAATCATGTTCATCCCCATCACTCTGGTGGGATTCAGCACTAACCAGACCGGCTTCTTCGGCGCTATGACCGATATGTACGGATTCTGGTACAACGCTGTGTACTTCCTGATGATTGTGGCCTTCACGTACTTCTATACCGCCATCACCGTGCGTCCCGCTCAGATGGCAGAGGACATGAAGCGCAACAACGGTTTCATCCCGGGCATCAAGCCGGGCAAGCCGACTGTCGATTACCTCGATTCCATCATGTCGAGAATAACCCTCCCGGGTTCGATTTTCCTCGGAATCGTGGCCATCATGCCGGCGATTGCACATGTGTGCGGCCTCAACCGTAACTTCGCATCGTTCTTCGGCGGCACCTCGCTGCTGATTATGGTAGGTGTCATCCTCGACACTCTCCGCATCATCGAGGGCCATCTGATCATGCACAAGTACGACGGTCTGATGAAGCACGGACGCATCAAGGGCCGTTCGGGCGGAGCCGGATTCTGATAATGCATTTCAACGGTTATGATTTACGTCAAGACTGAGGAAGAGATAGAGAAGATGCGGGCGGCATGCGACCTCACGTCGCGCACGCTCGGGGAAGTGGCCCGCTGGGTCCGTCCCGGAGAGACCACCCGTCGTCTTGACACCATAGCAAGGGAGTTTGTCCTCGACAACGGGGGCAAACCCGCTTGTCTTGGTTACGAGGGCTTCCCGGGCACTCTCTGCATCGAGGTCAACGAGACTGTGGTACATGGTTTCCCTTCGGGGTATGTGCTTCGAGAGGGGGATATTGTCGGAACCGACCTGGTGGTGGAGCTCGGCGGCTACAACGGCGACTCCTGCTACACGTTTCCCGTCGGTGAGATCGATCCCAAAGTGATGCAGCTTCTGAAAGTCACCAAGGAGTCACTCTATGTGGGTATCGAGGCAGCCCGCGCCGGCAAACGCGTGGGCGATGTCTCCAATGCCGTCCAGACATGGTGCGAACGCCGCGGCTACAGCGTGGTCCGCGAGATGTGCGGCCATGGTATAGGACGGGACATGCACGAGGATCCTGAAGTCCCGAACTACGGGCGTCGGGGTATCGGCCCGGTGCTCCGCAAGGGGATGTGCATCGCTATCGAGCCTATGATAAATCTCGGCAGCAAGAACATCGTGATCGAGCGCAATGGCTGGGAATGCCGCACGCGCGACCGCAAGCCGTCGGCCCATTTCGAGCATACAGTGGCGATTACCGACGGAGCTCCCGAGATTCTCACCACATTCCGCTACATCGACGAGGCCCTCGGCGCCCATCCGCTCCGGGAGGATGCCGGGCAGTGGGACACCGGGATGCAGGAAGAGGCTCCGAACAATTAAACCGTAAAAAATCAGTTATCATATATGGCAAAGCAGGCAGCAATAGAACAGGATGGAGTGATTCTCGAAGCATTGTCCAACGCAATGTTCAAGGTCGAGCTGGAGAACGGCCACATCATCACGGCCCACATTTCCGGCAAGATGAGGATGCACTACATCAAGATACTTCCCGGCGACAAGGTCAGGGTGGAGATCAGTCCATACGACCTGACGAAAGGAAGGATATCATTCAGGTACAAATAAAAATAAGAAAAAACTCAATATGAAAGTAAGAGCATCTGTAAAGAAACGCACTCCCGACAGCAAGATCGTCCGCCGGAAGGGTAGACTGTACGTCATCAACAAAAAGAACCCCAAAATGAAACAGCGTCAGGGATAAATTCAGAAAAATGTTTCGTACATCACTGAAATTTGTTACCTTTGCACAAAATTTTAAAAAAGCAATATGGCAGTAAGAATTGTCGGCGTTGATTTGCCGCAGAATAAAAGAGGAGAGATTGCGTTGACCTACATCTACGGTATCGGCCGTAGCGCGGCTAACACCATCCTGGAGAGAGCAGGGGTGGACCGCGACATCAAGGTGAAGGACTGGACCGACGAGCAGGCGGCTGCCGTGCGTGAGGTGATCCAGCGCGACTACAAGGTTGAGGGAGACCTCCGTACGGAAGTCCAGCTCAACATCAAGCGACTGATGGACATCGGTTGCTATCGCGGCATCCGTCACCGTCTCGGCCTTCCGCTTCGCGGACAGAGCACCAAGAACAACGCCCGTACCCGCAAGGGCCGCAAGAAAACGGTCGCTAACAAGAAGAAAGCTACAAAATAACATAAACTTAATATGGCAAAAAAGACAGTCGCAGCTAAAAAGAGGAATGTCAAGGTTGACGCCAACGGTCAGCTTCATGTGCATAGCTCTT
>CAJUBC010000031.1 GCA_910584545.1 uncultured Muribaculaceae bacterium | reverse complement strand
ATCACAAGGGGCTGGGAGTGATAGAACGTGCGAGCCCTTTTTAAGGGATGACTAGCTAATATCAAGGATGAAGACTGCAATCTGACCCTAAATATCGACCGGCTCCCCAAGAACAAGAGCGTGGCCGGTATAGAACGGATACTGTTCACCGAAGACCCCGCAAAGAAGGGTGAACTTCACAGCAGCGTCATCACTACGGCAGCGGTGAGGGCAACAACAGGCGCTAAGAAAGGCTCGTCGGTCATCAACGACACCCTTCCCGCGCAGTCATTCGCGATCTATAAGATCAATATGAAATAGTATCGACTCCCTCGGAGTGTTCCACTCCAGGTTCCGGATTCATCAGAAGAGTGTCGGTCGCAAGACTGTCACTCTTTTGCGTTTCATTAAGTTCTTCCGTCATGATGACATCCTCCTCTTTGGAGGACTGAGGAATCTTTTCCGATTCAGTGGCGGCATACCTGGGGGCTGTAGGGAAATACGGAATCCAAACGCCTTCCTTTCTGTTAGTGGCCCTGTCGCGCTTACCGGGGAGAACTATCACCGGCATTCCCGGCTCGACAAGCTCAACGAGTTCAAGGATCTTTTCGTTTTCAATCCTGATGCAGCCGTGGCTCACGCGATGTCCTATCGACCAAGGGGCACATGTCCCATGGATACCGATCTGAGTGGTACCCGGAATCTTAAGACGTATGAATCTTGGTCCGAACTGCCCCTTTTTCTTTGAAGTGACGCCATTGTCATCGGTAAAAAGCCAATCAGTGGAGTCATACACACCTTGGACGCTGAAGAAACCTTCGGGAGTGCGCGAATCACCCTTCTCGTGCTTTGTACCATAGTTTTTCGCGCATGCCATGTCGTATACGCGCTGCGGCATACCGAACTTATCGTAATAGATGATTCGCATCGAAGCCTTGTCGACCACAAGAAACGCGTCGTGGGTGCTGTTTATCAACTTCTCGGCATACTCGGGCACCTCTCTGGCTATCACCGGAAGTATGCCTGACAGATACTCCTCAGCAGATTCCGAGTTTTCCATATAATCCAGTACCGAGTCCGCAGGGACCATTACCCTTGATGTGTCAAGTTCTTCCGCGTCTGCCGGCAATGTGTCGGCCAAAGGTTTATCAAATGTCTGACCATAGTTGTCGGCATCCCTGCTCTTTCCCTTGCATGAGAAGAAGAGGAAAACGACGGTCACGGCCAATATATAGTTTATAGCACTGTATTTCATATCTTGGATTAAGGTATGGTATCACATCACAATTCCGGCAATAAAGTCTGTGCAGAAGCAATAAGTCATATACGGCCAGACTGATTGAACTCTGCTGACTGTTTTTTGTTCTATAGTTAGAACGGCTTGAACAGCGTTTGTGTTCTTGCCGGTCGGTTTGATTTTTACTGTTGTTAGATTTGATTAATTTTGATTTAAGACTATGGACACTGAAAACCTGAAAAAGAAAGCTTCCGAGCTGGGCGACAAGGCCCAAGAGTTCGTAAACCGTCCTGAGGTACAGGATGCGCTTGCCAAGGGCAAGGACCTTCTTGAGAAAGGTAAGGACCAACTCGAAAGAGGTAAGGATAAGCTCGAGGACTTCGTCGAGGAAAAGACCGACGGCAAAGGGATCTTCGGTTTCGGCGAAAAGGAGAACCCGAAAAAATAAAAACCTATTGCCTGTCTTGACATAGACATCAGTTTCCGAGCCTCGTTGGCTCAGGTAAATATTTTGAATACGGCTTCCTTAAGGAGGGCGTATTCATTTTGATATGATCCTACACCTTTCGACTTCGTATCGAACTCACGGATGTGATGGATCGCATTGACCGCATGCATGGCATTGTAGTTGGCCAATCCATTTTTTATATCTCCTAAAGCCAGCTTCCCTTTCAGGCCTAGCGAGCGCATTATTGACGCGTCGCTTTTATCCGGAAGATAATGAGCTATAACAAGCTTCGTGAAGAAATCGAACATCGTGGCCGTGGTCATCACCGTTGGGTTGGATTTCGGATTACGTTCGAAGTAACTGATTATCTTCATGGCCTTAGGATAGTCACGCGCACCGAGGGCAGCAACGAATTCAAAGTTATTGAAATCTTTTGATATTCCGATGTTCTTCTCGATGTCCTCACAAGTGATCCGTGATCCTTTCCCTCCCTTGATCTGGATAAGTTTATTGACCTCTCCGAAAAGCTTGCTGAGTGGCGCGCCGATGGTGTCGCAGAGCAACGCTACCCCCTTATCCTCGATGCTTACCTGACGCATGCGGCAATAATCCTTCAGTTGCGTCGGCAGTTCCCAGGAACGGGGCACCGGACTGTTGAACACCACAGCATCCGATTTCTCCGCCATCCTCAGTAGAGCCGATGTCTTACTGAGGGTACCCCCCTTGAACACTATGGCAAAGACCGTGGTCGCATTGGGACGTCCGACGTATGGAGCCAGCGCCTCAAGTGCTGTCTTGGCATTCCACAATGTCTGTGCCTCCTTAAGCATAACAAGTTTGCGCGGTGCCATGACGGGAAACTGCTGCGCCGCCGCCACTACAGTATCAAGGTCGGCATCGCTACCGTAGTAGATATTGCAATTGAAATCCTTATCGGCTTCATCGACTGCGAACGCCTCTAAGTTTTCAACTATAAGATCGATAAAATATGCCTCTTCCCCCATCAGGATATAGACGGGGGATATATTCCCCGTCCGTATCTCGGCTATTATATCGCGGAGATTCTTCTGTGCCATGTTATTACCTATTGAAGAATTTTTTTTGATATCGGATAAACACCGCCGTGATTATCAGGCTGATTGCGAAAAACCATGGAAATCCTGCCTCACAGACACCAAGATTTTCGATGTCGTCGGACATCACACCACTGTTCCGCAGCCATGCGAATATGACGACGAGACTGTTGTTGAGCGCATGTGCGAAAGCAGAGCACCACAGACTCCCTGTCCAATAGTAGAAATATCCGAAAGCCGCACCGAGCAGCAATCGGGGAATGAATCCGAAAAACTGGAAGTGAACGGCGCTGAATATGAAAGCCGCAACCCAAATCGCTACGTTAGCGTTGACTCCGTAACGAATCATAATGCGTTGCAGACCGCCCCGGAAAAACGCCTCCTCTGCAAAACCGGTGAGCACTCCTACAACAAGAATGCCACTAATCAACGTCATCACTGAATTCCCCTGGAGTATCAGATCGGTCATATCGGCGGCTCTCTCCTCCCATGAGCGCAAAGACTCTTCCAGAGCCCCCATAGATTCCGGAAAATGAATTTCTGAATTCCAATAGATAATCTGGTTCATCGCCGGCATCGACAGAAGCAGGAGAACCACTATGCCTACATACCAGCGGAATTCCTGCCTGCCTGCAAGTCCCATCCCTGCGAACGGATGGTCATTCTCAAGACGGGCGACGACAAACGATGGAACGATAAAGGCCAGCACTCCCTGAGCGGCAGAACCAAACAAGACGCTGTCGCGTGCCGAAAGTCCCGAGGATGCTATCCAGATCTGCAGCAACCCGGTCACGAACAGCATCACTAAAAACGTGCCGGAAAAAATCAGCAGTATCGACCAGAATCCTAATCTCCTCCCACCTATATGATTATTTTCCATAATTTCCATATAAGACATTTCCTATCCGCTTCAGCAAAAAGAGTGAAGCCGCGAGTTTCAAATCACGAATTTAATAATAATCATTGACATAATCAGCGGTTTGCAATTTTTTTTTAAAAAATCAAACTTATTTGAACTCATGGCACAATTGATTCGAAAAAAATGACTAACTTTGCATGATATTTCGAATCTATTAAGGTTCTTGTGGTGCGTTTTATGACACCATAATCAGAAAATACAGGAAATAACCCTTTTTAATCAAAAGTAAATGGGACTTTTTTCATTCACACAAGAAATAGCGATGGACCTGGGAACCGCCAATTCCATCATCATCCATAATGACAAGATAGTGGTGGACGAACCGAGTGTCGTGGCCATCGAGAACAAAAGCGACAGGCTGATTGCTGTCGGTACGCCTGCCCATCAGATGGAAGGCAAGGAACCTCCAGGCATCCGAACGATCCGTCCGCTTCGCGATGGAGTGATCGCGGACTTCAACGCTGCCGAGCAGATGATCCGCGGCATGGTACGCATGGTAAGCTCTAAACGCCGCTGGTTCTCCCCTGCGCTCCGTATGGTGGTCTGCATCCCATCCGGTAGCACGGAGGTAGAGATCCGCGCCGTGCGCGACTCCAGCGAACATGCCGGCGGACGCGATGTCTACATGATATACGAGCCGATGGCTGCCGCTCTCGGTATCGGCCTCGACGTAGAAGCTCCAGACGGAAACATGATCGTCGACATAGGCGGCGGAAGCACCGAGATCGCGGTCATCTCGCTTGGAGGAATCGTTAGCAACAAGAGCATCAGAATCGCGGGCAACGACCTCACATCCGACATCAAGGAACACATGGGCAGGGTCCACAACCTCAAGGTTGGCTCCACTATGGCTGAGCACATCAAGATCAACGTCGGGTCAGCTATACCCGACCTCGAGAATCCTCCGGAGCCCTTCATCGTCAACGGTCCTAACCGCATGAACTCCCTGCCGATGCAGGTGCCTGTAACCCATGAGGAGATCTCGCACTGCATCGACAAGACCATCGTCAAGATGGAAGATGCCATCCTCGCGGCTCTCGAGCACACTCCGCCGGAACTCTATGCCGACATCGTCCGCAACGGTATCTATCTGGCCGGAGGCGGCGCTCTGCTCAGAGGTCTCGCCAAGAGATTCACCGACAAGTTCCGCATCGAGTTCAAGATTGCGGAAGATCCATTGCACGCAGTTGCCAAGGGTACCGGTGTCGCACTGAAGAACATCAACCGGTTCTCGTTCCTTATCAGATAACAAGTCAGGAATCTTTTCAGTACGGATGAGAAATCTTCTGAACTTCATAGTCCGGTACTCAAAATGGTTTGTCTTCACACTGTATGTGCTGATAAGCCTCATACTTCTGGTGTCGGGCAGCAGCTATCCGAGGTCGGTTTATCTGACCTCGGCTAACGTTGTGACCGGTAGCGTTTTCAAAGGCTGGTCGCAGATGACCGGATACTTCCATCTCCGCGACATCAACGAGAGCCTGCAGGCCAGCAATGCAGCGCTGCAGAACGAGGTGCTTAACCTTCAGAACGAAATCGCGCGGTACAGGACATTGATACCCGACAGCATGGCGAAAGATCTTGAATTGCAGCCTGACCGGTTCGGGTACGTATCGGCCGCCGTGGTCAACAACAATACCCGTCACCCCAAGAATTATTTCACCATCGACCGCGGCAGTCTCGACGGGATCAGGACCGGTATGGGCGTCGTGGACCAATCGGGAGTTGTGGGTATAGTAAATGTCATAGGCAATCACATATCCAGAGTGATATCGGTGCTTAACGAGTCTCAGCTCTTCTCCGTGAAAGTGAAAGGGACAACCTTCATCGGAACCCTGATGTGGAAAGGCGGAGACCCGTCGGTGGCATACGTCGAGGAGATTCCCCGCCATGCTGCCTACAATATAGGAGATACCATCGTGACAAGCGGAAACTCCACGGCATTCCCCGAAGGGCTTCCTATAGGTGTTATCCTCAACAAGGTCCGCGGACGCGACGACAGTTTCATCACGCTCAAAGTGAAGCTGACCTCTGACTTCAAGGCGCTTTCCACCGTCAGGGTGATTACCGACATCTACAAATCGGAGATAGACTCGCTGGCCAACATTCCCGTCGACAAGACTCCCGTCGACAGGAAAAAGACAGCGAAATCCGCGAACACATCGACATCTGTCTCCCACGACACTACATCCGGGGTCTAATGAAATAGATAATGGACAAGGACTTTCTGATCAATCTGACGATAGCGATAGTGCTGGTGCTTACACAGGTGCTGATATGCAACCACATTTTCATCTTCAATGTGGCCATGGCTTTCGTGTTCATATACGTCATAATCAGGATGCCAATGGACATGAAGACAGATGCTCTTCTCACCTGGGCGTTCCTCTGCGGGCTGCTTGTGGATCTCTTCTCCGACACTCCAGGTGTGAATTCGCTGGCATGTACCATTCTGGCCATGCTGAAAGGTCCATGCATGTATGCCTACGTCCCCCGCGATGACCGCACCAAGAGCATAGCGCCGTCGATCAGGGAACTGGGATTCGCAGTCTATGGAAAATATCTCCTTACCATGTCGGGCATATACTGCTTCCTTGCATTCACGATCGAATACTTCAATTTCGCCGACATCAAGGAAATCATTATAATGACTGTGTCCAGTGCGATCCTGACATTTCTGGTGATTCTGGGAATCGACAGCTTAATCGTCTCCAATGAGAAAAGATTATAATCTTGAAAAGCGTAAATATGTAATCGGAGGTTTCATCTCCTTGCTTGTGCTGATTTATGTGGTGCGTCTTTTCGGGCTGCAGGTTGGCGATGAAAAGTACAAGGAGAGTGCGGACAGCAACGCGTTTCTCCGCAGGGTGATTTATCCCGCGCGAGGACTCGTGTATGACCGCAATGACCGGCTCGTGGTGTTCAACAAGCCTGCATACGAAGTGATGGTGATACCCAAGGATGTTGGAGAATTCGACACGACCGCTTTCTGCTCCACACTCAATATCACACGCGAGGAGCTGGCCGAACATTGGGAGACAATGAAAGATACGAGGAAGAATCCCGGTTATTCATCGTATACACCTCAGAAACTCATTTCCCATCTTTCGCAGGAAGATTACGGCAGACTTCAGGAAAAACTTTACCTTTTTCCGGGCTTTTTCATTCAAAAACGGTCAGAGCGTGAATACGCATACCACGCCGGAGCCAACATTCTCGGAAATATCAGAGAAGTGTCGGCCACCGACATGGAGAAAGACCCATATTACCGACGCGGCGACTACACCGGTGATCTCGGCGTGGAGAAAAGTTACGAGACCGCATTGCGAGGAAAAAAGGGTGTCGAGATCCTGATGAGGGACGCAAGCGGTCGAATCAAAGGTAAATATGAGAACGGCATACATGATGTGCCCCCGGAATCAGGACACAATCTGAGACTTTCCATCGATATAGAACTCCAGGAATACGGAGAGCGGCTTATGCGCAACAAGATCGGAGCCATAGTAGCCATTGAGCCTTCTTCCGGCGAGATTCTCGCGCTCGTCACCTCTCCCAACTACGACCCCGCAATGCTGGTTGGAGGTGACCGTGGAAAGAATTACGCTGCCCTTGTCAAGGACAAGTTCAAGCCGCTATACGACAGGTCAATCCAGGGAACATATCCTCCGGGATCAACGTTCAAGCCCACACAAGGCCTGATTTTCCTTCAGGAAGGGGTGGTGAACGACCATACGATGTATCCATGCCACCACGGATATGTGAACCGTCTCCGTGTAGGCTGCCACGGACATGCGTCACCTATCTCGCTGAAACCGGCGCTACAGACTTCCTGCAACGCTTATTTCTGCTGGGGGTTGAAAAACATGATCGACAAGCGTGGCACCAAACCAGCCGATCAGTTCGATAAATGGAAGAACTATATGGTTGAGATGGGATACGGCTATCGGCTTGGAGTCGACTTGCCTCATGAAAGCCGCGGATTCATACCGAACTCCGAATTCTACAGCAAGTCTTTCCGAGGAGCGAACTGGAGCGCGAATTCCATCATATCCATAGCTATCGGCCAGGGGGAGGTGCTGGCAACTCCCCTTCAGATAGCCAATCTCTGCGCAACCATCGCAAACCGTGGGTGGTTCTATACTCCTCATGTGGTCAAGGAAGTAGCAGACAGCACCATAGATGCTAAATACAGAAAGAAACACCGTCCCTCCATCCGCAAAGAATACTACAAGGATGTGGCTCAAGGAATGCGTATGGCTGTGCTTGGGGGAACATGCCGTCTGGCCAATCTGCCTGGTATTGAAGTAGCGGGCAAAACCGGAACGGCTCAGAATCCACACGGTCGTGACCATTCTGCATTCATGGGCTTCGCGCCATACGACAAGCCGAAGATCGCAATAGCCGTATATGTGGAGAACGCCGGATTCGGTGCCACTTTCGGAGTGCCTATAGGAAGCCTGATGATTGAGAAATACCTGACCGGTGAGATCTCTCCGGGCCGGAAGCATATCGAGGAGAGAATGTTGAACTCAAATACCATAGTGAACAGTGGAGTCAAAAAACACTGATGCCAATGTGTCCGTATTCAGGTCGATAGACTGGCCGACGCTGATTCTATACCTAATCCTTGTCGCGGCAGGAGCGGTCAGCATATATGCCGCGAGCTATGATTTTGACAACGCAAGTCTGTTCGACCTCAGGGAGTTCTCGGGCAAGCAGATTCTCTGGATCGGTGTCTCATTGATTGTAGGCTGCATAATAATGATTCTTGATTACCGCATATACAAGATATACGCCTATCCGATCTATATCGCGGTACTGCTTCTGCTTATCGTGACGATATTCGCGGCGCCCGACATCAAGGGCTCGCATTCATGGCTTGTGTTCGGACCTGTCAGTCTCCAGCCCGCAGAGTTCGGAAAGTTCGCCACAGCATTGGCACTGGCCAAACTTTTCGACTCCTATAACTTTACCCTAAACGCCAAGATAAGTAATTATTTCCGCGCGCTGATAATAATCTTTCTGCCGGTGATTCTTATTCTATGCCAGAAAGAGACCGGATCCGCGCTCGTATATCTCTCGTTCATATTCGTCCTGTATAGAGAGGGTATGAGCGGAATGGTGCTTTTCTCCGTGCTATGCGCTGTGGCGTTCTTTGTGGTTGCTGTTAAATTCTCCACGCCTCTAATACTCGGAATCCCTATGGGGGAATTCACCGTATTTCTTCTGATATTGCTTATTTACGCGCTCATGCTTCTCTTCTATTGCAAGGACATCATTATTGCGCGCAACGTGATTTTCGGCTTTATCGGTTCCGGCATAATAGTGACCGTCCTCGCGCTTTGCGGCATATCGGTCAACGGTCTCGTCTATTTCATCTCCATCCTGGCTATCGCGATCATATACACAGCTGTCGCTATGTTCCGTCATCGCATAAGCCGCTTTGTGGTGACGATAAGTTTCGCAATCACTTCTGTATTGTTCCTATTCTCAGTCAACTATGTGTTCGGCTCCATTCTGGAACCACACCAGCAGATGCGCATCAAGGTGGCACTCGGCATCGAGGAAAATCTGCGTGGAGCAGGCTACAACGTCAACCAGTCTAAAATAGCAATCGGTTCCGGTGGTGTACTCGGAAAAGGATTCCTCAACGGCACACAGACAAAACTCAAATATGTGCCTGAGCAGCATACTGACTTCATATTCTGCACCATCGGAGAGGAAGAGGGTTTCGTAGGCTCCGTGATTGTGCTCGCTCTCTTCCTGACCTTAATATTGAGACTGATTCATATCGCGGAGAGGCAGCGTACGGCTTTCGAACGGGTCTACGCCTATTGCGTGGTGTCGATTCTGATTTTCCATCTGGGCATAAACATCGGGATGGTGATCGGGCTGTGTCCGGTGATAGGCATACCTCTCCCTTTCTTCAGCTACGGGGGCTCTTCCCTGTTGGGATTCACCATGCTTCTGTTCATACTTCTCCGACTCGATGCATCGCGCCGCGACCGGATGGACTGACGTACTTGCCAGCGCGGGAGACAGCTCCATATAATATTTTCCCTGCTATTCCTTACGGATTGAATTAAGCACCTTGCAGGCTGCCATATAACCGAGTTCTATGTTCTTGTCGAGGGCCCCGAGATCAAAGGTCTTTGTATTGGATATGGCTTCAGGCACTACCACATAGTCGCACATATTCATATCGGGAAGTATATTGGACCTTGACATGAGCGAATAAGTGCGGATCGCTATGTCGAGTATGGAATCCTTGTATTTGTAAGACCGGTCGAGCGGACTGCAGTTGACACCCCAGAGAGTGGAGCAATAGTCACGTATTGCCCATGCGGGCAGATTGTGCAGCACTCCTCCGTCGACATAATGCGCTCCATTGATGCGCTGGGGCTTGAAAATAATCGGCATGCTGCAGGAAGCGAGCACCCTCGGCACAATCTCACCCTTGCACCATCCAACCTGTGTGCCCTTGTCAATGTTGGTGGCGCATACCACGGTAGGGATCTTAAGTTCCTCAAGATTCTTCACCGGGAGCCATGAGTCGAGGAGCTTGCCGAACTTATTGAGTTTAAAGAGACCCTCCTTGGGTACTGCCCATTCCCGATAATTGTTTATTTTATTGAATTCCGCGAAACACTCGCGCATCTCGTTTGGTGTGAGTCCCGCCGCATACAGTACAGCGGCGATTGAACCTGCCGAGACTCCGGAAATCACGTCGGGATAGATGCCGGCTTCGTTCAGGGCCATAAGCACACCTATGTGCGAGAAGCCCTTGGCCCCTCCTCCGCCGAATGCAATACCGACGCTTTCCTTCTTCTTGATTCCTATTCTCTCGAGCAGTCCGTCAATGCTTATCAGGGACTGAATCTTTTTTCGTGTGTTCTGTCTGGGCATTTGTCTTCTTCTTTCTTCTTAAAAACGCAAAAGGATCATCAAAGTCTTTCCGGTAGATGATACCGATTCCCTGTGTGGTAAGGGCTGACTTCAGATAATATGATGCATCGTTGAAATGATTATATGCTTTAAGTCTCAGTTTTCCTTCAGGATTGAGAAGATATTCAATGTCGAAGTCCCCTACGAAAGTGGTCTGCGACGTACTCCTGTCGCGGTAACCCAGATTGCCGTTTATGAGCAGCCGGTTGTCGAGCAGTCTTGACGATAGCGCGAGGTTCACCTCCATGTCTGAGAAATCGCTTCGGTCTGCCTTGAACGACGGTGACAGTGAGAACTTGTCTGTGATCTGTCCCATCAGATTGGACAGCTGCGACGAGAGAGTCGACGAAGCTACCGATGCGAATTCACCCCCTCCGGTCGATCCGGCATATTCCGGGGTGTAGAAGCGGTTCAGGGCAAGCAGATAGATTACCTGTCTTGTGAGCATGTCTTCCGACGATATTATGCTCCTTACTTTCCTTTCCACCTCCTGGGTCATGGTAGGGAAATCGATGTCGTAACCGATATCCGGATGGGTCAGAGGACCGTTCACTTTAAGCAACGCGTCAACCGGCACAGTGGATCGCTTTAGATCGGGGTCACTTGAAAAACTCTTGTCAAGATCCGAGAGATTGGTGTTGACCCTATACTTGGCGACAATGTCGAGGATACCGTCCATCGGATCTCCGTTGAACGATATGCTGCTGCCTCTCGATATCTTAAAGTCACGAAGGAACAGATCCTGAAGACTGAAATTATAGTTTCCCTCCTCTATCTCGTATTTACCGAAGAGTTTAAGTTCATCGTCTTCCGAATAATACTGCATCCGTAGGCCACCTTTGCCCGAAGCGGTGATCTTGTCGCCGGCATCCGGATCCATCACGATTATCACCTTGGCATCCGGAGTGACCGTGGCTCCGATGTCAAGGGCAAACATCGAAGGGGAATCCTCAATGACGATCTCTTTTTTAAACCTGTCATCGATTGTGGGAGTCCTCAGCGAGTCTATGCGCGCCTTACGCCTGTCGGAGAATGTCAGGAACGGATAGTCCAGGGCAGTCTGCGTGTCGTCAAGTACGAAAGTGAAGACCGATCCCGGAGCCGTGCTTACATTCAGATCAAGGGTCACAAGTCCGGGCATTCCCCGCAGGGAGCCGCCGCCGTCCACGAATATCCGGCCGTACCACACGGGATTCATCAAGGCGTTGGTGTCGTAACCGAGAAGCCCCTCGGCATCGGTCAGGTCGAAGGAGAAAGATGCGTCGTGGAAACAACGGTGACTGACCTTGCCGCTCAGATTACCGCTATTGCCATACCTGTCGCTTACTCGAAGTTTCGGTAGAATAATGGCATCGGTAGTGAAGATCACCGAATCACGCGCCGTGTATGTCACGTTTGTGTAATCGACCCTTAGATTAACCGGTTCCGCGACAGCATATCCGGTCAGCATTATGTCCTTGAAGGAACCGAACAGTTGCAGGTCCCCCGAGGCACGTCCGGTTACGGAAGAGGTTATATTCTCCAGAAACGGCTGGATAAGAGCTACGTTAACATGGTCAGGCACAAACCTGAAAGAGAGAGAGTCGCATCCGAGATACACTCCTCCCTCGGCTCTGAGCTTTGCTATGCCGTCTTCCGCCACGTCCGCCACTATGGCGAGCTTTTTATTGTCCATATCCCAGCTTGCCTCCAGGTCTGCATTACCGAGTACCGCGCCATTATAGCTGAAATTATCGACCTTGAGGCCATCGGTTCTCGCTTTCATATTCTTGCCGAGAAGTCCTGAGCCGACGGCTCGGCCGGTGGCCATTCCCCCGAAAGTCACGTAGTTGATGTTGAGGGTGTCGAATATGAACGACAGATCCACTCCCGCCAGATCCGCGACAAGCATGTCCATCGGATCGGCAGAGACTTTTCCGTTTATATCTACGTACTGAGGTCCATTGCTGATATGAATCCTGTTAACGTCTATCACATCCTTTCCAATTGTAATTCCTGATTCGTCCACATCCCATCTCTCTCCATTTATTACAAAATCAGACTCCCCGATGTTCAGCGAATATATTCTTGAAGAGGTGAGGAAATCGCGGTCCGTATGTAGATTCAACGATACATCTCCTCTATCGGATTTATTGTTCGCCATAGTCCATGTAATCGCACCGTCAAGGGCAGGAACGTATGCCTTGGGATAAAATGAGCCAGCCTTCATTTCAGGATTCATATCGCCGTCTATAGTCAGAGTGAGACGCATTCTGTTGTTCTTGACAGGGAAATCCGTTTTTGCAATGAGCGAGACTTCGTCATATCCGGAAATATTACCTTCGATTATAGTGTTCTTAATCAGTTTATCCTTGCCTTTGAGCAGATAAGGCGCGCTGGCTTTCAGATTACCGAATCCTGAAGCAGTGTCGAAATCTCCGATGATTTCGATGGTCTGGAGCGGTCTTACGGGAATATTGAAGAAGGAATATATGTTGTCGTCTGGCAGAACCGACATATTGAAATCCAGCCTCAGCGGGTTTACGCTGCCGGTGGCGTCAGCCGTCAGGAAATGCGAGTCGACCGAAAGTTCCTTTACCCCATCATGCGATGTCAGGGCAGCATACAGTCCGTCAATCTCAAGTGGATTTCCCTTGCCGTCGTCAAAGCGTACGTCATTGAGCGAAACACTCCCCGCGAGCGACTCGAGCGAATTTCCTGTGGCTTCGGCCATTGCTTGTCCCGACAGCACGTAATCCTTATACTTTCCGAGCACCCCGAACCGCGAAGGAATCAGATGTCCGATTCTGGCATCGACGATCCAGCGGGACATCGTTCCCTTGGGCGATGCGAAGAAATCGGCACTCATACCGGCGATTTCATCATCAATGTCGACATGGCCCTCTATGGAGCCGTTGGTATTGCCGACTTCAGCTGATATGTTTTCTATCCTGTTTCCTCTGAAATCCAGATACGGCAGCCTAATTTCTGTTGTTCCCGCAGGTATATTGCCGTCTAATTTCAAATCGGCGGCAAACTCTCCCTCAAGCGCTCCGAATTGTCCGTCATCAAGAATCGCACCGAGATTCAGATTCTCGATACTTCCCGTGGCATTTATTCGCTGCAGACGCGGGCCTGACCATGCGCATTCACCCGAAAGAGTGATGTTGCCCGCGTGGCTTTTAATCCCGATCATTGCCCTTCCTTTTCCGCCATTCATGTCGGCCTTACCACCGGCTTTCAGACTGATATCCCCCAATAGCGCTATTTTCTCCGACAGTCCTTCAGGCAGCGCTGGAATCAATACCATTATATCCCGCTGCAGCGATCTGTCGGCATTAAGTTCAAGTGCCTCCAGCTCATAGTAAGCCTCGGCGACAATATGTGGATTACGTGCATTGGCGCGCATGTCGAGAATGGTCTCTCCACTCATCTTCTTGAGTCTGAGACGCTCAAGAAACAGACGGTCCAGATTCCCGGTAACGTTCATTTCGACCGAAACAGGTGTATGAACCATGGCGAGATTAGGATAGAAGGCATCGAACTCAGAGGGAATGACCCTGTCTATCTTTATTTCTAACGATCTCGAATCATGCATCAGCGACGGAACGATGTCGGAATAACCATCAATATCGAGGGTGATGTCAGACAGATTGATTTCAGAGCTGCCGATCTGCAGACGTGGATTATTGATTGCGATATGCTTCTGAGAAACCGTCGCAGTGAGCGAAAGCCCTTTCACCTCAAACCCGCTCTCCTCCCGGAATGCGAGTCTGCGGAGATCGAGTCCTATCTGGCGGTCGGAGAGCGTCGGGAATGCGAGGTCCGCACGGAAATCCTCGACCGCGATATGATTCGGATCGAATCGCCGGGAAGTATTGCGGGGAATCCATCCCTTGTCGAACTTGACCGAAGACTTTCTTATCACCACGTTCTTCAGCGCGAGATTGAAGACTTTCGGAGGTTTATTCTTGTCTTTCGGCTTGAAGGCATCTATTATGAACGCTATATTGAGTGGTGCGTCGGGCGCGGACTGCAAGATGGAGGCATCAAGACCAATCAGTTCCACGTAGGTGATGATTATCTTTCTTGAAGCCAACAATGCCCATACATCGAGGCCGGTGCCCAACTTGTCGACTGTGATACATCGCTCTCCTCCCGGAGTGTCGATGCCGACGTCATTAAGTACCACCTCGTTAAACGGATGTATGGATACATCCCCTATATCTACCTTTCCGCCGAGATATTGGGAAAGTTCGGTCTGAGCCCTGTTTTTAATTGCTCGCTGCACAGGGGGAAACTGCAGGAAGACATAAAGTCCTACGAAAATCACACCCACAGCCAACACGGCCGTGAAGATGATGCTACGAACCACCCGGTATATCTGTCTTGTAATACTCATCCGCACTCATGCCATACCCCGATTCGGGTCATGCAATCAAAGTGCAAATTTACGAATTTTTTTTGATTTTATCCTTATTGATATGGCAGAGCGTCATTACATCCACGCTGTTTTATTATTCTTTTATTATTACGGAGCCTCACAATACGTGAATAATATGGAACCTGCAGCAATATTACGCCAGAGTATATCGAGAGCCGGGGAGTTTGGTTATTATGGCATCGAATTCAAGTTCGGTCAGGATTGTCATAAGTTCTGAGATATGTATATTAGTGGCCTGGAAGATGGCATCGGCTGTCAGCGGCTCGGAATGGTGTCTCAGCAGTTCATACACCTGAGCCTCCTTTCCCTGTAGCTCAGGGAAAAGATTCCTCTGCAGCGGAGCGGAACCATGCATGCCAAGCGGCTTCCAATTCATCTGCTCTATCATATCGGCAGCCATAGTGATCATCCCGGCTTTATTCTTTCGTATCAATAGATTGCAGCCCTCGCTCATACGGTCGGATATTCTCCCGGGCAGAGCCATCACATCACGCGAGTAATTGAACGCGGTGTTTGCCGTACTCATCGCGCCTCCGCGTATCTCGCTCTCAACCACAACCGTAACATGCGATAATCCTGCTATGATGCGGTTACGCTTAAGGAAGTTACCCTGGAATATCCTGGTACCGGATGGATATTCCGAAACTATGGCGCCCCCGGAGCGGACCATTCTGCCTGCAAGATCCCTGTTGGCAGCAGGATAGACAGTGTCCAGACCATGCGCAACTACCCCGACAGTCTGAAGCCCCCTCTCGAGAGCCGCGATGTGCGATGCCGAATCTATCCCGTATGCAAGACCGCTTACTATCACCGACTCGGGAAAGTAACCGCCTATCTCATCGACAAGTCTTGAGCAGAACCCCGTACCGTAATTGGTTGGCCTCCGCGTTCCAACTATACTTATAAGTTTCTCGGAATCAAGATTTGCATTGCCGAGCTTATAAAGCACCACGGGCGCATCTGGTATCTCACGGAGAAGCATGGGATAGTCCTCGTCGTATAGAGAATAAGCCCGGATGCCGTGACGCTGCATGAACTCCACCTCTTTCCTCGCGCGGAAAAGAGCCTCGTCCCGATGCATCGAATCAAATGCGGCACCTCTTGGTAATGAACATTCCTCACGGAATCGTTCGTCGGAACAATCCATGGTAAAGAAATCACTGCAGGCGATACCTCTCTCCATGAGATTCCTCACCAGATCCGCGTTGACTCCCGGAACCATCGAGAGCGCCACTTTCTGAACCAATGTTTCCGTGCCGCCATCCATATCATTACCTGTGTTTCAAATGCCACGTACTATTGACAAGAGCTTACTTTAAGTATCTGGCGAAAACCGCGGCAAGTTCATCCCCACGGCTCAGTTTGCCGTTCTTCAGGACCACTACTGTCACTATCCCCTCCGCACATACCTCGCCGTTGCTCTTTATTATATCCTGATGGAAAATGAACCTCGGACCTTTTCGCTCAAGGCGCAGGCAGCTGATAAAACTGTCGCCTCCGCGAAGAGATGTCTTGTACTCCACCTCGATCTTCCTGACCACGGCATCGATTCCCTGATTGTGCATCTCTATGAATGAGAGACCGGCATCCATGCAGAACTTATGTCTCGTATGCTCCATATAATGAAGATAGTTGGCGTTGTTGACTATCTGCTCGCAGTCAAGTTCGTAATCCCTGACCTCCATATCCATTATGAAGCAATATCTCTTTTTCGTATCCTTTAATATGCGCATACGTGAATCTATTTTATATCAATGGTTATTTCTCGGAATCCGCACCGACGACCACCTTTTCCCTTAGTTTTCTGGTAAATGTATAGTATTCGTCATC
This sequence comes from uncultured Muribaculaceae bacterium, assembly GCA_910584545.1. Taxonomy (GTDB): domain Bacteria; phylum Bacteroidota; class Bacteroidia; order Bacteroidales; family Muribaculaceae; genus Lepagella. The sequence goes on along the minus strand of CAJUBC010000031.1, from coordinate 10,053 downwards.
CACTGCGAAAGCACTGCGTGGAATCATTACAAATCCCCGTAAAGGTTTCCGCATGATTGCCACGGTGTCGGATCCCACGACAGAAAGAGATGCGATCTCGTTGTATGAAAACGACATTCTTCTTATCTTCTCTATGCTCTCCCCTTCCTCTTCCTCTGATGGATGGGAGAAGATGAGGGTCACCTCCAGTCCATCATCCGTATGCCGCAACGTATGAGGCACCGTGTTCAGGAAGCACTCCTCTCGCAGTCCGTAGTTGAGATAGAACATCGCCATCAGCATCGGGATGATGATGAAAACCACCATCAGCACCATAATCAGTAAACGCAGGTCGAAGAACGACGCTACTATTCCGAGGAGCACCACTCCACCGAGGATATAATACCACCAGACCCCGAATAAAGCAATCATCTCATACAGCATGCGGCCGGGACGGATAGTGAACCGACTTGTGGCTGCCTCCCTATCGGGAGTCTCCAGCACTTCGTACGGCACGTCGTGCATTCTCGATCCGGTAGGTTTCATGATTCTTCTCAATGGCCCTCTGGGCATATCCGGTCCCATCGGGATTGTACAGCTTACTTATATCTACATATTTGTCGCCGTTACCTTTTTTCAGAGGAAAGACTTCGTCACGCAGACGCTTCGCCTGATCGGAGAGCGGAGAATGTCCGTCCGGAAGTACTCCGCGCAATTCATTGTCGACACCGTCCGGGCTGCACCGTACCGCTCTGATTTCGGACACAGGCGGGTAACCGAGTCCAGTCCACATCACATATTCTCGGGCAACCCGCGCGGGGGTCATCTCTTTCGCATCCATCACCGGGACACATCCTTCGATGGCAACAGTCGCCGTGGACTTGTATCGGGGAATAAAATCCTGATCGACCACCCATCGGTCGCCGGCATATCTGTAGTCACGTTTCTTCAGATCGTGGTAGAAAGAGCGGCTTACCTCTTCGGTCAGCACTTCGGGCGTGACGGAACGTTCATCGATATAAGGGGCAAGAAGAACGCATGCGTTCGCCTCCCTTACAAACCCGTAACCCTCGCCAGGTCGACCGGAATGGCTGTAATTGGACCTGACGAGCACATGACTCGGTTCATCCTTAAGGTCATACCGTTTGAAAGAATGATTATTGGTCTCGAAAAAGGCCCCGTTCCCCTCTGCATCGATGGCACCGAAGTTAGCCTCCACACCCATCGGACGAGGATACGTCTCCAGAAAACGTGCAAAATCATCGACGGTACGGCATGTGCGCAGCGCCCTGCTCATCAGTATACCCTCCTTGTCCATCTTTTTTGACGGTACGCGGTCATCCTTGATGTTATACGATGCGGTGTTCATCACCGCGAAGCCGGCATCGTTCATGCCTATCCAGGCTTCCTTCAGGTCCTTGTCTGCCGCGTTGAACAGCGCGACGTAACCGAATCCGGCATCCGAGGGAGCGATATACTCAACCTTGTTGTCGATGGTGCTTGTGTCGCGGTGTTTCCACAATATAGGTCTGCCTGAAGGATTCACCTCCGCTCCGATAATGGCCGATGTGCATGCGGCTGCATCAGCACACCACAACAGCATGAAAGAAGCTACAAGGGTAACCGTTAATATCTCTTTGATTCTTATCATTCTCTAATCTGCATAAAGGGGCGGACAGCCTTTCCTATTGTCGGCGCAGGCGTATGCCGTCCTTCATCTTGTCTGAAATGATCAGACCTCCTATGATTAGTCCGCAACCCACATATCCGAGCAGCGTCACGTTCTCTCCGAACACGAAGTAAGCCGCCACCATTGTCACGATCGGCTGGGCGTACAGGTAATTGTTCGCCATAACCGGACCTAAATACTTCATCACCTCATTCCAGAGCAGATAAGCTGCTATCGAGCAGAAGAGCACGAGGAAAAGGAAGTTGGTGAGATATTTAGGCTGACTGAAATCCCATAATATGGAAAGATGATATGGTTCCTGCTGAGCAAGAAGCAGCGGAAGTGCCGTCAGCACCCCGTAAAAGAACATTTTTCTGGTAATGAAAAAAGAGGAATACAGCGGAAGGATCCTCTTGATGGCAACCGAATAGACACCCCATGAGAATGCGGCCGAGAGGGCTATGAGGTCTCCGACAGGGCTGAATTCAAGGCTTCCTCCATGGCTGAACACGATACAGCCGGCTCCGATGAAGGCGATGATGGACCCTACCCATACGAACAGCTTGGCTTTCTGACGATAGAACACGGCCATCAGTATGGTGGTGAAAATCGGAGAAATAGAGGCGAGCAGCGATACGTTGCCGGTCGATGTAAGCCTCAGCGCATAGTTCTCGGCTATGAAGTAGAGCGAGCCGGCGCATACGCCCGACACGGCCAATGTAAGCTCGTCGCGCCAGCCATGAGAGCGGATATGCCTGCATGTGAAACAGAGAAGTATGAGATACGCGGCGGCGAAACGGTATATGTAGACTTCCACCGGTGTCATTCCGCCACTCTCCATCAGCACTTTGGTACTGAGGAATGATGTTCCCCACGCCCCCATCGTGATCAATGCCGCCAGATGGGCGAGAACGATTATATACTTGCTCTTCGTTGCGTTTCCGAGTTTCATGGTATTAGATATTAGATCTCCTCCGGAGAATCAGCCGGCACTCCATATAGTATGGGAGCGGGACGGACAGACTCTTCCGCATTGCAAAATTATCAAAAATTACTGAATTTATCAATGTCCAGGCAAAAAAATGGAGACGTTCTTCGCAGAAACGCCTCCGATTTTTATGGGGAAAGGTCAAAATACCATACCTTATAGCGGCACGACTTATTCTTATTATGGTTCCGGCACGAAATCTTCCTTACCCACTCCGCACACGGGACAGGTCCATGAATCGGGAATATCCTCGAACGCCGTACCGGGAGCTATTCCATTGTCGGGGTCGCCGACAGCCGGATCATAAATCCAGTCACATACTTCACATCTGTACTTTTTCATAATGATCTCTTTTTATCATTTGTCTGTTTCTTTTTTTTCAACAATAAGGCCGCGATATTGTTCTCGCAATCTAATTTTTGATAAAAAAGTGCTATAAATTTGGAAAAACGGATTAATGGGTCTATATTTGCAATGCAATTCAAACAGGGATGGATGGACAATATATCAAAGGAAGAGTTGAAACTGCAACTCCATAATCAGTTTGAGGCATTTATCAAGTCGCGCGGCAAACGTCAGACACAGGAAAGATACAAGATTCTCGACAAGATTGTGGATCGCGGTTCTCACTTCGACATAGAGGACCTCTACAGGGATCTGGAGTCGACCTATCATGTAAGCCGGGCCACGGTGTACAACACCGTCGGACTGCTGTGCGAGGCCGGAATCCTCAACAGAAGTCACCTGCAGGGAAACCAGACATTGTATGAGCTGACCGGGACGCAACATATCCATCTGATATGTTCCGGTTGCGGAGAAGTCACGGAAATCACCGACGAGACGCTGTCTGCTCATCTTGGCAGGATGAAGTTCAGGCGCTTCAAGGTGTTGTCGGTAACGGCAAATTTCTATGGGCTGTGCTCGCAATGCCGCAAGAAGACAAAGACGCCGAGAAACGGCTGACCGCGTATCGGCGAAACACATAAACAATATATTAAGACGCTTAATACCTAATACCATTATCATGGCAAAAGTAAAACCATTCAAAGGTGTGCGTCCTCCCCGCGAGCTCGTGGAGGAGGTTGCATCCCGTCCCTACGACGTTCTCAACAGTGAGGAGGCACGCAAAGAGGCCGAAGGAAACGAAAAGAGCCTCTATCATATCATCAAGCCCGAAATCGACTTCGAACCCGGATTCGACGAGCATGATCCCAGAGTCTATGACAAAGCCGTGGAGAACTTCAGGAAGTTCCAGGAGCGCGGCTGGCTCAAACAGGACGACAAAGAGAATTACTACATCTACGCACAGACCATGGACGGCCGCACTCAGTACGGTTTCGTGGTTGCCGCATGGGTGAAGGACTATATGGAGGGCCGAATCAAGAAGCATGAGCTCACCCGCCGCGACAAAGAGGAGGACCGTATGAAACACGTCCGCTGCAACAACGCCAACATCGAGCCGGTGTTCTTCGCGTTCCCCGACAACGAGGAGCTCGAGGCCATCATCCGCCGCGTCACCGCCGGCAAGCCCGAGTATGACTTCGTTGCTCCCGACGGATTCGGACACACCCTCTGGGTAATCGACGACGATGCCACAATCAAGAAGATCACTGAGGAATTCGAGAAGATCCCGGCACTCTACATCGCCGACGGTCACCACCGCTCTGCTGCAGCCGCTCTCGTCGGCAATGAGAAGGCCCAGAACAACCCCAACCATCGTGGCGACGAGGAGTACAACTACTTCATGGCTGTTGCATTCCCCGCATCCCACCTCAAGATCATCGATTACAACCGCGTGGTACGCGACCTCAACGGCCTCACCCCCGCTCAGTTCCTTGACCGTCTGGCCCAGAACTTCACTATAGAGGAGAAAGGCACGGAGATCTACCACCCCACCGGTCTGCACAATTTCGCCCTTTATCTCGACGGCAAGTGGTATTCGCTGACAGCCAAGGAGGGAACATACGATGACAACGACCCGATCGGCGTTCTCGACGTGACCGTATCGAGCAACCTCATCCTCCGCGACATCCTCAACATCACCGACCTCCGTTCCGACAAGAGAATCGACTTCGTAGGCGGTATCCGCGGTCTCGAGGAACTCCAGCGCCGCGTGGACAGCGGTGAGATGGCTATGGCTCTCGCCCTCTATCCCGTGACCATGGACCAGCTCATCACCATCGCCGACACCGGCAACATCATGCCTCCCAAGACGACATGGTTCGAGCCGAAACTCCGTTCCGGTCTCATCATCCACAAACTCGATTGATTTATTTGCTTAAATTAATAAATTTTTTCATGACGCTTGCACCCGGTCTCATTCCGGGTGCAAGTTTTTTATTGGCGGCTCAGTTACCCTTGATTTCATGCCCGGTTTTATTCCTTAACAAAGTTTAAATTTAACAATTTAGTGTTAATCGGTGTAATAATAAAGTATGCTTTTCTCTTTATATAGTAAAACTACATATAGTAAAACTACCGAATACAGTTATTAAGCGAATACAGTTATTAAGTAAGAAAGATAAAAACACAAATTATAGGCATGAACAAGAAGAATTGTTTTGCTGTCCTTTTCATGACAGCTGTCTTCGGATTCTCGGCATGCGCCAAGGATCCGGCATTTGTACAGGTCGCATCATCCACTATACCGGCCTTCGAGACAGACTTCACCGTAGCGGCGGAGAAAACCGTGAACGCTGTGGTCTGCATAAAAAGCTACACCACCCGCTCGAGAAACCAGTACAACGGCGGTCAGGGCTACGATCCCTTCGGCATGTTCGATTTCTTTTTCGGCCCCGGCCAGCAACAGCAGCCCCGTCAGCAGCCCCGTCAGCAGCAGAAGAAGTCAGAACCCGTTCAGAGCGGCCTCGGCTCCGGCGTGATCATCTCGGAGGATGGATATATCGTCACCAATAACCACGTGATCGACGGCGCCGACAAACTCGAGGTGCTCTTCAACGACAACTCCACATACGAAGCAAAGATAATCGGAACGGATGAGGACTCCGACCTCGCTCTCATCAAGGTCGATGCCAAAGGCCTCTCCCCCATCACGTTTGGTGATTCTGAAATCGTCAAGATCGGTGAGTGGGTTCTCGCCGTGGGCAATCCTTTCGGTTTCAATTCCACCGTTACAGCCGGAATCGTAAGCGCGAAGGCCCGCAGCCTCGGCCAGAACGGCAAGCGGCCCGGAGGCCTCAACATCGAATCGTTCATCCAGACCGACGCGGCCCTCAATCCGGGAAATTCCGGAGGAGCGCTCGTCAACCTCCGTGGCGAGCTGATAGGAATCAACTCAGCTATCTACTCCAACACCGGCAGCTACTCGGGGTTCTCCTTCGCCATCCCCACTACCATCGTCAAGAAGGTTATCGCCGACATCCGTCAGTATGGTTCCGTACAGCGTGCGGTGCTCGGATGTCAGGTAATAGAGCTGGATGCAAAACTCGCCAAGGAGAAGGGAATCACCATCGTTAAGAGCGGTATGCTCATCGCCTCGGTCAACGACATGAGCACTGCCAAGGAACTCGGACTCAAGGAAGATGACGTCATCACGGCAGTCAATGGCGTGGAAGTACACAACCATGCCGAGCTCGTGGAACAGATGAACAAGTTCCGCCCCGGTGACCAGATCACGGTCACGTTCGTCCGCGACAACAAGAAGATGTCGAAGAGCGGTACTCTCCGCAACATGCAGGGAACCACCTCAATCACTAAGAAAGGAGACTTCAGCGAACTCGGATGCGCGTTCATGAAACTCGGCAACGAGACCAAGGAGCATCTCGGCATCAGCAACGGAGTCAAGGTACAGGGTCTTAAGGCAGGTGCGTTCCGCGACGCCGGAGTGAAGGATGGATTCATCATCACCGAGATCAACGGCCAGCCCGTCAACTCCACAGATGATGTGGAGTATATCTACAATTCCATAATGAAGGATTCCGATGAAGACAAGGTTATGTTCCTCACCGGTATCTATCCGACTGGAAAGAAATATTACTACGCGGTGAACCTTTCTGCCGAATGACGGAACAGGACCAATATAAAAATCCCCTGAATCACATGTGATTCAGGGGATTTTTATTGTAGTGCCGCGTGTCGGCGAACTGCTTGTTCCGGCACGGTCTATCTATGCTGTCACTTGCCTATCATCCGGAGGAATTCCTCCCTCAGTTCGCGGTCCTTTTCGAAATCGCCGCAGTATTCGAGAGTAGCGGTTGATGAATCCTGCTTCTCTATTCCGCGCATCTTCATACAGAGATGCTCGGCATCGCAGTATACTATCACCCCCTTGTTGGGCAGCTCTTTCGCAAGCAGGCCGCATACCTGGGCCGTGAGCCGCTCCTGCACCTGGAGCCGTCTTGCGTAATTGTCGACGATACGGGCCAGCTTGGACAGCCCTATCATCTTTCCGTCGGGTATATAGCCCACCGACACCTTGCCGAAAAACGGCAGGATATGATGTTCGCAAGTGCTGTAGAACTCTATATCCTTTACGATGACCATCCTTGAACCGGCATGCTCGAATATGGCCTGCCGCGCCAGTATGCCGGGGTCTTCCCTATAGCCGTGGGTGACATCGAGCAATGCCTTGGCCGCCCGTACCGGGGTCTTGACCAGACCCTCTCTGTCGGGATCTTCACCTATCAGAGATAAAATCGCACGGTAGTGTCCGGCGATTTCGTTCACCAATTCTGGATCGTGATTATATTTTCCTGCCACTTTCTATTCTTTCTTTATTGCACGGACCGGATGCGTCGCGCGAGACTATTTCACCACCACTATCCGGCTTCTTACCACTCTCATTTCGGATGCGAACTGCGGGAACGCCCTCTTGAGTTCGGCGAGAGCGGCCGCCGCTTCTCCCTGACTGCGGAAGTTGCCGACGCGGGCGTACCAGTTCGGGGCGCTTGAGAATGTATAGACCTGTCCCCTGTATTTCGGGAATCTCGCCACGATGGCGCTACCCCGGGCCCGGGCTCTCGATTCGAGCGAATGCTGGTTGCGTCCGTCGCTGAACACCTGTATCCTGTAGCCGGACATCTTGTTGATTCCCGGCACAAGAGGACGTTCGCCCGTGGCCTTTTTCTTTTCTTCCTTAAGAATATCCTCGAGGATGCTGTCCGGAATGTCTATCTCGACATTGCCGCCGGATGTCTCCTCTATCATTTCCACCGGATTGGCCGGTTCCTGCTGCTGTTCCGGAGAGAGAGACTGAGCCATGGCCGGGAACAGTGTTATCCCGGCCATGACTGCGGTCATGAATAATCTGTCTGCTGCGCGGAGTCTCATCAATCGAACGCCTCGATGATTCCCATGAATGAGTCTGCCTTAAGCGCCGCGCCTCCGATAAGACCTCCGTCGACATCGGGCTTGCCGAAGATCTCGGGAGCGTTGGCGGGCTTGCAGCTTCCGCCGTAGAGGATGGAGCAGTTGTCGGCTATTTCCTTGCCGTACTTCTCCTCCACGACCTTGCGGATATGGGCGTGCATGTCCTGAGCCTGGTCGGCGGTAGCGGTCTTTCCGGTACCTATGGCCCATACGGGCTCGTATGCGATGACGATCTTGGAGAAGTCCTCGGCAGAGAGGCTGAAGAGAGCCTCCACCTGACCTTTCACAACATCGTTGTAGCTTCCGTCCTCGCGCTGCTCGAGCACCTCACCCACGCAGAAGATGGGCTTTAGTCCGTTCTCGAGAGCCAGCTTTGTCTTGGCGAGAAGAAGCTCGTTGCCTTCGCCGAAATACTGGCGGCGCTCGCTGTGACCGAGTATCACGTATTCGGCTCCGGTGGATTTTACCATCGCGGCGCTGACCTCGCCGGTGTATGCGCCTTTGTCGTGTGCGGAGCAGTCCTCGGCTCCGAGTTTAACCAGTTCCGGGTTGAGAACTGCATGAACTGACGTGAGGTGGGTGAAGGGTACACACACTATCACCTCGCAATTGGCCTTATGGTCCTCGAGAAGTGAGTTAACTGCATTCGCAAGCTCCACGCCCTCCTCGAGGGTCGTGTTCATTTTCCAGTTGCCTGCTACGATATTCTTTCTCATACTATTAAAATATTACGAAGATAAGGTGTTTATGCCTGTTCTTCTTTCAATCCACAAAATTAACTCAAATTTCCCGAATTTTCAAGGATTCCGCAATTATTCCGACATATTCTACGGATTTATGCGGCGATTTATGCGGCAATCCTAAAATCCGGACTGAGATCAATCGGTGTCGCCGCCTGTGATTTCGCGGTATTCCGACATAAAGGTCCGGAACTGCGCTATCCCTATCGCGCCTCCCGCCAACGCACCGCAGGCGATTCCGAGAAGGAACCATTTGTCGTATGGCAGCATCCATATCAGCAGTCCGATGAAGATAAGCGCCCATGGGAGCAGAATCGCCATGAACTGAAAATGTTTTTTCCGATAATAATATACGAGGCGCAAAACCTCCGACACAGACATCTCCGCCACATCAATGCGGGATATGCCCTTGCTGAGCCATCTGTCCATCAGTGAACCTGTTATACAGAACAGCATGCCTGTCAGCGCCACCGCGATTCTAAGCCAGAGATTCAGGTCAAGGCCGTTGTGCATCATGTTCCATATCCACAGAGGCATACAAAACGCAAGCACGATCTCCATATTGGAGAAACGGCTGTAGTGGGCGGCAAGTTTGCCGAGGGCGGTTTTCCGGCGATTGTCGGGGGTTCCGGTCGGAGTGTCATGAAATCTGGCTCCGCACCAGCAGTCTTTCAGTTCTTCCATATTATTTTTCCATTAGGGTTTTAAGTCTCTCCTTGGCGCGATGGATACGGACCGCGACATTCCCCCTCGACAGACCGGTGATGTTCGCGATTCCGTCATAGGTTTCCTCTTCCAGCCATAGAATCATTATGGCCTTGTCGAGAGGATTAAGGGATCCGATTGCTTCGTGCAGTTCGGCGAGCGTCTCCTTCCGGTCGGGATCATTGTCCACGATGTCATAGAGTTCCGTGAGCTGCACGGCTGTCACGCGCATATACGACTTCCTCAGGGAGGAGACGCAGACATTGAGCGTAAGGCGGTATACCCAGGTTTTCATCGAGCAGTCCCCCTTGAATCTCGGCATTGATTCCCAGAGATTCATGAGTACATCCTGCTTGAGGTCGTCGAAATCCGCTTTCGTTCTGGAATACCCGAAACAGATCCGGTCAATCAAAGTCCCGTACTGTCTCTCAGCCTCCATGTATTTATGTTGATGGCGCTCGGAATCCGACTCAACTCTCCCGCTTGCGAATTCCGCAAACAAAGCGAGGCATCTCCTGAAAAATCCCCGCACCGGATTAGTAAGGATCGGGAACGATATGAAGGGAGTAAAAACTGTGTCCATATTATCTAGGGATATTCAGTTAAAGGCATGATTTTTTAATGTGAAAAGGCCTGCGTTTGTC
>CAJUBC010000030.1 GCA_910584545.1 uncultured Muribaculaceae bacterium | reverse complement strand
TGCGTACCTTGGTGATGGTTCCCGACGCGGAGTCGCCCTCGGTGATGAAGATGGCAGATTCCTGGCGGCGGTCGTCGCGGGCGTTGGCGCGCACCTGGTCGTTGAGGTGGATGCGGCAGTCGCGCAGCTTGCGGTTGTGGAGGCTGACCTTCTTTGCCTTCTCGCGGGCGATCTTCGCCACGCCGGCCATGGCCTTGCGCTCCTTCTCGCTGCGTGCTATCTTCTGCATCATAAGCTCCGCTGTGTCGGTATGCTTGTGGAGATAGTCGTCGAGCTCCTTCTTGATGAAGTCTCCGACAAACTTGTTGACGGTCAACTGGCTGTCGGGAGCCACGGTCTTGCTCCCGAGCTTGGTCTTGGTCTGAGACTCGAACACTGGCTCCTGGATGCGTACCGACACGGCCGCCACCATGCCGGAGCGGATGTCGGAGTACTCGTATCCCTTTCCTGAGAATTCCTTGATGGTGCGGCACACGTGCTCGCGGAAAGCGGTGAGATGCGTGCCTCCCTGGGTGGTGTGCTGTCCGTTGACGAATGAATAGTATTCCTCGCCGTTCTGGTCGGTATGCGTGAGCACCACCTCGATGTCGTCGCCCCTGAGGTGGATGATCGGATAGAGGGGCTCCGGCTTGCGGTCGCGCGCCATCGCATCCTTGATAAGGTCCAGGAGGCCGTTGCGGGACTGGTACTTTTTCCCGTTGAGAAGCATCTGAAGCCCTGTGTTGAGATAAGTGTAGTTGTTCACCATCATCTCCACGGTCTCCGGGCGGAAGCGGTAGTTCTCGAACAGCAGCGGGTCCGGGGTGAAGGTCACGATGGTCCCGTTCGGCTCGCGGGTGTCTTCAGGAGGTGTCTGCTCGATGAGGTCGCCCTTCTCGAACTTCACGGTCACCATCTTGCCGTCGCGCACGCTCTGCACCGTGCAGAACGTGGAGAGGGCGTTGACGGCCTTGAGGCCCACGCCGTTAAGACCTACGGATTTCTGGAAGTTCTTGGAGTCGAACTTGCCGCCGGTGTTCACGTCGGAGGCCACCTCCTTGACCTTGCCGAGCGGTATGCCGCGTCCGTAGTCGCGCACGCGCACCGTGCCGTCCTCGTCGATGTCGATCTCGATGCGCTTGCCGACGCCCATGTTGAACTCGTCGATGGAATTGTCCACCACCTCCTTCAGCAGTATGTAGATACCGTCGTCGGAGTATGAACCGTCGCCGAGCTTGCCTATGTACATGCCCGGACGCCGGCGGATATGCTCGTTCCATTTGAGCGTGACTATCGCGTCCTCATTATATGTATCTGCAGATGAAGATGAGTTGTCTTGCGTGAATATGTTTTCGTCGGTCAGCCCCATAATTTTGTTTTTAACCGCTGATTTTAACATGCAAAGTTAGTAAAAAATCAGAAAATTCGCAAATTCGGAGTCAAGGTCCGGCCATACAATAACAAATACCATGCCAAGACAACCCGGGCTGGACAAGAAAGGAAGGCCCGGCTGCACAGATAAGGGAAACCCGGCTGAATAAGAGAGGTGTGAAGGGCACAAGCCCGCAGATTGACGGAGGCAGTCTAAACATCTTTGCGCGTTGGAGCGTTGAAAATATTGAATGGAAAAAACACGCTAAACAAACACTCTAAAACTAAAATACTATGAACACAGCACCTCTTCAGGGAATCAAGGTGGTCGACTTCACCAACGTGCAGTCCGGCCCTTCGTGTACTCAACTTCTCGCATGGCTCGGCGCCGACGTCGTAAAGATCGAGCGTCCCGGCTCCGGCGATGCCACGCGTAACGAGATTCAGTTCGCTCCCGACTGTCCGAGCTACTACTTCCTGCAGCTCAACAGCGACAAGAAGTCGCTCACTCTCGACGCCGCGACACCCGACGGCAAGGCTATACTCACGAAGCTGATCGAAGGCGCCGACATCTTCATCGAGAACCTCCATCCCGGAGCAATGGACAAGCTCGGCTTCAGCTGGGAGAATGTCCACAAGATCAACCCCCGCTGCATCTACGCCACCATCAAGGGCTTCCCGGTAAGTTCGAAATACGCCCATCTGAAGGCTTACGAGCCAGTGGCTCAGGTTACCGCCGGCGCGGCTTCCACCACCGGATGGTGGGAGGGAGACAACGACGTGCCCACGCAGAGCGGCGCCGCTCTCGGCGACTCCAACACCGGCATGCACGTCACCATCGGTATCCTCGCCGCCCTCGTGCAGCGCCAGCACACCGGCGAAGGCTGCTTCGTATATCAGTCGATGCACAACGCGTGCCTCAACCTCTGCCGTATCAAGACCCGCGACCAGCTCACCCTCGACAAACTCGGCTACCTCACCCAGTTCCCGCAGTACCCCGACCAGAAATTCCCCGACTTCGTTCCCCGCTCGGGCAACCAGGAGGGTTCCGGCGTGCTCGGATGGACCTACAAGTGCAAGGGCTGGGAGACCGACCCCAACGCATACGCCTATATCATCTTCCAGCGCGGCAAGAAGGATTTCGAGCTCGCATGCAAGGCCTTCGGCTTCGAGGACTGGCTGACCAATCCCGACTTCAACACCGCCGACGCGCGTGACCGCCACAAACAGCAGCTCATCGCACGCGTTCAGGAATGGGCCATCGACAAGACCAAGTTCGAGGTCACCGAAATCCTCTCCAAGGCCGGCGTGCCTGTGGCTCCGGTGCTCAACACCAGGGAGATCATGACTGACGAGAGCCTGTACGACGGCAATACCCTCGTCCGCATCAACCAGGGCGGTAAGGTCGGCGAATTCGTAACCGTCGGCGTTCCCTTCACCCTCAGCAACTTCCAGCCTACCTACGGTCCCTGTCCGGAACTCGGCGGCAACACCGACGAAGTGCTCCGCGGCCTCGGCTACACCGATGAGCAAATCGCCACATTCGCGAAGAACGGAACGACACACCCGCTTCCCAACGGTAAAATGTAATTAAGATAGAATTAGAGTTTAATTATGGAAAACACTGATAAAAAGGCGGGAGGGTGCGCATGCAGCGCACCCGCCGCCTCACCTAAATATCCCGATCAGGTGACCGGCATGTACGTGCTTGCCCGCGCCTTGCGAATGGTAGGCATCGACACGATGTACGGTCTTGTCGGAATTCCCGTCACCGAAGCGGCATACATAGCCCAGGAGCAGGGAATCCGCTTCATCAGCTTCCGCCACGAGCAGAACGCCGGGATGGCGGCGCAGACCCACGGCTTCCTCACCGGAAAGCCCGGAGTGCTCCTCACCGTCTCGTCGCTCGGTTTCCTCAACGGGCTGACAGCCACCGCCAACGCCACCGTGAACTGCTATCCTATGATTCAGATCTCCGGTTCGAGCGTTCGCGAGCCCATCGACCTCGACCAGGGCACATACGAAGGCCTCGACCAGCTCGCAACGGCCAAACCGCTCGTAAAGGCGGCTTACCGCGTGAACAGGATAGAGGACATCCCGACGGCAGTGGTACGCGCCTACCGCGCCGCCGTCAGCGGGCGTCCCGGCGGCGTCTATCTCGACGTGACCACCCCCTGCTTAGGTCAGGTGATCGACATGTCGCAAGCCGAGGAACTCCTCTACACTCCCGTTGACCTCTGCCCGGCGATGCCCCCGGCTCCCGAGGCGCTCGACCGCGCCATGGAGCTTATCGCCTCGGCGAAGCGCCCGGCGTTCATCATCGGCAAGGGCGCGGCATACGCCCGCGTGGAGGAGCAGATGAAGGCCATCGTTGAGAAGACAGGAATTCCTTATCTCCCGATGTCGATGGCCAAGGGATTCCTTCCCGACAACGGCCCCCTCTCCGCCATCTCATGCCGATCCATGATCATGGAGCAGTCCGATGTGGTGGTTCTGGTAGGCGCCCGCCTCAACTGGCTGCTGTCACGCGGTCACGGCAAGTGGAGCAAGACCGTGAAGTTCGTACAGCTCGACATCGACCCCCAGGAGATAGACTGCAACCGCCCGATCGCCGCGCCGGTAGTGGGCGACCTCCGCTCCACTCTCGACGCCATGCTCGCCAAGCTCGACAGCTGTAAGATGAGCGTAGATCCCGAATGGATTAAGGCCATCCAGGCGCATACCGTGGTGGCCAACGAGAAATTCGCCGCCCGTCTCAAGGAGAACGCTACGGCCATGCCGATGAACCACTGGACGGCCCTCTCGGCCATCAAGCCCATCATCGAAAGCAATCCCGACGTGATCCTCATCAACGAAGGAGCCAACACGCTCGACGATACCCGCGACGCCATCGACATGTCGCTGCCGCGTCACCGCGTGGACTGCGCAACTTGGGCCATCATGGGCATGGGTATGGGTTCAGCCATCGGAGCCGCAACCTCAACGGGCAAGAGCGTTGTGGCCATCGAGGGTGACTCGGCGTTCGGTTTCTCAGGTATGGAATTCTCCACCATCTGCCGCTTCCGGCTCCCGGTAACCGTGGTTATCTTCAACAACGGAGGTATCTACAACGGTGTGGGCCGGAACCTCAGCAAGGACGGCGACCCCGCTCCGACCACCCTCGACATCAACGCCCGGTACGACAAGCTCGGCGAGGCGTTCGGAGCCGACACCTATTATGTAAAGACTCCGGCTGAACTTTCCGACGCGCTAAAGGCCGCTGTCGCATCGAAGCGCCCCGCGCTGATCGACGTGCAGCTCGCAGCCGATGCCGGCAAGGAGTCGGGACACATCGGATACCTCAATCCGACTCCGCTCCAGACAATAATCGTATAATAACCAGTTGCAGCGGCCGGCTTCCCGATGTCCGTATCCGGATGCAGGAAGCCGGCCGCTGACGATTAACCGCATTTATTATTATGGTACATATAATACTCTATTCCATCGTCCCGATTCTGGTGATCATGCTGCTTGGTTATTATTCGGGAAAGACAGGTGCGTTCACCGGAGCCAACGCCAAGGTGCTCAACAAGGTGGTCCTCAACTATGCGCTTCCGGCGGCCCTTTTCCTATCCATAGTGAAGGCCAACCGCGAGATGCTCGCCATCGACGTGAAGCTGACCATCATCTCGTGCGTGGTGCTGATCGGCTGCTTCATGCTTGTATACCTGGTCTACCGCTATATGTATAAGGATACGATGCAGGAATCCGCCATCTCGGCGCTGATCAGCGGCTCCCCCACGATCGGATTCCTCGGTTTCGCGGTGCTCCAGCCTATTTTCGGTGACTCGGCTTCCGTAGGTCTGGTAATCGCCATCGTGGCCATCGAGGTCAACGCCATCGGAATTCCGCTTGGTCTGGCTCTGTTCAACACCGGACAGGCGCATCAACAGGAGAAAGCGGCCGCCGGTTCCGGTGTCGCCGTTAAGAAGCCCAATCCCTGGGCTCCGGTGATCAAGGCGCTCATGGAGCCTGTGGCGTGGGCTCCGATCCTTGCCGTGATCCTGGTGCTCTGCGGACTTAAATGGCCGGAATATCTCGACCCGAGCTTCAAGCTCATAATCGGCGCCAACTCATCGATAGCGGTCTTCGCCGCAGGTATAACGCTGTCGTCGGTGAAGATCAGGATCAACGGTCAGGCTGTGATGGGATCCGTGCTCAAGCTGATCGTGATGCCGCTCCTCATCCTTATCGCAGGCATAATATTCAAGATGGATCCGGTCAACCTCAAGATGCTGGTGGTCTGCGCCGCGCTTCCCCCGGCGTTCTCGGGAATCATCATCGCAAGCCAGAAAGACTGTTATGTGGCCACCGGCACTTCTTCGCTCGCCCTCTCCACCATCCTATTCATGGGATTCTGTCCTCTCTGGATATGGATCACCGATGAGTGTCTGCGCTGGTTCAATCTGGTCTGATCTATAACCTCTAATCTCTAAAAGTACATTACAATGGATACGACATATTTGGAAAAATACAACGATGCGCTCAACAGGCAGAAACTGCAGCTTGAGAGCTATATCTCCACCAACACCGGCTCGGTTCCGGTGCCGACGGAGATGTCGGAGGTGAAGACAGGAAAAAAGAATTTCCTGACCGACAGCGGCTGGGTGTTCATCGTTCTGGGAGCCCTGGCCTTTGTGGCCGGACTTGTCATCGGGACCGACGGTCTCTGGATAGCGGGTGCGATCGCCATCACCTCCGGAATCTATTGCATCATCAAGGGGAGGCGGCAGTTGCGTCGAGAGGCGTTCTCAGGAGTGGTCGACGATATCGTCGGTTCTGTAGACAGGATCATAGCCGATGTGAGCAGGACCTGGACCGGCTTCGTCCGTGCGCAGAATCAGGCACTCCGCAGTGACATCGTCACCAATGACGGGGACACCGCGGCGAAAGTGGCTGAATTAGGCAAAGTGACCGAGACAGCCTGGTATCATGTCGACATGGAGAAAGTCAGAGGTACGCTCGACGAGGCCGCGGCCAAGGAGAACCTTGCCGCGCTCCACAGCTGTCTGCCGAAGGTGGGGAAAATCCTTACCGCCTCTCTCGACACCGCCGCCCACGCCCAGAGCGACATCTACGCCAGCTTAACGGCCAGCTAAAGCCGGCCTGGAATGCGGCCAGCTAAAGCCGACCTGGAATGCGGCCAGCTAAAGCCGACCGCCTTGAACAAAAACAGTCCTTGCGGGAATTCCCGCAAAGACTGCTTCTATAGCACGCAGAGGGCTGAAGCCCTCTGCTTTTTGTATAAGGCCGCCGGCTTTAGCTGGTGGCAATCAAGGCCATCGGCTTACCGCCGGCGCCTGCGCACCGACTTGCTGGCTCCGGAGTTGGGCTGGTCGCCTGAGGAGGACAGCTTCGGCTTCGCAGCGCGTTTCTTCTTCGTCTTGACTGCGGTGCGCTTCTTGGTCCGTGTGCTGCTCTTGCGCACGCTTCTGTCATCACCGTCATCTTCGCTCACCACCGTGCGCTCGGGAATGGTGTCGGCCTCCGCGGCCGCTTTCTTGAGCGCCTCCTCTTTCTCCTTCTGGGCGAGGTATTGCTCGCGGGTCGGCACCCAGAGGTCCTTGCCGTAGTTCTTCAGGCGGTTGTCGATGCTGTCCTGCGCCCTGGCGAGGTCGTCCGGGTCGGGGAACATCTGCATCATCGACAGGTTGCGGAGATTGCGCGTCTTGTAGATCTCGCCGTCGTACATGCCGAGGTTGAAATAGTCGTCGATGCTGTACTGCGGCAGGTTGTTGTCGTCGCTGAGGAACACATACTGCTGGGCGAGCCAGGGGCGCAGAGCGTCGTACTTCACCCAGAACATCGGGTACTTCGCCTCGCCGCCGAAATCTCCCACGCGGTTCAGCACCGGGCAGATGGCCTCCACGCGAGTCTTCATGCGGTTGCTGCGGCGGTCGAACTCCCATTTCTCAAGGATATAGTAGTTGAGCACCTGGCCTGTCGGTACGTCGGCCTCCTCGATCACGTACTTCGGGTTGCGCTCCGTAGAGCCTTTCCCCTGCTGGTAATAGATGCCGAAGCGGTCAAGCATCTCGGCGATGTTCACCTTGTACTGGTCGGTGAAGACCTCGCGGCCGTCAAGATATTCGTATGCCGGCACCTTGCCGTCGACCACCAGCCCGAGGATTATGCGGAACAGGTTCTGCTGTCCGTCGATCACATCCTCGGGGAAATAGAGCGGTGTGTTCGCCGGTTTGCTGAGGTCGAGCTGGCGGTAGATCTCACGCATATACGAGAGGTCGGCCTCATGGGCGCTCTTCTGTTCGTAGAACCCCTGCATGCGGTCCGTCACGCCCGGCCGTTCGGTTTCCTTCTTTTTGTCGCGGTCGCTGCGGCGGCGTACGCCTCCTGCATTCTCCACCTGCGCGAAAGCCCCTATGCCGATGGCGGCAAGAGCTCCCATTATGAATATTTTACGAAATATCTTCATTCCAAATCTCAAAATTCAAAATTCAAAATTCCCCATTCAACATTAGTTCAGAGCGACTTCCATGGGCGATATGTCGCGCGTGATGCCGTCAGGTCCCTTGGCCTTCACTCCTGAGATAAAGAAGCTCTTGCCGGCCTTCAGGCGCTTGAACTGCTCGCGCTGGCGCGCCGAGAAGCGACTTCCTTCGGAGAGCTCGGGGATGGCGTTGCCCATCTGGTCGAAGAATACTGTCGAGAACGACACCACCTGGTACGTCACGTTGAGGATATCGTCGTCGATGGCCGCGCCGAGTCCGTCGGCCGCCATGAGCGAGGCCTTGGAGATGCGTTTAGGCGCGCCTTTGTAATGTACGGTGTTGCCCGCTCCGTCCTTCACGGCGAGATAAGGTGTAGGGTCGGGCAGCTTGCGCACGCGGAAGGTCATGGAGCCTACCTGCTGCGAGCGGCCGTCGAGAGTGGCGGTGACCGAGATCACAGCCTCGGTGCCTACCTTGCCGGGATGCGCCACCCAGTGGTCGCCGTTACGTGTGAGCGTACCGTTGGTCATGGTGGCGTTCACCGCTGTCATCGGCACTCCCGGCACGGAGATGCTTATCGGGTTGGCGATGCCGGCGTAAAGCACGTTCATCATCGTCGGGGAGATGGTTGCCATGGGCTCCATCACCGTATAGCTCGACTTGAAAGGTCGTCTGTCGACCGATCCGTCGCCGCGCGCCACCTCTATGTAGCCGGAGAAATCGTGGGTTCCGACAGCTCCGGCCACGAACTCATACTTTCCGGCGGGATTGTTGAGACGCGCGCCGTTCACATAGATGGTGGGGCGCTGCGTGGTGTCGATGGCGGCCAATACGATGTCGGCCGAATATTTCCCGCCGCGCATTATCATGTTCGACACCGGGATCACGTATGCGTTGAGTTCGTTGACGCGCACGTCACCGATGTCCACGTTGGTGATCAGCGCTCCGAGTGCCTCCGACTCCGCATTGCGGATGTCGTTCTGCAGTTTGGTGAGCAGCGTCACGGCCGCCACAGCCGGCATATTGTCGAACATCTTCTGTTCCCACGATGTGGCGCCCACGGTGCCGGGAGTGTTGGCCACCCTGGTTGATAGCATTTCGGTCACGGCCTTACGCTTGGTAGGGTCCGGGATCAGGTTGACCACATAATCGCGGAAGCCGTCTACATCCTTGCGCAGTTTCTCGCCGAGGCGGGTGGCCGGGTTGAGCATGGTCACAGATGCCGCCTCGAGGTCGTCGTTGTTGCGGATGGCCCGGTAGTTTCCGTCCGGGCCGTCGGCTTTACGTGCGATGGCGGTCTTCAGGGCCTCGATCTCGTCGTAGACGGCGCCGGAGCGCTTGCGGAGCTCCGAGCCTTTCTCATACCATTGGCCGGCTTTCTCCGGATTCTTCCGGTACAGACCCTCGAGATACTCGAACTGCACGGCGTTGCGCTTCGACATATTGAGATTAGTCTGGTGGATCCCCTCCTGCACCTGGCTGAAGCCGTTGAGCACGTCGCTCGACACATTGAGCGCCAGCATGGCCGTCAGCACTATGTACATGAGGTTGATCATCCTCTGGCGCGGAGACATGCGCGCCACGTTATTTCCACCTCCAGCCATTTCTTATGAATTATGTTTAGACTCCTCGAAGGGATTGACGCCTGCCGCGGCCGCGCCACCCATCATCGGATTGGCCATGTTGATGGTCATGGCCGTGATCATCTTCTCGTAGACGGAGTTGAGCTGCTTCATGTAGCGGGCCATCTTCTCGGTCTCCTCACAGTATCGGGAGCTTTCGTTGGCGGCCTTGTCGTACATGTCGCGTATGTCCTTCAGGCCGCGGTTCACGCGGTCGATGCTCTCGAGCTGCGAAGAGATGCTCTTGAGCTGAATCTCGTAGATGGTGTTGAGCCCGGCGATGTTCCGGTTGAGGTCCTCCATCTGGCCCACGTAGCCCTGTGAGTTGGCGGAGATGTTCTCCGAGTTGAGGGTGATGGCCTGGTAGGACTGCAGCAGGGTCTGCGTCACCTGGTTGAGGGCCTCTGTGGTCTCGTTGAGGCGTCCCATCTGCTCGGAGATGCCCTGCATCTGCTCCAGATAGGTCTTGGTGGCGTCGGCCATCTCCTCGGCGTTGTCGAGCTGTTCCTGCGACGGCATCACGCCGGGGACTGCGGCGAAGCCTCCGCCGCCGGCTATCACGGTGCCCCCCGGGGTGCCTGTCGTGGCGTCGTACTCCGGAAGCGCCTCGGCGCCGCTGGCTCCCGGCACGCCGTAGCCGCCGTTGATCACCACGCCTCCGCCGCCTCCGGCGAAGTCCGGACGGTCTTCCGGATTCTTCGTGTCGAGCACGGGGAACACATCCTCCCAGGCGTACTCCTTGGGCGGACGGTCGAATGCCGTGAGGATGAACATCGCGATCTCGGTGCCCATACCGATGCAGAGCAGAGTGCTTCCTCCGGGGAGGTGCAGGATCTTGAAAAGAGCACCCCAGATCACCACGGCCGCTCCGATGGAGTAGGCGAAGTTGAAAAAGCGCTGTCCTTTCTCGCCGTGAAGAAAGCGTTCGATGCCGTTGGCGTATTTGCGTATCTTGACCATTTCGTTATCTTCTTACTTATTGTTTCTTTTCTTGGTGCCGCGCGCGAAGCCTATCTGCGTGCGCACGTTGCGGAATCCTATGTACGACCGCTGTTCGTTCTGATACTCCCACATGCGGAGGTCGGCGCGGATGTTGCGGGCCGCGTCCTTCCAGGAGCCTCCGCGCACTATCTTGCGCTTCATCTTGTATGGGTCCTCCTTGGCCGCGTCGTAGCGGTATTCGGGATTGAGGTCGGAGGTGAGCCGGTCGATGCTCTCCGTGTAGGCCGTCGATGTCCATTCCGACACGTTGCCCGACATGTCGTAGAGCCCGAAGTCGTTAGGCTTGAAGGTGCCTACGGGCGACGTGATCACATGGCCGTCGCGCACGAAGTCTCCCTCCATCGGCTTGAAGTTGGCGTAGAAGCAGCCGCGTTCATCCATCGGGAGGGTCTCCTCCCAGGGATAGGCGCTCTCGGAGTTTCCGGCGCGTGCGGCGTATTCCCATTCAGCCTCGGTCGGGAGGCGGTACGGCTCGATGTAGATGCCCTCCCTGCCGAGCGAACGGCGCAGGAACTCGGTGCGCCAGTTGGAGAAGGCGTTGGCCTGCTCCCAGCTCACGCCGACCACGGGATAGTTGTTGTAGCCTGCATGGGCGAAATACATCCTGGTGTAAGGCTCGTTGTAGGCGTTCTCGAAGTCGTTGATCCACGCCGTGGTGTCGGGATAGACATTCACGATGTAGGTGTTGAGGAAATCGAAGTCGCCTGTAAGGGGACGTGTCACTGTCTCGCGCACGATCTGGCCCTCGTCGTTGAAGTAAGCCGTGTCCTTGGAGATGATCGGAAGCTCGTCGGAGACGGGAATGTCGGTGTTGTATTCCCGTGCGGCGGGATCGATGCGGTTGCGGCGCTTTGCGGCGGCCGTGTGGTTGAAGATCTCGTAGCGGTAGTTCATCTGCGTGGGGTCGAGCTCACGCTGGCCCGTGATGGGGTTGGTGCGGTACACGCTCTCTATGGCGCGCTGCTCGTCCTCGTTGGCGTTGCGCCATGGAATGGGCTTCGACCAGTCGAGGTGGGGCTTGATGGGATTTCCCTCCTTGTCCTCCTCGATCTTGAAGGCCTCGTTGCCGCCGAAAGCGGGGTCGGCGAGACGTTCGCGGATGATGGAGTCGCGCACCCAGAACACGAACTGCTTGTACTTCGAGTTGGTCACCTCGGTCTCGTCCATCCAGAAAGAGTCGATGCTGACGCCGCGCGCGCTTTTGCGGATACCGGCCACGGAGTCGTCGGCGGCAGGACCCATCGCGATGGAGCCTCTGTCCACGAGCACCATGCCGTAGGGAGCCGGCTCTGCGAAAGACGCCCCGCCCACGCCGGTCACCTCGCCGCCACTCGAGCCGCCGCGCGCTCCGGCGCACGAGGAGAGTATCCCGACGGTGACAGCCACGGCGCCGAGCAGCGCCGCCGCGGTCCGGAGCTTTATCTCTCGGGTATATTTTTTTGCTGATTTCATCATCTGTATCATTGTCGTTACATTATTCGAATGGAACGGTGTTTATTCTTGTTTTTCTCTCCGAAGTTGAGCTTTATCATGTAGCCTGCCACTATCTCGTGGCTCCCCGAAGAGGCCCTGTTGATGGCAGAGGTCGAGTAATCGTAGGAATAGCCCAGAAAAAAGTTCTTGAATTCGGCCCCGATCATGGCGCTCACGGCATCCTTGTATCTGTAGCCCAATCCGAAAGAGAGGAATTTGTTGAATGTGGCCCGCATGGTCACCTCGGCCGAAAACCGGGAAAAATCGGTGCGGACCAGCATCGACGGTTGCAATGAGAATAACGAGTTTTTGATTGGAATATTGCCGTCGGCGGTAAAATAGAACTGCCTCGGCAGCGTGGTCTCGTACTGCGCGTTTTCAGTCTCCTGGCTGGTCTCTTTGGTGAGCTCAACGGTGGGGCTGAGTATGTGCAGGCAGGACACTCCCACGTTGAAATACTTATGGGAGTAGGAGATTCCGGCGGAGAGGTCGAAGGCGTTTCCGGTCACGTCCTGCGTCGGGATGGCCTCGTCGGCGGGATTGTGGAAATCGTCACCCTCGGGGATGTAGACCTCCGAGCCGAGGAACTTGGAGTTGTAGTAGGCCGGCTGGACACCGACGCTCCAGGTCCCCTTCAGAAAGCGGAACTTATAGCTCACCTGCGCGTTGACCCCGAGGTTGCGGAAGAGTCCGAGCGACTCCTGCGCCACGTTGACACCTATGCCGAGGCGGCTCTTCTTGCCGAGTTTCACAGGCATGTCTGCGGCTCCCATGAAGCTGCGGGGGGCGTTCTCGATGCCGATCCACTGCAGGCGCGCGCCGCCCCGGATGCGGATGAAGTCCACCTGTCCGGTGTAGGCCGGGTTGTAGTACGTGGGCACCGCCCAGTACTGGGTGAACTGCACGTCGCTCTGGGCCATGGCCCCCGCCCACGTCATGAGTGCTATGAGGAGGACTGCGGTCCGGATCAGGAGGTTGGTTGGCTTCATCGTGCTGAATGTTCTGTCGCTGCTATGCGGGGTCAATGTTATTCGAAGTAGAAGTTGATTATCACCATGTTGCTCCTTACTTTCGAGAGGCTCTGCGTGATCTTATAGGTCTCCGGGTCATCCTCGAGGTCGGGGCGTTTGTGGCGCAGTATGTCGGTGAGTCCGAAGCAGAATTTCACCTCCGGAATCAATTTGAAGAACGGTAGATAGAAGTCGCATCCGAGCCCTACGGTGAGGTAGGCGTCGGCGGTGTTGAACTGCAGGTAGCTCGACTGGCGCTTGCTTACGTCGAAGACTCCCATGCCCCCTACCGTGACATACGGGCGGGAGTTGAAGTAGCGGTCGCCAGAGATCTTGAGGTCGAGGGGGAGCATCACGTAGACGCTCTTGATGTCCTGTGTGGTCTTGGTGCCGGAGCGCGCGTCGATGAAGTGGACGTTCTTGCTGCCGAACGACATGCCGGGCGAGAAGCGGAGGTTGAAGTAGCGGTGCAGACGCAGGTCTGCGAGTACGTTGACGTTGATTCCCGGTGCCCAGGCGGGGACTTCGGCGAACCATTGCTGGCCCTCGGGGGTCTCGTAGCCGTTGTGCGTGAATTTCAGGTTCTGCAGGCTCATGCCTATGGAGAAACCGAGGTGCAGGAGTTTCTGGTCGGCATACGGGCGGTTGAGTATCTTGTCGCCGGGACGCGCCGAGGCCGGAATCGCCGAGACTAACAACGCCATCACGGCGAGCATCGTCACAATCACCCTCCGCCGCGCGCGGTGCATTCCTGATATGTTCCCCTGGTTCTGTCCCATCTCTGCCAGATTTGTTTTAAACTCTTATTTAACGCTCCATTGCCTCTTTTTATTATTCCGTAAAGATGCCCGAAGTTGCCTCAGACCGATACCTGTTTAAATATTTGCTCCAATTTTTATGCGCTTGCAATGCGTTATCTCAGCTTTTTTAGTTAAATTTGAAGTCTGAAATCTTAATAAACAATGAAGAGTGGCAAAGAGAATGCGGCTGGGGGGGCCGCGATGGACTGGGGCAGGCTTATCTGCGACAAGCGGCTCGGCATGGAGGAATACCATGACGATCGGCATCACACGCGCTCCGATTTCCAGCGCGACTACGACCGTCTGATCTTCTCATCCCCTTTCCGCCGGCTGCAGAACAAGACGCAGGTGTTCCCGCTTCCGGGCAGCGTGTTTGTCCACAACCGTCTGACACACAGTCTCGAGGTATCGTCGGTGGGCCGGTCGCTCGCCAACGAGGTGGCCATCCGCCTCAGCGGCAAATACAGCGATCCCGACATACTGCGCAAGCTCGCCGATGTCCGCGACATCGTGGCGGCTGCCTGTCTCTGCCACGACATGGGGAATCCCCCCTTCGGGCATGGCGGAGAGAAGACCATCTCGGCTTTCTTCAGCGAGGGACCCGGCAGCCGCTTCCGAGACCGGCTCACCGGACAGCAGTGGTCGGACCTGATAAATTTCGAGGGCAATGCCAACTCATTCCGGCTTCTGACCCATGAGTTCAAGGGACGCCGCCGCGGAGGCATGGCCATGACCTACAGTACGCTCGCCTCCATAGTGAAATATCCCTACACATCGCTCCATTCCGGCAGTAAGGGTAAGTTCGGATTCTTTCAGAGCGAGGAGGAGATCTACCGGAAGGTTGCCGTCCAGCTCGGTATCCCGGAACTCGCTCCGGGCGTTTTCTCCCGCCATCCACTCGTGTATATCATGGAGGCGGCCGACGACATCTGCTATCAGATAATGGACCTCGAGGATGCCCACAAACTTAAGATTCTCTCCCTCCATGAGGTGAGCGGCCTTCTCCTCGACTTCTTCCCCGCAGAGCGCAGGCCCCGCATCGAGCGCTCGATGGCGCGCCTTGAAGACCCCAACGAGAAAATAGCCTATCTACGATCTATCTCCATCGGAGAGATGGTGGAGAGTTGCGCCGAGGTCTTTTCCGCCGCAGAGGAGAGGATTCTGCGCGGTGAGTTTTCAGGAAGCCTTGTGGCCGGAATGGATCCGCGTCTGCGCGATGCCTACGCCGCATGCGCCGAGGTGGCCGGCAACCGGATATACTGCGCTCCCGATGTGGTCAACATCGAGCTGGCCGGTAACCATATCCTCACCAGCCTGATGGAGGCTCTCGTCGAGGCGGTGACCAATCCGGACCGGAACTATTCGCGGCTTCTGCTCAACGCGGTGCCGCGTCAGTATGACACACGCGCGGATTCGCTCTACGACCGTCTGCAGAGCGTGCTCGACCATATATCGGGCATGACCGATGTGTATGCCCTCGACCTTTACCGCAAACTGAACGGACACAGCCTCCCGGCTGTTTGATATAGAGTAGTTGATATTATGACAAAGAAGATATTGATGATGATTTTCGCCGCGTTCGTCTGCTTTACAGCCATCGCGGCGGGGCCGGTGTCTCCGGAGGAGATGCCGAACGTACAGGTGGCTGACCGCAGCCAGTATGTCTCCGACCCTGCGGGGCTGCTCAGTGCGGAAACCAGGTCTATAGTCAACCGTCGGCTTTCCGACCTGCGGAAGAATACCTCAGCCGAGGTAGTGGTGGCTCTTCCGCCCGACATCGGTGATGACGAAACCGTCCAGGAGTGGAGCGTCCGTCTCTTCAGCCTTTGGAAGATAGGCAAGAGCGACAGGGATAACGGCGCACTCCTCGTGATCGCCCCTGAACAACGGAGCGCGTTCATCACCACCGGCTACGGCATGGAGGGAGTGCTCACCGACATCGCCTGCACCGAGATCATACGCAAGACGGTGATCCCCAATATGAAGGAGAACGATATCAACGCCGCTGTGGATGAGGCTACCGCCCTCATGGCTACGGCGATCTCCGACCCTGCTGTCGCCGGGGAACTCCGCAGTGCCCAGCCGGACAATGTCGGCGGACAGGTGGAGGCCATCGACAGCGGGGCTTTATGGATGCTTGGCTATTTCGTGGTTGGCGTGGTTTTCCTGTTAGGCCTTGTGCTTATCGTCTCGGACTTCCGGACCGCACGCCGATACGACCGCTACGGTAAGGCCCGCTACTGGCACCGGCGCATGTCGACATATATAGTAGTCGCGGTGCTCTCCGCCGGCGCGGGTCTGGTATTCCTGCTGATAGCCTTTATCGCTTACCGGCGCAACCGCCTCGGTCGCGTGCGCTGCGACCAGTGCGGCTCGAAGATGAAACGCCTCGGCGAGAAGGAGGACAACGAGCTTCTCTCCGACTCTCAGGATCTTGAGGAGAGGCTCAAGACCGTCGACTACGATGTCTGGGAATGTCCCAGGTGCGGTTCCGTCAAAAGGTTCGCTTTCAGGTCTGACCAGAAGAAATACGCCGAATGCCCCAGCTGCCATACCGTGGCATACGGACTTACTCAGGACAATATACTCGTTCCTCCCACAACACGTCGCGAGGGTGTCGGCGAGAAAGTATATGAATGCAGGTACTGCCGGTATCGCGACTCGAAGCGTTATCGCATCCCGCGCAGGGATGACGGGGCATTCGCCGCGGCGGCACTCGGCGCGGCACTCGGCGCCTCCGGTCGAGGAGGAGGTGGGGGCGGCTTCGGCGGAGGTTTCGGCGGAGGCTCCACCGGCGGAGGCGGAGGCGGAGGCAGTTGGTAACTTTTTTTGCATCCACATATAACATTTGACCTGAGAACAGGTTATTAAGAAAAAACAGGTAAAAGTTTTAAAACAGAGGTAAAAGATGAATAGAAAATATGTGAGATGGGGACTGCTGATTGTGGTGCTTCCCCTGCTTGCGGCCTGCGGCGGCAAGAAGGGTGAGGAAGAGGCCGCGCAGTCCGGTAAGATACTGAAATTCGAGTCGTACACCTACGATATGGTGGCTCAGATCACCGGAGATTCCGTGGAGTACACTCCCGGATCGAGTCTGGTGCGCTTCTCCGGCGAGGGTGTCCTTCCGAGCGATATCGGCGACAATGACATCCGGCTCCTCAGGGACACTCTTATGAAGATATCCGGTATAGTATATGCAGATGAGTATACCCCCGGTCCGAATCTCCCGGAGGGGATGACGGTGACGGAACTTAATCCTGACACCACCCAGGCATGCGGTTACGTGAACAATATGTTGTCTGCCACTATGGTGAATCCGCGCGTCGTGGTCTTCGAGAATACCCGCGACAGCTATCCCTGCATGGCTGCGCACGGCATGAGTTCCGTAAGCTATGTGAACTATAATGTCGACAAGGGTCGGATCGTGCGTCTCGGCTATCTCTTCAATGACGATTACAAGGGGAAGCTCCTCAAGCTTATCCGCGACCGCATCACTGCGGACAAGGTCCCGCTCGTGGACGGTATAAAATCGGTGGGAATCTCCGATCAGTTCGCCATCACCTCCGACGGACTGACGTTCAGCTATGATCCCTACGAGATAGCGCCTTACTCGGAAGGGGTGGTGACGGTGAGGATTCCTTTGGGAGACCTGATGGAGGCCGGCATTCTCAACGATAACGGTCGCTCCCTGCTGACGGGCAGCCCGATGTGACGGCTGTTATTCAGCCGACGGCCAGTCTTTTAGGCTTATCTTTTTCAGCCTCAATGTCGAAGACTGCGAGATGAACGACAGGGACAGGAGAGATGGGGGAGTGAACTCTGCCTTGATGTCGCCCGGTACTTCATGGACTCCGGCATCATACCAGACTACATCATAGACATTTTCGAAAGGCGTGGCCGCAAGCCGCGCCTTTACCATGCCAGGTTGCCAGAGCCATGGATTCTTTTCCGCGCCTCCCACGTAAATCAGTTCATAATCCTTGCCGTCGCGCAGCATGGCGACGCGGTAATCGCCGCCGCTGCGCAGCATTGTCTCCTCAAGCTGGCGGTCGTAGACCTCCCAGAGACCCTCCATGGCGTCTGTCGGATTTGCGAGTCGCGCACGCAGAAGCGCGGTGTCACTCCACTGCGTCTCCCGGGCCATCTCCGAGACTGCGAGAGGGGATAGTTCAGCCGATATGTGGTCGATCTCCACGCATCCTCCCGGAGCTACGGCAATCCCTGCTGCCACTGGAATGAACCGGGCTGTCTCGCCAAGCAGATGCTGCGTGCGGTTGCCGCCGTAAAGCCGGGCGGTCTCCGCCACCGCGAAATGGAATCGGTTCTCCCCGCAGAAACAATCAAGACCCGAGCTCATGCGAACCGGGTCTTTGCTTCCCGCTGGGGTCACGGTCGTGATCATCACTTTCGGAAGTATCATCTCGTCGAGGGGGGAATCCTTTGTCATTACGTTGAAATCCATCCTGTTGCCGTCGCCGTCTATCAGGAACAGAGACCATCCCGGATGTCGCGCGGTTTGCCGCTTGCCGTCCCTGCTTACGTATGGATAGCTCTTGGCCGCGGCGTTGTGCCGGTTGGTTAGCCGGAAGCTGAAGTCGGTGAGGAATCCGGATGATATCGGCAGCCGGCATTCCACAGTGTCAGGGCCGTTGTTCTTGATGGTCAGCGGAGTTCCGGCCGGTCCGGCTGTGCCGAATCCTCGGGTGGAGTTGAAGTATTCGGTGCGCTCCGAGGCGTTGGCGAGACCGCTGATGGCAGTCACGAAGCCCACCACCGCGAATGCCATGATGATGCCGCCGGTGATGCGGTTGATCAGCCACATCGAGCGCAGGTTGAAGTGCCCGCGGACCTTGTCCACCAGATATGTCACCAAGAACCACCACAACAGCGCGCCGGCCACTATCGAGAGGAAACCAACAAGATAGTCGTACCAATTCAGCTCGGGCAGCATGAAGTTGAACCGCGCGAAAAGACCGATTATCAGGAAGATTATCAGCGGGTTTGAGAATGTGAACAGAAAACCGCTCAGTATGTTCTTGGAGTGTGAGATCTGGGGGTCCTTAGGTGTCTTCAGGGTGCGTGACGGATTGGACCGGAAGAGGTAAATGCCGAATATAAGTAGTACCGCGCTGCCCACAATCTGTATAACGTCCTGGTTCTCGTTCAGGAAATCCTCGATGAAAGAGAGGCCGAAGCCCGTGAGCAGACAGTAGAATATGTCGGAAAGGGCCGCGCCTACGCCGGTGAAGAAACCGGTCTTGCGGCCTTTGTCGAGAGTACGCTGTATGGTCAGGATCCCCACCGGGCCCATAGGGGCCGAGATGATGATTCCGATGGCGAGACCCCGCCACAGTTCATACCATATTCCCTCGAGTGGATTCATATCAATCAGTTAATTATCAGATAACCTCCGTTGACGGCGTCAAGGCAGCGGTAGCGGGTCAGGCCGAGTTTGCGGCCCACGGCGGGACCGGACTTCGGGGCTCCGCCGAGCTCCACCACATCGTATGTCGAGCCGCATTCGGGGCAGACGGCCACCGGGAAGGTGTCGGTTGGTTTCATCCGCACGCGAACTTCAGCGCGGCGTTCCACCGGACATGCCATGTCGTAGGCCAAGGGCACTCCGGCATCCGTGGAGTAGGGATTGAAGCCGCAGACCAGCAGTACGCCGCCGAATCCGGTGGCGCTCTGCCCTATGTAGGGGAAGCCCGACGGCTCTCCGAGCTGCATCACGAAATAGCGGTAGGAGCCGAATGCCGTCACTCCGTAGGTGTTCCAGACGCTTACGGGCGAGAGGTTGATGTTCACCGGCAGCGACGGCAGGGTGTCGTCGCTGATGGTGTTGCACGACATGCATGCCGCCGACAGAACCACCGGGATGGCGGCTGCGGCGACACGGTTGATTATTCTTTCTAAATGTTTTGTCAATGCCTGACCTGGAGAGAGGTCTTGATCCCTTGGCAGTTGTGGCCCATGAGGTCTTAGTTGAACGGTATCGAGCGCAGCATCTGCGAGAACTGGTCGGCCATCTTCTGTAGCGGGCCGCTCACCATGGGTTTCAGCATGGCGGGTATCTTGATGTCGATGTCGACGTATGCGCTGCACTGCACTTCGTTGACCGTGGTGATGTGCATCGACAGAGTGAGGGGGACCGGTGTCCCTTGGCCGACCATGCGGATCAGGCTGGGCGACACCGCCTCTGCGAGCCGCAGCGTGATGTTGCCGGCCGGTCCGCCGGGGAATGTAATGGAGTCGCGTGTGGCCGTTACCTGCTCCAGCATCTGACGCTGGTCATCCGGTATCTGGTCCTCCGGTGCGTTCTTGATGAGCTCGCCCAGGGCCTCGAGGTTCGACATCTTGTCGAACACCTGCTGCGCCGGGGCGTTGATATTTACTTCTTCGCTTTTGAAATTAGCCATAATTATCTCTTGTTAGCCGGCATCCAGTTAGCCGGGTCTTCGCGCCATTCCTTGAGGGTGGCGGCATCCGACTCATGGATATAGTCGATGTCGATGGCGGCGTCGATCAGGGTCTTATAGTTGGTGAGCGATATTGTGGGGATCTCGTTGTCGCGAAGACGCTTCACCGACATCGGGAACTCGAAGTTGAATATAGAGACCGCGCCGAGCACTTCGCTTCCGGCGTCGCGCACTATGTCCGCGGCTTTAAGCGTACTGCCGCCGGTGGAGATTGTGTCCTCCACGAGCACCACCTTCTGTCCGGGACGGAGTTTACCCTCTATCAGGTTCTCAAGCCCATGGTCCTTGGGCGTGGCGCGGACGAATATCATCGGAAGTCCCAGCGAATCGGCCACTATCGAGGCAATCGGTATCGCCACGGTCGATACGGCGGCCACAACGGTGGCGTCTCCGTACGATTCCAGGATGTTTTTCGCCATCTCTATCTTGACGTAGTTGCGAACATCCGGGTAAGAGAGAATCCGGCGGTTGTCGTTATAAATTGGTGATGTCCATCCCGAACCCCAGATGAAAGGCATGTCGGGCTGAAGAATCATTGCGCTGATCTGTAGAAGTTTCTCAGCAAGTACTCGATCCGGTTGTTTCATAACTTATACATGTTTCGTCTCCAAATCCATTCGGGGCATAATCCCAAATCCGTTCATCCCCGGAATCCGTTACTGGTCCATAGACCGACCCACAAGATATTAACGCATCTCCGGCCCTTGTTATCAACCGCTAAGTCGGACCATACCTTTGATTTAACTTTTTTAAGATAAACCAGGTCCGAGCCGGCAATCCCCTCCGGCCGCATACATTCAAGTTGCAAATTTACATCCATAACTTCTAATTTCCAAATCAAAAATCAAATTTTTTTATCTTACCTTCCGGTCCTTCCGGCCCTTGTGGGTTTGTGACATCGGTCCTTGCGGGTTAGTGACCCACATGTTTCCATAGTTACGGTGGGTATGTAACCCATTGGGATCCTCGGTTTTCTTGACCAGATAGGCTACCGCCGCCGAGCAGACCGATCCCTCGAATCCCCGCGCGGCGAGATGCCGCATCAGCTTGGTCCTGTCGCCGTGATCGGCGAGATCGAGCGTCCGTGCCTTGAGCGTTGCGGCCGAGACCAATGCCTTTCTATAGTCCTCTGAGGATATGGAGTCCAGCGCATCGGCTATCGTGGGCGCGGGAATCCGCTTCGAGGCGAGAGCCATGCGTATCTTCAGCTTGCCCCAGCCTGAGAAACGTACCTTGTCGCGGGCGAAACTGCCGGCATACCGTCGGTCGTCGATGAAGCCGTCGGCCTTAAGTCGGTCAAGTATATTTCTGACATCGGCATCGGGCAGTCCGGCGCGGCGCAGCTTGCTGCCGATGTCGAAACTGCACTGCTCGGAACGGGCGCACAGCGCGGCCATGCGCTGCAGCAGCCTGTCGGGATCGGGGCGTCCGCTTCTCATTCCTCTTTCGGTTTCTCGGCTCGGATGAATCGCTGGCGGTGCGATATGTCCTTGAATATCTCCACATCGGCGAGGCCCGTTTTCTGCAGCATTTCGCACAGCGCGTCGGCAAAGCGTGGATTTATCTCCAGATAGAGCTTGCCTCCGGGTGCGAGGGCGCGTATGGCCACTTCCGAAATACGGTTATAATATAGCAGCGGTTCGGAATCTGGGACAAATAGCGCCAGTGCCGGCTCGTAGTCGAGTACGTTGCGCTCCATTCCGCTTTTCTCCTCCTCCGGGATGTAGGGAGGATTGCTCACTATAATGTCGTAGGAGTCTTCCGGAGGCATGTAGGTGAAGATGTCTTTTTCGCGTAAGAAGATGTCGGCGTGGAGGCGGCGTGCGTTCTCGCCGGCCACTTCGAGTGCTTCCGCAGAGATGTCGATGGCGGTAACGCGCGGGAAGCGCAGGTTGCGGCTGAGGGCTATCGCGATGGCGCCGCTGCCGGTGCCGATGTCGAGCACGCGGAGGTCGGACCTGCCGTTCTCCTTGACGATCATGTCCACCAGTTCCTCCGTCTCCGGGCGGGGAATCAGCACGTTGCGGTTCACCTTGAAGTCCATGCCGTAGAAGCGGACATCACCGAGAACATACTGTATGGGCTCCCCGCTCAGGATTCTTTTCATGATCCGCTCGATCAGGGAGCGGATATATGGCGACACCTGCCTGTCGCCGTTCACTATGATGTCGGTGGCGCTCCATCCTTTCAGATGATGGAATATGAGCCTCACCATGGCCTTGGCTTCCCCCTCTCCATAGACAGGGGCGAGTCGTTTCTTAAGGTCAGTAACCGTTTCTGAAAAATTCATCGCGCATTCCTCTTAAAAGTCAAAATTGATACAAAGATAATGGAAAATTATTGAAAACAAATGAAATCGTCTTGAAAAAATCGCGACAGTGAATCAGAAGACGCATGCGAGCGTGAGCAGCGACAGACGGGCGGTGGGGGAGGCCGACAGGACTGCCTCCGAGGCAGCGGTGAGTGTTGCGCCTGTGGTGCATACGTCGTCGAGTATCAGCAGATGCTTTCCTGCGAGCATCTCCGGATGGCGGAGCCTGAATATGCCGCTCACGTTGCGGCGCCGCTGTTCCTCTGTGAGCGCCGTCTGCGTGCGGTGCGGTCTGACTGCCGTGAGCGCGGTGACAACCTGCAGACCGGTGGCGTGGTGGATGCCGAGCGCAATCTCCTCCGTCTGGTTGTATCCCCTCACGGCCTTCTTCCAGAAATGCATAGGCACCGGGACCACTGCATCGATGCCGTCGAAGAACCCGGCCGTGAGCAGTTCCTCTCCGGCGCGTTCCCCCAGCCAGCGGGCAAGACCGCGGAACCGTCTGTATTTCAGATCATGGACAAGCCTCGCCATGTCGCTGCCGCGTGAGTAGAAGAAATGTCCCGAGGCACGCACGTATGGTACGAGGCCCGCAAACCGCTGCGCCATCCGGTTGTCCGCATCCCGGTGATAGCCGGTGCGGGGAAGCGATGCGAGACAGGAGGGACACAGGAACTCCTCCCCGTCGCCGAGCGCGGCACCGCACAGGTGGCACCGCTTGGGAAATATATAGTCGAACAGTCCCATCGGAGGCCGTCGCGTCACATCTGCTGGTAGTCCTTGGCGAGACCTCCGGTGCTCGTCTCCTTGTAGAGGCTCGGCAGGTCGTGGCCCGTCTCTTTCATCACCTTGACGAGTTTGTCGAAGCTGACGCGGTGGGTGCCGTCGGTGAAGCTTGCGTAGATGTTGGCGTCGAGGGCGCGGGCCGCCGCGTAGGCGTTGCGCTCGATGCAGGGGATCTGCACCAGACCGCACACCGGGTCGCAGGTCATTCCGAGGTGGTGCTCCAGACCCATCTCGGCCGCGTATTCGATCTGCGCGGGGCTGCCTCCGAAGAGCTGGCTGGCCGCTCCCGCCGCCATCGCGCAGGCCACCCCCACTTCTCCCTGGCAGCCTACATCGGCCCCGGAGATGCTGGCGTTATGCTTCACGACGTTCCCTATGAGCGCGGCGGTCGCCAGGGCATGGTATATCTGCTCGTCGGTGAAGTTGCGGCTTTTCCAGAGATGGTAGAGCACACCCGGCAGCACTCCGCTCGATCCGCAGGTGGGAGCGGTGACGATGACGCCGCCCGAGGCGTTCTCCTCGCTCACTGCCAGAGCGTAGGCGAACACGAGACCGCGGCTCTTCAGGTTGTCGCGGTAGCCCCCGGCCTTAACGTAGTAGTTCAGAGCCTTGCGCCGCAGGTTCAGCGGTCCCGGAAGCCGTCCCTCCTTCTGGATGCCGCGCTCCACGGCGTTCTTCATCGCCTCCCACACCTCGGCCAGGAAACTGTAGATCTCCGTGCCCTCGCACTGCTCCACATATTCCCAGTAGGAACGGCCGGTGCGCTCGCAGTATTCCTTTATCTCCGTCATGGTGTCCATCTGGTAGATCTCGGCGTTGTCGGAGTGGCGCATACCCTCGTACTCGAGAGCTCCTCCGCCTACTGAGAACACCGTCCACTCCGCTTCGGGAAATCCAGCGGAGTTCAGGGCCACGAACTTCATGCCGTTGGGGTGGTAGGGGAGGAACTCCTCCGGTTTCCAGATGATGTTGACCGGCACGTCGAGTTTCTCAAGAACGTCGAGGATAGCCACGTCGGTCATGTGACCCTGGCCGGTGGCTGCCAGGCTGCCGTAGAGCGTCACTTCGAAGCCCTTGGCTCCCCGGTTCTCCGAAAGAAAGATCTCCGCCGCCTTGCGCGGTCCCATGGTGTGCGATGAGGATGGCCCGGTGCCGATCCTGTACAGTTCCCTGATAGATTTCATGACAGTTTTCTATTTTAAAGGCAAAAATAACGTTTTTTCCTCTTTTATCCCATAAAAACCATAAAAAAAGAGTCCCGCGCCTCACGGCGAAGGACTCCCGACAGTAACATCTAAAATTTATGAAACATACTATAATAATTATTCTCTAATAACTATCTTGCGTGTGGTGTCGCCTTTCTTCTCGATCACCACTTCTCCCGCGGCGGGACGGGTCACCTCGATACCCTGGAGGTTGAAGTAGCGTGCCGGCTCGTTCTTCCCGGACTCTACCGAGCCGATTCCCGTAAGATTGGCGGGCAGCTGAATCAGGGTCTTCTGCGAGGCGTCGCCGAAGCCGTACATTCCGAAGTAGTCCCATACCGGTGCGATCCAGCAGTCGTTGAGCGTCACGAGGTTGGCTTCATCGATTGTCGAGGGCTCCTTGCCGAGCTCGCGCATGAAGCCGGCGATCCACTCCTCGTCTGAGCCTCCGATGTAATAATGGTAGCTCTCGAAGGTGGTGTTGAACGACTTGAACATCGCGCCTGAGCATACGAAGGGACGGAGCATCGGGAAGGAATGGTTCAGGTCGAGCATCATGAAGCCCTCGTCGAGGTTGAAGGGAGTGTCGGCTCCGTAGGGGTTGAGCAGAAGCACCATGCCGGGATAGTTCTCGCTGGTGGCCAGAGGAACTTCGTATTCCTGTACCGGGAGATCCTGGCCTGAATACCAGCCTTCCTCCTTGATGACGGCGGTGCCGGCATCCTTCCATTCACTCTCGTTGTATGTGAACACCTCGCTGACGCGCATGTTGCGGGTGTAGTCCCCGAACGGGCAGAAGAGGTTGCCGTACTCGGCGCTCACGGCGCGGTCGCTGTTGTCGCTGACAACCATCACGTAGTCGAAGTCTGCGCGCCACCAGTTCCTGTTTCCCTTGGGATCCTTGCGGAACTGAACCTCATCGACCACATAGAGATTCTGGCCGTCCTCGCTGAAGATGGCGATGTCCAGTCTGTAGCTGTCGTTGAGCTGCTGGCTTTTTACGGTAAGGATACCGGCCTCTGCATCGTAAGAAGCCTTGACGGGGAAGTCGTTATACAGACCGTAGATATTAAGCTCGGTGCTGTCGAGCGCGTCGGGCTCGACGTAGAAGGATGTGGTTACATAGCCGTTCGCCAGATTCTCGTCGAGCATCGAGATGTGGCTCCACGCATGGTGCCCTGCCAGCTCGCAGTCTGCCGGAGGTGTGGGCGGGTTCTCTCCCTGGACGAATACGCAGGATGCCCATTGTGCCTCCTTGTCGACGTACAGGGTCACTGATCCGTACCAATCCTGGTCGAGGATGATGTTGTCGCCGTCGTAGTTAAGCACTGACTCTCCCATGCCGAGCACGGTACCGTAATTAGCCACGCCGTAGTTGATTTTCGCCCACTGTGCGTCGGCGAACTTGAACTCGGTTCCGGCCGGGATGTACTGGTTGGGTGCGCATGTGAAGGTGTATGTCTTTCCATCCTCGGAACTCATCTGCCATTCAGCCACGGCATCCCAGTTGGTCATGCCGCCACGGAGATATACGGGGATATTGTCGGAGGGTTTCGGGGTAGAGGTGGTGAGGCGGATCCAGCTGAGGTCGCCTGCCACTTCCACGTGCCAGTTACCCTGCCATGGCATAATGATGTTGCCGTTTGGATTCAGCTCGAGGGGAACGGTCACGCCCGGCTCGTCGCCGTAGTCGCAGTAGTAGCGGCCGGTGTTGAACGTATCCCAGTCTCCCATCTCGGTGGAGATGACGATGTTGCTTACCTCTCTCAGGTCACCCACGTAGTTGCCCTCTTCGTTCATCAGGAAGGAGTAGGGGTTGGCGGGATCCCACTGATTCTCCAGATTGCTTGCGTCTCCGG
Source organism: uncultured Muribaculaceae bacterium (assembly GCA_910584545.1). Taxonomy (GTDB): domain Bacteria; phylum Bacteroidota; class Bacteroidia; order Bacteroidales; family Muribaculaceae; genus Lepagella. The sequence goes on along the minus strand of CAJUBC010000030.1, from coordinate 995 downwards.
TAGCGTAGAGCGGTCTCTCGGGCTCCACATAGTTGCCGAAGATGTTGTCGGGAAGTACTATCCTCGTGGTCATCTCGACAGGGATGTAGTTGTTGATCCAGGAGAGAACCGGGTTGATGGTGCTGCCCTCCGTTCCGAATATGCAGTTATAGAGCGTGACGGTGTTCCCCTCGTACTTGGATACGTTATTACCCCGGCCCTCGAGGATGTCGATGATTTCCTGATCGGAGCGACTATATCTGTAATGCCAGAAAGATTCGTTGTTCATCGGGTAGAATGATTCGGTGATGGTTATGTCTCCGTTCTCGAATCCGGCATCAGTGAGGGGGCGGATGAAGGGAATCGAACCGCTCAGATCGAGCACGATGTATCCACTCTTATCCTGACGGTAGTTGTAATCAGCGTAGATGCTCTGCGGTCCGTAGGGGTTCTCGAGAAGGACGAGTTTCTTCTCGCGGTTCACCTTGCAGTTCACCGGATAGTTGATTTCTTCGTCCGTGTCGAAAAGAGGACTCAGCCAGCCTTCGTAGAGGGTGGCGGTGCCGGCATCGGTCCATTCTGAGGAGTCGTATGTAAAGAATCCGTCGATTCCGATGAATGCGTCGGGAACCGAGGCTTCGACTGTCTTCAGGGCTGGCGCGATGAAGAATCCGAAGGCTACTCCGTTGGCGAACGCTGTATCCGTGGTGATCATCAGCTCAAGACTCAGGTCGGTCGGTGCGAACATCGGTCCGGAGTAGGTTACATCGCTGTCTTCGCCAAGGTTATAACTCAATGATCCCTCGGTGTATCTGAGTTTTATGCATTCGGCTTCTGTATTATCGGTAAGATTTAGAATCTTGAGCTTGATATCCTCGTTCGGGACTTCTTCATATACGGTAGTCACCATCCCGTCGAATGTCTGGCTCGGCATGGTGATGGTGGAGTCTGCCGCGCTTACATAGGGATATTCAGTTAAAGGCTAATTTATTATTTGCCAATATCATAGAAATATT
>CAJUBC010000029.1 GCA_910584545.1 uncultured Muribaculaceae bacterium | reverse complement strand
AATATTTCTATGATATTGGCAAATAATAAATTAGCCTTTAACTGAATATCCCTATCTAAAACTCATACGCCCCTATAGTCGTACATTTACCGGCAAAGTTACAAATGCCAGAAAATACTTTTACCCGAATGGTCAAGTCGACGGAATAACCGACGATGACAAATGCCGGTTCAAGCCCTCTAACATCCTGAATAGTACTTATATTGTAGCAATATCTTTGTAGATTTACACCCCGGCTTGACTATAGTACAGGCATGGGCACAGACGCAAAAATATCGCAAGTTTGTCAAAACCTGCGATATTTATTCACAAAGTCATCGGGCGCTACGGTACGAGCCGCGATGCATCCTTACATGATATGTCTTTACGCCTTGGCTTCGGGTGCCGGCTGGGGGTCGGCTTCCTCAGCCACGGGAACCTTGGCCTCGTAACGGTATTTGGCTTCCCAACCGAGCGCGGATGCGCCGAGCACCGCTGCGTCGCTTTCCTTAAGCTCGGAGAGCAGAATCTTGGTCTTGCCTCTGAAGATGGGGAACACGTTCTTGTCGAGAGCCTCGCGGATCGGTTTGAGGAGGATGTCACCGCTCTTGGCCAGACCTCCGAAGAGGATTATGGCCTGCGGACTGGAGAATGCAATCATGTCGGCGAATGCCTCTCCGAGGATGGTGCCGGTATATTCGAAAATCTCCTTGGAAATCTTGTCGCCTGCAACGGCCGCGTCGTAGACATCCTTGGATGTGATCTCCTCGACGGGAAGGTCGCGGAGCAGCGATGGCTCCTTGCGGATCTCCATGAACTCGCGCGCGGTGCGAGCCACGCCGGTTGCGGAGCAGTAAGCCTCGAGACAGCCTGTACGGCCGCAGCCGCAGATACGGCCGTTGTTACGCTTCACGATCACGTGTCCAAGCTCGCCGGCGAAACCGTCGGAGCCGTAGACAAGCTGACCGTTGATCACGATACCCGAGCCTACACCGGTACCGAGGGTGATCATGATGAAGTCCTTCATACCGCGCGCCGCGCCGTAGGTCATCTCGCCTAACGCGGCGGCATTGGCATCGTTGGTGACCGCCACCGGTATGCCGCCGAAAGCCTTGCTGACTTTCTCGGCGAGCGGGATACGCGGACCCCAGGGGAGGTTCGGCGGGTTCACGATTTCTCCGGTATAGTAATTCCCGTTGGGCGCTCCGATACCGATACCCTGTATCTTGTCATCCATGTCGTTGGCTTTGATCAGCCTCGACAGTTCCTTATGAAGTTCCTCCACGTAGTCATCGAAGTCGACATACTTCATCGTCTTTATAGAGTCACTGGCCAATACCTGTCCACGGGCATCAACAATGCCGAATACGGTGTTGGTTCCACCTATGTCTATGCCTACTACATACGGTTTCATGATCAGTTATTATTATGTTTAAGGTTTGATTATTACATTTTCCTTCTATGGGTAAGGCCCGATGAATCGGTTTCATGCAAATTTAAGCAAAAAAACCGAGATTCGAAAACTATTTCTTATTCTTGTTGACAATAAACGTCCCTGACTGAGTGATCACTATGTCCATGCGGACATCGTGGGGCTCGGCGGGGACCTCGTCGACGAGCTGGAACTCGTAACCGACACCTACCTTCGTGGCCTTGGACTCGGCAAGCAGCCGGTCGTAATACCCCTTACCTCTGCCGAGACGGTTTCCCTTGCGGTCGTAGGCCACGGCCGGCACCACAATCAGCTCAATATGATTTATGTCGACCGTATCGGTCCCCGTGGGTTCCTCGATATGGAAAGCTCCGAGCTCAAGACGCTGCTCGTCGTAGGGCAATATATCGAGATTCACGCCGTTCACTCTCGGGAGATAAAAACTCTTACGGTCGCTCCATTTCCTGAGGAAATTTATCGTGGGGAGTTCATCGGGGAGCGAGTGATACATCAGTATCCTGTCGGCCATCATGAACGCGGCCGTCTGCTCCAGTCTCGCGAAGACCTCGTCGGCCGCACGCATGCGTTCCGTCTCGAGCAGCATGGAGCGAAGCGCCTTCACTTTCTTTCTTAAATCTCGTTTTTCCATATCAATAATTAAGGTTATTTCTTTGAAACGGTTTTCTTGGAGACGGTTTTCCCGGGGACAATCTTTACCGGGGAGCGTCCGGACTTAAGGGCGTCGAGCGCCTCGTGCAGCGCGGGGTCACTGTCGTTCAGCACCCGGATATAGGCATCGAATCCGACAAGGTCGCGCGCCAGCACCGCCTTTATCTGATTTAACAACAATGCGCGCGATTGGTTGATATAGTACCAGCGGGCCGGAAGTCCATTGGCCGCCGCATACTGCACGAAGTTGTTCAGCAACGTGTCGTCGCGCGGAATGATGCGCAGCATGCTGTCGAGCGTCTTCTCCTTCATCAGCGGCCGGTAAGAGTCGGCCATCGAGCGCGCGAAGTTCAACACATGGCTGTGGTTCATCGCCTCCACATAATATGAAGTGTACCCGGTGGTGTCCTCCGGCACGAAGATATCGGGCATGATACCGCCTCCTCCATAGACCTTGCGGCCACCCTCGGTGATGAATTCCTTGCTCTTGTCGAGTTTGATGCTGTCCTGCGAATAGAACTCGCCGTGCGAATAGCGGTCCACGATGTCCATCTCGTATTTGCCGTCCTTGCCACGCTTGTACTCCTTCTGGATGGAACGGCCCGAGGGTGTGAAGTAGCGTGCCACGGTCAGGCGTACAGCCGAGCTGTCGGGAAGCATGGTCTGGTTCTGCACGAGACCTTTGCCGAACGTGCGGCGCCCTATCACGAGGCCTCGGTCGTTGTCCTGGATGGCTCCCGCGAAAATCTCCGACGCCGAAGCCGAGAACTCATTGGTGAGCACCACAAGCTCCGCGTTCTGGAACTGACCGTTGCCGTCACTCACGGCCACCGTCTCGTTTTCGGGACGGCGACCCTTGGTGTAGACAATCATCCGGCCGGCGGGCAGGAACTCGTTGGCCATATAGATGGCCTGATCCATGAAACCGCCGGAATTGCCCCGGAGGTCGACCACATATCTCTTCGCGCCCTTGAACTTCAGGTCGGCGAGAGCCTCGAGAAACTCATTGTAGGTGTTGCGCGCGAACTTGCTTACACGGATATATCCGGTGTCCTCACCCGTCATATAAGTCACATCGACGCTCTTCGAAGGTATCTCTCCGCGCGTCACCACGAACTCGAGCGGCTTGCGGGAACTGCGACGTTTCACCTTCAGCTTGACCTTGGTGCCTTCCTTGCCGCGAAGAGTGGAGAATACATCTTCCGTGGTGATTCCGGACCCGGTGAGCGTCTTGCCGTCGGCCGACAGGATCTGGTCGCCGGCCAGCATTCCTACCTTCTCGGCAGGACCTTCCGAAACGACCTCCACCACGGTCACCGTGTCATTGATAACCTGGAATGAGACTCCCACTCCGCCGAACGAGCTCTCAAGCTCATTGTTGGTAATGGTGAGTTCCGACTTGGGTATGTATGCAGAATGTGGATCGAGCGACGCGAGGATGTCGGGTATGGATTTCTCCATGAGCGAGTCGATATCAATGTCGTCGACGTATTGCTCCCTTATTAGACCGAGGATGGTGCGCAGCTTCTGCTCCTCCGGGCTCAGCTGTATATCGGCTACATATCTGCCGATGAATATACCTCCGACAATGCCTATGGCGAGCACCATCGGGATAAGAGCTTTATAGATGTTTCTCATTTATCCAATGGAATGTGGACCACCTCGATTCCGGCCTTCCGAAGAAGGTCAAGACCATCGGTGATCCGGTACAATTCTGAAAAAACCACTCTTCTGATTCCTGCCTGGATGATCAGCTTGGAGCATTCCATGCAGGGACTTGTGGAGACGTAAAGCGTGCCACCCTCGCTGGAATTGTTGCTGCGGGCCACCTTCGTTATGGCGTTGGCCTCGGCATGAAGCACATACGGGAGGGTGACCCCCTCCTCCGACTCACAAACATTAGGAAATCCGGACGGCGTACCGTTGTAGCCGTCCGAGATTATCATCTTGTCCTTTACGATGAGTGCGCCGACCTTGCGCCGCTCGCAATATGAGTTCTCGCTCCATATTGCTGCCATCCGCAGATAGCGCAGGTCCAGCTGACGTTGTTTTTCTTCCTGTTCCATTCCTTTATAACGCTTATCCAATCAGATGTTCTCGCTTTCCACGGGAGTTTCCTGCGGCTTACCGCCGCCATCGCCCTCCTTGATGAAGAACACGCATATCGAACCGATCACGAGCGAGACACCGGCCACAACCATCATCAGATACTCCGGAGCCAGCTCGCCGGGAGTGCTGAGCGCGGAGAGGATCCAGCCTCCGACAAGCGCGGCCACAATCTGCGGCACGCAGATTGTGCAGTTGAACAGACCGAGATATGCCCCGATGTTGCCCCCTTTCAGAGAGTTGGTCAGGATGGTGAAAGGCCATGCAAGCATGGCGGCCCATGCGCAGCCTATGAGGATGAACGCCACGAAAAGCAGATACTGATTGGTGATGAAGCCGGTCATTATGAAACCGGCGCCACCGAGCAGAAGGCTGAGCGTGTAGGAGAACCTGCGGCTCCTGAAGCGAGGCAGGGCCACCGCCCAAGCAACCGAACCGAGGGCCTGGACCGCGTAGAGGAGTCCGAGCCAGTTGCCGGCCTCGTTATATTCGGGCGATGCGGCGTTGAGTACAGTCTTCGACACATACTGACACTTGGCCACATCGGAAATCTCATAGTCGGATGCATCCTCCATCGAGAGGGAGCCGTCGGGGGCATGAGCCACGATGTCGGCGGTGGAAACCTTGACAGAGCCCTGCATGCGCGACAGATAGTCCTGAATCTTCACGCTGCCGCTCTCCGGAATCCTTGTACCGTCGACATCAACCGTGGCCACGCCAGGCTTCTCTGAAGAGAACGATACCTTGGCCACGCCCGACTCATCAAGCACTACAGCATGGTCTTTGACAATGGTGTCGTTGCCGTTGGCGACTACCGTTCCGGCAGGATAGTAAACGCCGTTCACCGTCACGCCGGACACCATCTTGGTGCCGTGACTTAGAATCAGGATCGAGTCATTTACCACAACGTTTTTCGATTCTATCGTCCGGGCCTCACAGGTGATACCGGTATAACTTTCCACTGCGGGAGTGTCAAACGCCTTGAAGGCCACGGTGTTGGTGGCGTATGTCCAGAGGAAGAGAAACGCGAACCAGCAGAAGAACTGCACCAGTCCGACGGTCCAGAACGTGGTCGGGGCCTTGCGCAGAAGCGTTATGATGTTTGCGCTCTGCTTCTTGCCGGCTGTTTCCTCTATTCCGTTATACTCGTTGTAGAGCTTCGGTGGCCATTCCTTGATCTTGACGAGAGAGTAGATCACGCACAGCAGAAGAATCGCCGCACCGATATAGAACGACCATATCACAGTGTCGGGAACGACTCCGGCGGGAGCCACATTCTTGATTCCGAGCCACATCAGAAGAATCGGGAAAATAAATCCCACCACCGATCCTGCGTTGCAGAGGAAACTCTGTATCGAGTAGGCCAGACCTTTCTGTTTCTCGTTGACCATATCTCCGACAAGCATCTTGAACGGCTGCATGGCCATGTTGATGGAAGTGTCGAGGAGCATGAGCGACATAAGTCCGAACAGAATCGCGCTCGACACCGTGAAACTGAAACTACCCGCATTCGGGAGGAGACACATCACGATCACGGCCACGAGAGCCCCGCCGATCAACCATGGGAGACGGCGTCCGAAGCGGTTCCATGTGCGGTCGCTGAGGATTCCCACAATCGGCTGCACGATAAGACCCATCAGCGGGGGGAGGATCCAGAAATAACTCAGGTCATGAGGATCAGCTCCGATGGTGGTGAATATTCTTGACACGTTGGCGCTCTGCAGAGCGTATGCGATCTGTACTCCGAAGAACCCGAAAGAGAGGTTCCACAACTTCCAGAAACTTAGGTCCGGCTTGGTTTTCATAGATTGATTTTACGTTATATATCTTTAGTCATTGATTTTCGATTTTGCCTGAAACAGATGCCTTCAATCCGTCTGAAGCGAATAAAGAAGCTCGATCTCGCTCTTCCAGATTCCGGGATCAGGTGTCTCCAGTATGAGAGGCATGTCGTCGAAGCGGGGGTCGTTCATCAGTCTCCTGAAGAACCCGAGACCGAGCGAGCCCTCCCCTATCTTCTCATGCCGGTCGATGCGCGACCCGAGGGTGCGCTTGTTGTCGTTGAGATGGAGCGCCCGGAGATAGCCTGCGCCTATGGTGTCGTCGAACTCCTTCCATGCCTGTCTGTAGCCCTCCTCCGACACGAAGTCATAACCTGCGGAGTGCGAATGACATGTATCCACACAGACACCTATGCGGCTCTTGTCCTCCACGCCGGAGATGATTCTGGCAAGCTGCTCGAAACGGAATCCGAGGTTGGAGCCCTGGCCCGCGGTGGATTCGAGAACCGCTGTCACACCCTCGGTCTTGTCAAGGGTTATGTTGATGCTTTCCGCTATCAGATCGAGACATGCATCCTCATCAATCTCGTTGAGATGGCTTCCAGGGTGGAAATTGAGCATACGGAGTCCTAATTTTTCACATCGCTTCATCTCGTCGAGAAACGACTTGCGCGACATTGCGAGTTTCTTCGAGTCAGGGCTACCGAGGTTTATCAGGAAATTGTCATGCGGGAGGATTACATCCGGCGTATAGCCATAAATCTCGCAATTCTTACGGAACAGCTCAGCCTCCTCATCGGATATGGCCTTTGATACCCAACGGGCGCTCGAACCCGTAAAGAGGGCGAACGCCTTAGCATTAATCTCGGCGGCGGCTATCGGAGTGTTCTGAACCCCTCCGGCCGCGCTCACATGCGCGCCAACATATTTCATCCTTGTATGATATCGTATATTTCCACAAAATTAACAATTAATTTTCAATCTCGGTCCAATTACCCCGTTTTTTATGGTCATTTAACCTAATTTTAGCATCATTCCCCCTTGAATCCACGAAATTAAAGTCCCGCCCCGAGAATGAACAGTTTCGTTCTCCCGGGGCGGGGAAGACCACGATGATATGTCCGGGTGTCAGCGGAGGATCTTGTCCGCCTTTACGCTCCCATCGGAATATCTGGAAATCCGTATCTGGATTCCGCATACATCCGAGGACAATCTGCGTCCGCTGATATCGTAATATTCAGTAGATGTCAGCCGGCACTCCTCCGAAGTAAATACATCCACGGCGCATAAGGAACTTCCTCCGACCGGAGCTTTGGCGCAGTTGACCACATGTCCGTCGGCATCCACAAGCAGAGCTATCACACTGAGTTTATTCTCGTCCTGAACAAGCGACTCTCCCTTGTTCCGCTCGAAAACGCTTACCGCTTTTTTCAGATTGAAAGTGCCCCGGGCCAAGAAGGTCTCGGCCGGCTCCATCGCGTCGGGCAACGGCACACCTTCATACGCTGCGTTCGCCAGCAACACCACATGGTCATACTCGAGGCCGACGATGGGATTCCCCTTGGCGGCCCACGCCTTCATGTTCTCGTCATAAGAGTCCTGATTCCAATTGCCAAGACCGTTCGCCTGGTCCCATAACGGAGACGGCCCCTTAAGACCGTCGGCAGTAAGAATGAACAGCATCTTGTAGAACTTGCCGGAGTAGCCCTCGGGGAAAGCCGTCTCCGCACTGACATCAAGCATGTCATGGGCTTCATCTATCCACTCTGACATCACCTCTACCGAGGCTTCCGCCGGGAGATCCAGAGCCTCGTCCACCAAGGGGCGTATGGCGAACGCCTGCGACAGCGTATGGTCATCGCCGTAATACGGGTCGATGATGTCGCCCCTGTTCAAGACCGCGCCCGGGAAGTATGAAAACGAAGCGGGCAGTCTGGCCCCCGTACTCATAGGATCATTGCCCGCATGGTATGCGGCCGCTATGACCCTTGTGCCGTACAGGGAGTTCAATGACTCTATGGCTGCAGCTCCCCTCGGACATGCGGAACACCAGGTCCCTGTTCCCTCCTCGAGCAACACGCGCTTCACCGGCACCAGCGTCCTGCATTCCACCGGAAGGTCTATTCCGGAGAATTCCGACCCGTTCGCCTCGCCGTTCGCCTCGCGGAGATCAAGCCTAACCGTATGTCCCCCGAGCTCAGTCACCGCACCGAACGTTAGATACAGCGTCGTAGGATCCACTATGTCAGGCACAATCGGATTGACAAGGGTGACTTTCCCCTCCCCGACGGAGTTCTGCACGGTATACCTGTAAGTGATTTCACGTATAGGCTCGCTGCCGAGATTCATCATCTTTACAGGCAACGAAAACTCTCTGTCAATCTGAACGTAAGGGAACTCCGTATCCCAGCCTGACACCGCTACGGAAACCGGAGGGTACTCCCCTTCCAGATAAACGTAAACAGGGAGCACTCCATTCATCTGGTCCTCACAGTCCATCCATTCGATGGCGGACTTGGTGCCATGGAACCAGAAGCCGCCGGGATGACGGTCTTGCGAATATGGAATCGGTTTCCCTCCATCACCGGAATACTCCGTTATTGTAAATGAATATCCTGCATATACTCCTTTATCCGTCAGCGTGTAAGGCTCCGGAAGCGTCACGTCGAGCCAGCCTTCCGAATCGGGTGTACCAGACACAGAAAGTATATCGGGCGCGTTGACGTTCTCGCCGGCTTCGTTCTCCTCAAGGTTCAGCGACATGGATAGCCATACCTTGAAATCCTCCATAGGCTGGGCCTTGGGATCGGTCAATACTCTGATTCGGGTGACTTTCTTCCCATTGAGAAAAGGATTGTCAAGATGTATAGCAAGGTCGCAGGTCTCGGCACGGCAGGTTGTATGCGTCACCATAGGTCTGTCTCCGACGAATGTGAATATCTTCGTGTCGAGAGCGAATGACTGAAGTGACGCAAACGCTATGGCCGATACCGCGACAGCCAGATTTCTCAAACCGGGCTTCATATCATCTCACCATTTTGACGGTTCTCGCAGAACCGTCGTCGTATACCGACTTCACGAGCAGTATGCCTTTGGCTGTCGAATCGACCTCGCGGCCAGACAGGTCATAATATCTTATTTCGACAGGTACGCCCGAACCGGCAATGGAATCGATTCCTGAATTTTCAATTTCAGAGAATTTCATGCTTGCGGCGTTGAGTACCGTATGACCGAACCACCTGCCATCGTTATCACCCAAGAAAGCCACGATACGCATATTCTCCTTTTTCCATTTTCCATCGAGAGGTATCTCGCATGAATATGTGTAGCTGTCTCCGTCAAACGTCACCGGGTCGCCCCAATAATCGGAGGAACCGCATGCACGGGTCACATTATTGTGGATGAATCCTGCAGGGGCGTTTACCTGCTCGACAGGCTCGATCCCGTCCTCTACGAGCCATACCGTGGCGCAGGTGCCGGCCGGAAGGTGTTTCGATACCTTCTCGCCGGACACGGTCACCTCCAGCCTGTCACGGTCAGGCTCCGAATACCTGGCGCTGATGTCTACTGAAACAAGCGCGGGAATGTCCAGCCTCTGGTTCCACATATCCTCAACGGTTTTTTCCGTATCCGGAAACACTATCACCTCAAGGGGGCCCTGTTTAGCCCTGTCGACACAGAGTCCCGGCGCGAACTTACTTCCTCCGTACATCATCGTGTATTCCTCATGGAACGGTTGAGTCAGGAAATCCTGCTGGAATCCGGCATGGTGAGCCACCTGGATGATGTCGGAATACTCGGGGCGCGCAAGCAGTTCATGCAGCATCTCGACAACGCGCGGGCAATTTTTACATTTTTCGGTGGTGAATTCCTCCGAGAGTACTTTGCGCGGATAGCTTTTAGACACAACTTCAAAACTATCTGACAGAACATTGTCGGAAGGATCCTGATCCTCTCCTTCCTCGAGATTCTCCAGCCTATACACGATTTCCTTATCTCCGGCGACGGTCAGGCCCGGATGAAACCTGACAACTCCGGTCTTCATGGCGTTCGAGGCGATGTCTCCGGATACATGAACCTTATCCACAGCCTCGCCATCGACCTCCGCAACCATGTCGAACCCCGTTATTGTCCGGCTTCCGAAATTATGAACGAAATATGTAACCGGCATATCTCCCCTGTCGGCAGCGAAAGCCGATGGAGTGTCTGTCCTCGACAGCCTCAGGTTACGTTCCGGGAGTCTGTCTCCCTCGATCACGGCTTCAATCGACGCACAGCCGTATTCCGAACAATCAGACCACCTCCCGTTGGCTTTCCTCAGGAAGAAAGCGTTAGGTATCGGCGTGGTATTCGCGGAAAGGGCACGCGAGTTCAATTCAGTCATCGTAAAGCCGAATCCGATATACAATCCCTTGCCGGACCCCGAAGTTATGGTATAGGGTTTCTCAAACCTCAGCTTGTTGACACCCCGCTTCACGGGATTGGACTGATCAGGCTCAAACTTGTAATACGAGAGATTGTCTCCCTCAAGTTCCTCGCGGATGAAGATATGCACCGCCTCTATGTCGGCAATGCTTGCAAGACATCCGTTTATGCCCGTTATCGTATTTCCTTCCAGCAACTTCACCGTCGAGGCCGGAAGGAAGAATGCTGTTTCTATCTCATTGAATCTGCCATAGCCGATTCCGATTGGAGCTCCGTCCGAGGTCTTCCCCTCGGAATAGCTGAGACACATGGTATCGGCCTGTGACACGGCACATGTCAGCAACAGACCGGCCGTAACATAAAAAAATCGCTTCATAGGTTTTAATCTGTTTATCGGGCATTTATAAGAACTCGCTCATAAATAGCTAAGTAACAGCTAACTATCCACAACCATCCTAATAATCGCCCATTCAAGGTTAACATTTTTATGTAAAAATACACATTTTAACAGACACATGCAAACAATTGAAATAATTTTTACACAAAAAATTCATACGGTTACAACAATATTTTGCTAAATTTGCGGCGTGGACGATTCAGGCTTACACGCCTGCCACACATATATCTAAGAAACTGACCGAAATACGCTATGGAAGAAGGCATAGAAAAGGAACGTCCGGCACGGATACTGATAGTAGATGACGAGGAGACGCTTTGCGAGGCATTGCGTTTCAATATTGAGGAAGAAGGGTTCGAGGTAGATGTGGCTTACAGCGCCGAGGAGGCACTCACTCTTGATCTGAGTGCCTATTCCCTTTTCCTTCTCGACGTTATGATGGGAGAGATCAGCGGCACCCAGCTGGCCAAGATAATCAAGAACCGTGAAGATACCGGAAACATACCCATAATATTCTGCACCGCCCGCGACACTGAGGATGAGATGGTGAATGGTCTCGATCTCGGTGCCGATGACTATATCACGAAGCCCTACTCCATACGCAATGTACTGGCCCGAATCCGTGCCGTGCTGCGACGCACGGTCCCGGCGGAAAACGCCGACAGCCAGCAGTCGCTTGAATACAACGGCCTAAAGGTATTTCCGGAAAGCAAACAGTGCATGGTGGACGGCAATGAGGTGCGACTTCCCAAGAAAGAATTCGAGATTCTATCGCTTATGCTCGCAAATAAGGGGAAGATATTCTCCAGAGAGGAACTTCTGACAAGAATATGGCCCGAGCAGGTGGTGGTGGTAGACCGCGTGGTAGATGTCAACATCACGCGCCTTCGCTCCAAGATAGGGAACTACGGCAGGAACATCGTCACCCGGTCGGGTTATGGCTATGGCTTCAAGATTTAGGATTTCCTATCACAAGAGGCTCTACGGGGCCCTTGTGATATATTCCATTTTCCTGCTTGGATGCTTCGCCATATTCCAATATCACAGGGAGAAGGAGTATAAGGCCGATGAGATGAACTCACGACTGCAGGTGCTCAATGAGGAACTGATCGCCGAAATGGCAGACGGAAAAAGCATCGAGGAAGCCGTCATGTGGATCAAGCCCGGTTTCCCGGAGTTGCGCGTAAGCCTCATTTCCCGGGAGGGCCGGCTTATTTACGATAATCTGGTAGATTCACTGCCCGGCAACAGTCATCTCTCGCGCAAGGAGGTAAGGGACGCTTTGAAGTATGGATCCGGCTTTGACCTGCGCAGACACAGCGAGAGCACGGGAGACGTTTATTTCTACTCAGCACTTGCTTCCGACCGCTTCCTGATACGCACGGCAGTACCGTATACTGTTACCCTTAACCAGTTGCTTGCCGCCGACTACGCTTTCCTATGGTTCATGGTGGCGGTCACGGCCGTAATGTGCGTGATAGGATTTTTCGCGACACGGAGGCTCGGCCGCAACGTAGAGAGGCTCAATGAGTTCGCCGAGAAGGCTGAAAGCGGAGAAAGTTTCTTTGATGCAAAGCCTTTCCCGAATGATGAACTCGGCAATATCTCCAACCATATAGTGCTGCTTTATTCCAGACTGCAGAAAGCACTGGCCGACCGCGATGCCCAGCACAAGATAGCCATGCGTGAAGAACGGGACAAAATCAGAATAAAGCATCAGCTCACCAACAACATAAACCACGAGTTGAAGACACCCGTCGCATCCATCAAAGCATGCCTCGACACTCTCATCACTCACCCGGACATGGCACCGGATAAACGTCTCAGATTTCTCACAGGAGCGGAATCGGCATGCGAACGGCTTAACAGCCTGCTTTCGGATGTGTCGCTGATCACCAGACTGGACTATGGAGGCGACGCGATAGCACGCGAGACCGTCGACATCGATGAAATCGCGGCCGAAGTCTGCACGGAATTCGAACTCATAGCGAAGGAGAAAGGAGTCGTCATCCATAACGGCATAAAGGACTCATCCCCTCTCAACGGCAACGTATCTCTTATGATGTCCATATTCGGCAACCTCATAGACAATGCCATCAGATATTCCGGTTGCACGCGTATAGACATGAAGATGCTGAGACTGGACAACGGGAAACAGCTAATCACCGTTTCGGACGATGGCTGCGGAGTGCCGGCCGTACATATCCCCCACCTCTTCGAACGATTCTACCGATTGGAAAAAGGCCGGTCCAGAAGCCTTGGAGGCACCGGACTCGGCCTTGCTATCGTCAAGAACGCCGTGCTCTGGCACGGTGGCGACATCACTGTCACTATAAATCAGTCGGGAGGACTTACTTTCAGCATCACCCTTCCCTCGGGAGAGAGGGATGGGGATTGAAGGGAGGAGGCGTTCCGTCGCCTTCGGCATCATCGGCCGGAGCAGGACCCCCGATCTGCGGTCTGCTCTCCTTGCGGTTGATTTCCAGAATCTCGTCGGTACGCGATTTCCACTGACGTTTGCCGAGAATTTTCTCCACATCGTCGTGATAGATCACCTCATGCTCCACAAGCAGGTCGCGTATCTCGTTGTGCTGACGTGCATATTTCCGGAGAATCTCCTTGGCGCGCTCGTACTGCTCGTTGACAATCCGCTTCACCTCCGAGTCGATGATCTCTGCCGTATCCTCGGAATAGGGTTTTGTGAAACCCATGTCCTGACCGGAGGAGTCGTTATAGTTCAGATTGGGAAGTTTGTCGCTCATGCCGTAGACAAGCACGAGCGAACGGGCTATCTTGGTACACTTCTCCAGATCATCGCTTGCTCCGGTACCTACCTGACCAAGGAACACATCCTCAGCGGCACGGCCTGCAAGTAGACCGCACATGGTGTCGAGAAGAGCCTGTGTCGGGATTATCTGACGTTCCTCGGGAGCGTACCATGCGGCTCCGAGTGCGCGGCCACGGGGAACAATGGTGACCTTTACGAGAGGATTGCCGTACTTTATCATCCATGTCACTGTGGCGTGTCCGGCCTCGTGAGTGGCGATGGCCAGTTTCTCCTCATCGGTTATGACGCGCGATTTCTTCTCGAGACCACCCACAATGCGGTCGATGGCCGCCATGAAATCATCCCAGTCGACCGCATCTTTATTGTTACGCGCAGCGATAAGGGCCGCCTCATTGCAGACGTTGGCGATGTCCGCTCCGGAGAATCCCTGGGTCTGACGGGCCAGTTTCTCCACGTCGAGCTTGCTGTTACACTTTATATTGCGCAGGTGGACATTGAAAATCTCCTCCCGGTCGGTGAGTTCGGGAAGGTCCACATAGATCTGACGGTCGAAACGGCCGGGACGCAGCAGAGCCTTGTCGAGCATGTCGGCACGGTTGGTCGCGGCGAGACATATCACGCCATTGTTGCTCTGGAAACCGTCCATGGCGGTGAGCAACTGGTTAAGGGTGTTCTCGCGCTCGTCATTGCTTCCCATGTTCGGGTTGCGGCCTCGGGCGCGGCCCACGGCGTCGATCTCGTCGATAAACACGATGCAGGGAGCCTTCTCTTTGGCCTGCTTGAAGAGGTCGCGGACGCGTGCGGCACCGACACCGACAAACATCTCCACGAAATCGGATCCTGACATGGAAAGGAACGGAACATCCGCCTCACCGGCCACAGCCTTGGCGAGCAGGGTCTTACCGGTTCCCGGAGGACCTACGAGGAGCGCACCCTTTGGAATCTTGGCTCCGAGTTCGGTATATCTCTGCGGATTTTTCAGGAACTCCACAATCTCCTCGATCTCGACCTTGGCCTCGTGAAGTCCTGCCACATCCTTGAATGTCACGTTCGTACCGTTGTTCTTGTCGAACACAGTGGCCTTAGATTTGCCGACATTGAAGATACCTCCGCCTCCGGCTCCGCCGGTCATCCGTTTCGACATGAAGTACATGAAGACGAAGATGAGTATCACCGGGCCGAAGTACCAGAAAAGCTTCATCAGGTCGCTGCCTTTCTCATAATTCACCTGTATCTCCGGCTTGCCCTCAGCCACGAGGGCGGCGTTCCAGGAATCTATCTTTTCCTGAATCTTATCGGTGGACGGAATCGTGGTGTTGAGTTTCATTTCACCCTGAACGCCGTTCTGGGTATTGAAATGATATTTCTTCGCGGCTTTCTCAGTGAGGATTCCCTCTGCCGTGCGCTGCTCGGGGAGGACCACTATCTTGCTGAGTTCTCCGTTCTGCGCGGCGGCCTCGAACTGGGTCCAGTCGACGTTCTTGGTCTGGGAGCCGTCCTGGAAATAGTACAGCGCGAGGAGCGACATTATTATCAGGCCATACATCCAGTACATGGAGAACAGCGGACGCTTGCCCTGACCGTTATTGTTCTTGCTCTTATTCTTTTTAGGTGGCATGATGCTCATGAGTTCGTTGATTTAGAGTTGGTTTCTTACGATGGCTGTCAGTCGAGGTCCGGAATATTGGTGATACCGGCATCACTCCAGAGGTCTTCTATATTGTAGTACTCCCTCACATCGGGAAGAAATACATGGACCATCAGGGTTCCGTAGTCGATCACAATCCATTGCGAATTGCGGTAACCGTCGTAATTGTATGGTTTCAGGCCGGTCTGTCGGTAGACTTCTTCCCGGATATTGTCGGCGATTGCCGACACCTGAGAGGTGGAATTGCCCTCGCATATCACGAATCCGGAGGCCGGAGCCGATTCTATCGAGGAAAGGTCGATTTCCGTGATGCGTCTCCCTTTCTTATCTTGTATCGCATCAATCACGGTTGTCGAGAGGTTATGCATGATGTATAAATTCAGAATTTGTAATTATGGTAGAGAGAGGATATACCTATATAAAGTATCGATACACTCTCCTAACAAATTTCACGCCATTTCTATCGCGGAAACCGCGAAAAAAATGGCGTAAAACCGATTTTTGCACAAAATTAACAAATATTGCCGAATTTACCGCATCTATAGGAGCGAAATAATGCGGAATGCGTGCATGGCAAATCAGCTATAACGGATTCCTATAATGTCCCAGTCCACGATGTCCCAGAGGCGATGGAGATAATCCGCCCGTTTGTTCTGATAATCGAGATAGTAGGCATGCTCCCATACATCGAAGGTAAGAAGAGGCCTGAGACCGTCGGTCATCGGATTGGAGGCGTTTCCACCCTGGGTGATATAGAGCTCCCCCTTATCGTCGCACGAGAGCCATACCCAACCGGAACCGAACAGCGTGGCGCCGGCTTCCTCGAATTTCTTCTTGAATTCCTCGAAACTGCCGAACTGCTCGTCGATTTTCTCCTTGAGCCGTCCGGTGGGCTCCTTGAGTCCGTCCGGTGCGAACTGGAAGAAATAGAATATATGGTTCCACGCCTGCGCGGCATTGTTGAAGAGTTTTCCATCGCTCTTAACTATGATTTCCTCGAGCGACATATCGGCGTATTCCGTCCCCTCTATCAGGGAGTTGAGGGTGTCGATATAGGCCTTCTCATGTTTTCCGTAATGAAAATCCACTGTCCTCGCCGATATCACGGGCTGGAGTGCATCGACGGGATACGGTAGTCTTGGCTGGTTGTATTTCATAGCTTTATCTATTTTCAGGATTGTGTGATTATAGAGAAACGGGTGAATCCGATAGAGAATCACCAATATGAAAACAACCGTCCCGCTGCAAAAGTTCGCAGCGGGACGGCAAGGTTGATCAATAGGAATCACAGCATGGAGAAGAGGTTGTGATACAGGGCTTTTTATTTAGTGTTGAAGAAGATGTATGCAGGGCCTGAACCTATACCGAATTTCTTCTCGAAGTCGTAGCTTGTGGAGTTGTACAAGTTCACATAACCGGGAGCGTTATAGTCTGCACCGGTAGACGTGCTTCCATCAGGATTGGTGTATGTCTGGAGAATATATGATGCGATAAGGAGTTTACCGGACAGCTCGTCAACGGCGATGGCCGATGCATAGTCCGGACGCTCGATGTTCCAGTCGGATATCTTACCGGATGCGATGTCATAGACCTTATAGTCAGCCTCCTCGGTTGTCTTGGGATAGGGCTGGTTTACGAGATAAAGTTTGCCTGCGCCAAAACCGACAAGTGTAGCTTCGGCTATTTCCTTTCCTTTAAGGTCGGATCCGATTTCGTAGACCATTCCGGGAACGGTGAAGTAGTCGCCTCGGCAATGTAGGTAAAGGTGGTTGCCGTCGCTGAAGAACTCGTACGGATTGAGTCCGGTGTCGAATGTATCCGTCACAGTGAAGGAATTGATATCGACCACCGAAGCTGTCTTACCGTAGCTTACCTGGTAGTTGTTGCCGTCGGAGTTGGGCACATAGAGTTTACCTTTGTGGAGACACATTATCTCGGGATTGGGACCTACCTTCACTTCGGCCGAGACTGCTGCGGAGAGTGTATCGAGTTTCGCCACATATCCTTCGTACATTGAGATGTAGATGGCTCCATCGTGAGCCACCATCGAGCGCGGGGTCTTACCGTTAAATTTCACGTCGTCGAGACGAATCTGCTTCAGGGACTTGTAGGTTGAGCGGTCCACAATCTCGATGGTACGTGACTCACTCATGCCGATGTAGAGTTTCGAGCCGTAGGCGACGCCGCACTGGGGGCAATCACCGAGTGTCCGTCCGTTGGCACCCTTGAATACCGACAGGGAGGAAGCGGATGCCGTGTAGTCTATCAGGTTGAGAGAACCATCGATATGGTTGTAGGAGTTACCCTGGTTCAGGATGTACGCGCCGTTGGATATGGTGGGCGCGTCGGGATTCCACGGTTCTTCTTCACTCTTTTCGCATGATGCCAGTGTCAGGGCCAGTACAAAGGCCGGCAACATGATTTTCTTGTAATTCTTCATTGTTTTGTTTGTGTTGTTATTATTGATTTTACATCATATCATTATTTTGCGCTCTACACCGCTTTTTCTTACAGTTTGAACGCCACTGACGCCAGCCATGACCTGCCTGGCATCGGATAACGGGCCACAAGCTCGTAGCGCTCATCCAGCGCGTTTATAAGGTCTGCCCGAAGTTCCAGACTATGACCATGGAATCGGAAGGTATGCTGCAGGGTGAAATTAAGCTCCATGTAACCGGGCAGCTTAGTTCCGGGAAGATTCTCATTGGTGGTGTATCGCGAGGAGCAGCCGGAGGCGCTGACTCCGACGGTTACCCAGGGATTGTCCCAAGTGATGGAACCGGAACCGGAATTGAGCGGCACGTACGCCAGCTGCTTCATCCAGTCGGACATCGCGGGATCAGTCACGGGTGCCGCACGCTGTAGACTGTAGGTGGCAGCTAATATGAGCCGCTGGCGGGATGCTATGCGCAGGGTTGAATTGAGCGTAGCGTCGAGACCGAGCACTCTTACTTTGCCGAGATTCATCATCCGGTTGACAAACATGTTGTATGGTATGGCCACGATTTTGTTCTTGACAAAATTCAGATAACCGTCGCATGTGACTGTAATCTCCTCTATCACTCCCCTATCCTGTAGACTCCAGGTAGCTCCGGCGTTTAGTTGGTCGGTGATTTCCGGATTCAGGTTGATGCTTCCGTAATGGTCGAAATATAACTCATTGAACGTCGGCATCCTGAATATGTTCTTATATGAGGCCCGCAGGAAAAGCAGACGGTTGGACATCGGTTGGAAAGAGAATCCCAAAGAGGGAGACAGACGCTGTGCATCCTTGCCACCGTCGCCATCCAAGGCTCTGTTCAGATATATCGAATAGAGGGCCTTGGCTGTTATCGACAGCCATTTGTATTTGTATTTCGCACCGATCATCTGCAGGATGCTGTTGCGGTATGGCCTTGCGTCGTTAGGCTGGTTGGAGTTGAGATTGTTGAGAAACCAATCCACCGAGTAATCGAGCTGCAACCCGCTGACCGGTGTGTAAAGTAACGCGGCGGCCGCATAATATTCGCGTTGGAAATAACGACGGTCGAGAAGCCCTCCGGGGTACACCTCATCCAGATCGGTGTAATAGGAGCGCGACCAGTTGAACTTGGCGTTACCCTGAAGCGAGATAACGCTTGAAAGGCGCGTTCTGTACGAAGCCTGGACAAAAGTATTCTCATCCTTCAGTCGCTCGTTGTTTTTGGGGTTGTAGTATAGTGCCGGCCCCGGAAGATGCCTGTCGGCGCCGAAATAGTAGATCTTGGCGGATAACGAAGAGGCTGATGTCGGGCGCCAATAGCAGCCAAACTCCCCCTTGCCGGCTGTCATCTGCGAATTCTCCCTCCGGTATGTCTCCTTGTTGCTTCCTGTGCCTAATGTATAAGGATAATTGTTTTTGGAAGAGATGAAATCGGCGGTGGCCGACATCACGAACCTCTCGGAGAAACTTTTTCCTATCCTCACGTAGGGGTTGTACTGACCGAACGCTCCAACACACATTCGTGCGTCAAGACGGAGCGAGGGGTTCAGGAAATCCTTGTCGGAGAAAGTATTGACCACAAGCGAAGAAGAGGATGCCGATGCTCTTGCAGGAAGGAATATCTCATCGGTTTCGCCGGAATTAAGAGTAATGGATGCGATATCGGAGAGGTTGTATCTGGATATGTCCACCTGGCCTGTCTGTACGTCGGAAAGCATGATTCCGTCATAGATCACTCCTGTATGGTGCGAGCCGAGGCCACGGAGCGAAACTGTCTTCATTCCCCCCGCGCCACCGTAATCACGGAGATACACCCCGGGTAGACGTCGCATAGCATCCGATATGTCGGTGGTGCCGGTCAGCTTCAGTTTCTCGGCATCAACCTTCATGGTCGGAGTGGAAGAGCTCAGCCGTCTGTCACGTCCTGAACCGACAACATCAAGCTGCTGGAGCGTTCTTTCCGACACGGAGACAGTATCCTGACGCGTGGCGGCGTAGGTTGTATGCAAAAAAAAGGTTCCTTCGGTGAATACCATCAAGGAAGCCATAAGAATTCTCATTTGCTTTCTCATCCTCGTGGAAAAACATATATGTACGGAGAGAACGGCAGGTCGGACTTTTACCGTAGCGGGACTGTAGGGGAATTCCACCCCTATTCAGACCGTTCTCTGTTCCGGATACAAAATTACAAATTATTACTCAGATTACCAAATCAACAGACATGATTACGCCTTCATTGGCGCGGGTATGGAGTAAAAATAATCCCGTCCCGCAATGTGGATTCGCGGGACGGGATTAACAATTGAGTACTGACAATATCAATTAAAATACGTCTCGAGTGCGTAGTTGATGTTCTCGAGGATGTAATCGATATCGCTGTCGTCGGATTTAATTGATTTAGCTTTCTCGGCAATCTTCTTGGCAGCCTCGAAGTAGTTGACCTTCACGTCGTTTCTCTTCTCAGCCTGAGGGCCTTCGATGGTGTTCCAGATTTCAGTACCGGTCTTGAAGATCTTCTTGCTGGCGTTCTTGAGGGTCTCGAAGTCTACGCCCGGCATTTCGGCTGCCTTGCGGTAGTCGGCCACGGAACCTGCGTTGTCACCCTTTCTGTCGAGCACATATCCCCGGAGGCCGTAAAGGGCTGCGTTGTCGGGATTTTTGGCGAGTTCTTCGGAGATCAGTGTCACGGCCTCGTCGATGCGGTTCTCGAGTACGAGCGAGTTCACCAGATTGTTCATGAAGATGGGCTGAGCCATTCCGAATTTATCCTTACCAGCGCGGGCCACTTCCTCGATCTCGCGGGCGGCGGTCTTCTCCATAGTGGAGTCGTTGCCGGCGATGAACTGCCAGCATGCGATCTCATAGATGAAGTTCTGCGCATTGTCGGAGTTGTTCAGACGAGCTTTCTTAAACGCCGCGGCACTCTCCTTGAGGGCGTTGCCGGCGTATGCGGAAAGACCTGCGTTGAAGTATGCGGTGTTGATCACCGAGTCGGGAATCGCCTGCATGGCCTTTGTGGCGTAGGGAGCCTTCGACATGTCGCCGTAGATCATGAACGCCTCGTATGCCTCGGGATAGTACTTCTTCTCATTGTAGAATGTGCCGCCAGCGTTGAAGTAGTCATTGAAGTGACCGTTGAGCTTGCCGATCATATCCTTGGAATATTTAGCCTTGACCTTACCTTTCGCATCCACTACGGAATCGAGGGGGAGGGCCCGGGTGAAGGCCTTGTATCCGTTCACGAGCTGCTGAGCCATCTCGAGGGGCTTCACGCTCTCGTCGTTCGGATTGATCATCTGCTTCTTGAGGGCATCGTCGTAGGCGTCGAACTCGATTTTTCCAGCCACATAATATGTCTGGACATCATTGGCTGTCTCCGGATTGTTCTTGGCCTGCTCGATCAGAGTACGGGCCTCCGCTATCTTGTCGGATTTACCGGCAAGTTTCTGGGCCTGGTCAACCACGCTTTTCTGGGCGCTCATTGTGCCTACTGCGGCAAAGCAAAGAGCGAGGGCGAATAGTTTCTTCATTATTCAGTGTTTTGGTTATTTCTATCTAATATAACGCTGTCTATGGAATTTTTATTCCATATCTTCAGCAGCATTGTCATCGGTAACATCTTCAGCGGCATCTTCCGGCACATCGGCATGCACGTTTTCAGTCGACATTTCAGCCGCCTGTTCCTCGATTTCCTCCTCTTCCGGCTCGGAATCCACCTTGCAGACGGAAGCGATGGTGTCGCCGCGTTTTGCGAGTTCTATCAGCTTCACGCCCTGGGTGGCACGGCCCATCACTCGAATCGATGCCACAGGGAGACGCAGTGTCACTCCGCTCTGGTTGATGATCATCAGGTCGTTGGAGTCATCCACATTCTTGATGGCCACGAGTTTACCGGTCTTGTCGGTGATGTTCATGGTCTTCACGCCCTTGCCGCCTCGGTTGGTGATTCGGTAGTCGTCAAGTTCTGAGCGCTTTCCGTAACCCTTCTCAGAAACCACCATCACGGTCTCGCCGGGAGTACCGTTCATGGTTATCATGCCGATTACCTCGTCTTCATCGTCAGCCAGGGTCATGGCACGCACGCCGGTGGACATTCGGCCCATATTCCTTACTTTATCCTCGGGGAAGCGGATTGCGCGTCCCTCTCTGTCGGCTATGATGATCTGCGAGTTGCCGTCGGTGAGGCGTACCTCTATTACTTCGTCATCCTCGCGGATGATTATGGCGTTTACGCCGACCGCACGCGGATGAGAATATGCTGCAAGGGAAGTCTTCTTTATGATACCCTTCTTCGTGGCGAAGACGAGATTGTGCGTCTGGTTGTATTCCTCATCGTCAAGGCTCTTGACACGGATGAACGCATTGACGCGGTCGTCCTGGTCGATCTGGAGAAGATTCTGGATGGCGCGGCCTTTCGAATTCTTGCCCATCTCCGGAATCTCGTAGACCTTCAGCCAGTAGCAGCGGCCCTTCTGCGTGAAGAACAGCATGTAGTTGTGGTTCGTGGCCGGATAGATGTACTCGATGAAATCCTCGTCGCGTGTGCTGCTTCCCTTGGAGCCGATGCCGCCGCGATGCTGCGCGCGGAATTCGGAAAGAGGCGTGCGCTTGATGTATCCGAGATGCGAGATCGTGATGATCATCGGGTCGTCGGCATAGAAATCCTCCGAGTTGAAGTCGCCGGAGAAAGGATTGATTCTTGTGCGACGGTCGTCACCGTATTTGTCGCGAACCTCGATGAGCTCCTCCTTGATTGTTTCGCGGAGCACATGCTCGTTATTGAGGATGTCGTTGTAGTGGGCAATCAGGCGCATGAGTTCGTCGTACTCGGCGCGCAGTTTCTCCATCTCCAGTCCGGTGAGCTGGCGGAGGCGCATCTCTACGATGGCGCGTGTCTGGATCTCATCCAGTTCGAAGCGTTCGGAGAGGCGAGCGCGGGCCTCGTCGGTGGTCTGCGAACCCCGGATGATGGCTATAACCTCGTCGATGTTGTCGCAGGCTATCATCAATCCGCGCAGGATATGTGCGCGTTCCTCCGCTTTCTTAAGGTCGTAGCGTGTGCGGCGGAGCACCACTTCGCGGCGGTGTTCCACGAACGCCTCGAGAATCTCCTTGAGGTTGAGTGTCTTCGGACGACCGTTTACCAGAGCCACGTTGTTGACGCTGAACGATGTCTGAAGCGCGGTGAGCTTGAAGAGTTTGTTGAGCACCACCTTGGCGTTGGCATCGCGCTTGACATCGACAACTATGTTGATCTTACCTCGTGCGGAGATGTCGGAAACATCGGCTATTCCGTCGATCTTCTTCTCGTCGGCGAGCTGATAGATACTCTTCACGAGATCCGACTTTATCACACCGTAAGGAATCTCCGTTATCACGATCTGGTCATGCTGGCCGTTGTTCTCGATCTCGGCCTTTGCGCGGAGGATGATTCGTCCGCGTCCGGTCTCGAAAGCGTCCTTCACGCCCTGCAGTCCGAAAATCTCACCGCCGGTAGGGAAGTCTGGCGCTTTCACATATTCCATCAGTTCGGCAACCGTAAGATCCGGATTGTCGACGAGCGCTATGGAGGCGTTGAGAGATTCGGTAAGGTTGTGGGGAGGCATGTTGGTGGCCATACCCACGGCAATACCCGACGCGCCGTTTACCAGCAGGTTAGGTATTCTGGTAGGAAGTACAGCCGGCTCCGAAAGCGTGTTGTCGAAGTTGGGGACGAAGTCAACGGTATCCTTGTCGAGGTCGCGGAGCATCTCCTCTCCCATCCGGGCGAGTTTGGCCTCGGTGTAACGCATAGCGGCCGGCGAGTCACCGTCGATCGATCCGAAGTTACCCTGTCCGAACACGAGCGGATAACGAAGCGACCACTCCTGGGCCATACGTACCATGGTGAGATATATGGACGAGTCACCGTGGGGGTGGTACTTACCCATGACCTCTCCCACGATACGTGCCGACTTCTTGGTGTCGCCCGCGAATGTGTTTCCAAGTTCGTTCATTCCGAAAAGCACGCGGCGGTGCACCGGCTTGAAACCGTCGCGCACATCGGGCAATGCCCTGGCTACAATCACCGACATCGAATAGTCGATGTACGCGCTCTTCATCTCCGACTCAATGTTAATCGGAATTATCTTGTCGTCTCCTTGCATTTGATATTCTATAGTTTATTCTATACACGCAAATCACCTACAAAATTAACAAAAATTCCCCGATTATCAAAATCTAACTCCGTATAAAATCTAAAATGGGATGAGCGCGGGCATCAGTGCCGCCTCATCCCATTTAGCATCGGTATCAGATGTGATTTCTGACTTGAATCAGTATTTGAACGGGGTGTCTTTTACGAAAATCCGAAAGTTCTTCACGGCTCCCGGCACCTCCGCCTCCATTCGGGGGAGGTACTGGAAACCGGCCACACTGTGGGCCGCGCCGAGATCAATCACCACCGCGTGGGGGAATCCCGCTCCGGGAGCCGTCTGCCAATAGGTGGATTCCTGCAGGTCGAAGGTCTTGTCGGCAGAGCGGTTCACATCCTTTGTATCCTCGCTGTCGGCATACATCACGGTCCAGGGGTCGCGCGATAGGCGCTCTCCTTTGTCATTGAGCACATACATCTCTGCGATGGCGGCAACATCCTTGCCGTCGATGGCATCCGTGGCCTCAAGGCAGATGTAACGTCCGCGTACAGGCGCGAACCTCACTTCCTGCCAGCCGTTGCCGGGCTTGAACGCGCCGGCATAGACCGGTTTCTCGCCCTTGAGGTCGAGATTCTGCCCCTCCTCGCGGTGAGTAAGGCGTTTATTTACCTGCAGCTGGTCAAGCTTCGGCTCTTTGAGTCCTTCCGATTTCGCCTCGCGGGGACCGACGATGTCGAACGCTATTATCTCGTTCTTTCCTTTCTTCAGCCAACATCCGGGCATGTAGAGGGTCTGCTGAGGACCTATCTCCCAGATCCGGCCCATCGGATGGCCGTTTACGTACACCAGTCCCTTCCCCCATGTCTCGAAGTTGAGGAATGTGTCGGAGGGTTTACCCTTTATGTCGAATGTGGCACGGTACGCTCCTATCGGCATGCGGCCGGCGGTTCTGTCGGCGGCTGTGATAGGGCGGTATTTCATCGACGCGTATGTGTCATACTCATCCTCGATGTTGTAGACCTTCCAGTTCCTGAGGTCGTCCACCCACTTATGGCCATCTTTCTCCACGGTCAGCGTCACGTTGCCGGTAATCCCCTTGAAGTCCTTGATGGCGCGGCCGAAATTGATGCGGCCCATTGCCTCGACGAGGATATCTAGTCGCGCTCCTTTGGCGCATGGAGGTAATGTCAGTTCCTTCTCGCCGTTGCGGCGGTCGAGCTTACCGATATATTTGCCGTCGACGAAAACCTGCGCGAAGTCGTGAGGCTCGTTTACGGTGAGCAGTGCCTCTGATTTCAGCTCCGGAAGAGAGGTGCTGTAATAGATGGCTCCGAATCCCTGGTCGTACTCCTCCATGGTCCGGATGTTCTCATCGGTCTTGGGCCGGGGCATATTGTCGCGGAGAGGAGCTATCTCCGTGAAGTCGAAGTTCTTGATCTCGATAGGTTTGATCAGGGCCGGAACAGGCGCTTGCTTCTTGCCGTCCATGTATTTGGCGAGGGTCTTGCGCAGTTCCCAGTATTTGGGTGTGGTCTGGCCGGATTCGCTGATCGGCGCGTCATAGTCGTAGCTGGTGACATCGGGTGCGAAACCGGGGGAATTGGCTCCGGCCCAGTGTCCCCAGTTGGTGCCTCCGTGCGTCATGTAGAGGGAGAAGGATATTCCTTTCGAGAGCATCTCGTCGATGCCGGCTATCATGTCGGCTGCAGGACGTGTCTCATGGTTGGCGCCCCATTTGTCAAACCATCCGCTCCAGAATTCGGAACACATCAGAGGTGAATCGGGACGGTGTTCCTTGAGCGAGGCGAACTGCTGGTCGATGTTAGCACCCGTGCCGAAATTCATGGTCCATATCAGGTCGTCGAGGCCGTTATTGAGATAATTTGACGACCAGTCGCACTGGAAGCGCGTCACATCCTTGCCGAAGTTCCTGCGGAGCATGTCGCGGATCTCCGCCACGTAGGGTTTGTCGGTGCCGTAGGAACCGTATTCGTTCTCTACCTGCACCATTATGATCGGTCCACCGTTGGCGATGGTAAGGTCGCTGACCTGTTCGGCGAGCGCTTTCTGGAATTTGTCGACCCGTTCCATGAAGAAGGGATCCTGCTCGCGCAGGCGGATATCCTTTTTCTTGAGCAACCACCAAGGGAGACCGCCCATCTCCCACTCCGCACATACGTATGGGCCGGGACGGAGTATCACCTTCATGT
The DNA here is from genome assembly GCA_910584545.1 of uncultured Muribaculaceae bacterium. Taxonomy (GTDB): domain Bacteria; phylum Bacteroidota; class Bacteroidia; order Bacteroidales; family Muribaculaceae; genus Lepagella. Next base: position 1,685 of record CAJUBC010000029.1, on the reverse strand, counting down.
CGTTTTTCTCGCAGAGCTTGATGAACTCCCTGATGTCGTTCTGGCCTGAGAAATCGAACTGATCCATCTTAGGCTCATGCGCGTTCCAGAATGTATAGAGGCAGATGGTGTTCATGCCCAATGCCTTGCAGAGCTGTATGCGCTGTTCCCAGTATTCTTTCGGAATACGGGGATAATGCAGTTCGGCGGCCTTAACCACGAAAGGCTCGCCGTTGAGAAGGAACTTACCGTCGCCGGCCTCGAAACGGGGGCTGTCATCTTTCGCGCCCGCCACTGTCGGAATCAGCAGCATCGCCAATATCAACGCCACCTCTTTCAGTCGATAGGTTCTCATATATTTCTTAATTTTGTTTTGAGTTTTTCAAATTTTGTTTTGGTTGATTCCCGGCCTTTTCTCGAATCCGACGCGGTCCAAGAAAGCATTCCAGAGAAGCGCAGAAAAGTGCCAGATGTGAAATCCATCTACAAAATTACACAATTTTTGACACAAAAGGAAAAAACCTACTATAATTGAATGACCGCGCTTCCCTCGATGCGGGAGCATCGGGTTTCCTTAGCTTCGCGACCGCGCAGCAGCTCTCGGCATCGCCTCTCCGAGTGGCATCGTCTTTTAGCTGTGGTTGGTTTGTAACATACCACTGTGATTTGCTTGGCCGCACCTCGGCGAGGTGCGTTGTGGATAGCCTCAGGCACCGGAGCCAAAAAAATACCGACTTTGCGAGCCCTCTGCGCTTTGCGTGAGGATTAAATTGCAGAGCCAAAGCAGTATATGTATTTAAAATAGTCAACCAAATCCAATATAATTGTCATCAAATAAACGGTGCGCCGGGAATGCCGACGCACCGTTCTTATGATCATTGAACAGAAATTATCTTTTCGCTCTTCTGAAAAGGCTCACGTGATTGCGCCTGTCACCACGCTGCGCCTTCACGCGTTGCGAGCCACTGCCTGCATTAACTGCTTCAGCTCTGGAGATACTTCCGTATGAATAGTTCGTTGTTGCAATGTAATCATCATATTCGGACTTGTATATACTGGTCTCTGTCTCGACTAATCCTTTTGAGTTGAGTTTATATTCAAACTCCATCTCGCTGTCGCCTGAGATTTTAACCGGATATTTGGCAGGACCTTTGCCAAATAAACCTACACACATGGCAGGCTCTACACTGCTGTCAAAGTCTACGTCACATGCTATGCCATCAGTATACTGCATATAGCGATTTTCAAGTGATCCTTCGTAACTATAGGTATGGATAGAACTCCAGTTGGAAGTGCCTTCGATGTCCCGATCCTCACCAGTCACTTCTACTTTTGAAAGCAAGTCTCCGTTCCATAAGAACTTCCATGTCACGCTGTATTCATATTTTTTCTCTTTCGTGACAGCATTGACGCTTACTTCATTATAGGATGCGCTCGTAATATGATCAGATCCGTTATACTCGAATTCATACGACAACGAATAGTTATATGTCGCATCGTCATCCTCCTCATCATCCACATCTTCTGTTGTACTGATAGAGGTGATATAGCCCTTGGAGTTAGTCGTGAACTTGACTTCCTGATTTACTTCGTATTCGCTGATTGTCATGATTCCTTTCTCATAGTCGAAAGTCAGCGTTAAGTCATAATAAACTCAAGTTTCGGATTTAGATTTCAGGCAGTCTGAGCGATCAATTGCATAGCCT
>CAJUBC010000028.1 GCA_910584545.1 uncultured Muribaculaceae bacterium | reverse complement strand
TCAACTTACTAAAAAAAGAGGCTGCGCCGTAAAACCTTAATTACGACACAGCCTCCACTAACGGATTCACGGGGATTCAAAGATAGGAAATGAATTCCGCCAGATTCTCGGGATGGTTTTTATTTAGCTTCTCCTTGATGCGGTATTTCTTCTTGGAATAGCTGTTCGGAGAGGTATCCTGTATGGTCGAGACAGTCCTGTACTTCATTCCGGAGGCGGTCAGTATGAAGAAATCGATTTCATCGGATGAAAGGAAGCAGGAGCACTGTTCCCGAAATCTATATATAAGTCCGTTTCTCGTCATGTTAACACGGGCCTCGACAATCCCGATGAAACATGGATTATGCAGTCTCTCGGCCAATTCTGAAATCACCCGCAGATTTTTATTGACGTGTCTCTTTCCTTCCTGAGGATTCTCGACCATATCCTCGCACAGCCGGTTTAGCGTAGAGATCTGTTCTGCAAACATGGCGGAAAACTCCATCTGATTCCGTTGCAGCTCCTGCAAAGCATCCTGTCTGGCTTCATCAAGAGCCTTTCCTGCTGCCTCTGCCTCTTGGCGTGAGCTGGTCAGATCCTCGTTGATTCTGTTGAGATCCTCTCTTATCGCAATCAACTCGGCTATCCTCCCTTCCATCCTCCTTCTGTTCCTTTTCCTGACTGTAATGAAAGCGAAAACGGCGGCAAACAATATCAGACAGCAGACTAGAGCCAATGACAGCGCCCGCTCTTTCGCGCGGCGTTCCGATTCCATGGAAATCCTCGCTGTCTTCTCGTTGAATCTGTTCTGGACATCAAGAGAGCTCTGTCCGATTATCTTGCCGGACTCGCTGTCCTTTATCCGGGAGATGCAGTCCTTACACTCCATATATCCCGTTGTATCACCATTGCTCAACCTGCAGGTAGCCAGAGCCTCATAGGCCATGACACGCGAGTTGGGATCCATATCAGTACCGAGAAGGGAGTCGGCGAGCGCCGCTGCATTGCCGCACATTCCGAGAATACTCATCGCCTTCGCCTTCATAGAGAGAAGCTGAGTGTCCGTCGACATCATGCATGAATCCGAGTTCCAGAATTCAAGGCACCTCTCGATTCGCTCTCTGTCACCTCTTTTCAGCGACGGTCCCGCGTATGCGAAATACCAATAATTGTTCAACTGTCTGTTGCTGAAACAATCCTCGTTATCCTTATACATTTTCTCGGCAAGATGCGCAAGGCTGTCGAGTGTCTCGGTGTCGGTCGTCGAGCCTGAGACGCAGAGTATCATGTCGAGACCGTTGTAGATGGCGTTCACCTGCTTCCCTGCTTTACGGAACATCCCTTCCGCCTTGCCGAAGTACTCACCGGCCTTGCCAAAGTTGTAGATGTCTGAATACGACATCCCTAAAAGCTGATAGATCCTTCCTTTCCATAAGGCAGAGGAAGGGGCCTCGATCTCGTTGGCAGCTTTCTCTGCATGGAGGGCGTTCAGGACCGCTGATTCCGTGTCGCCCCTGAAGTATGAATCATATCCCCTCAGATAATAGGCTTTCATCAAGGTGAAATCGTCCACATCCATATCAGCAAAGTCAGGATGCACCGAATCAGGGATTATCGGATAGATGTCAAGCATATACCGTCCCTCATACTCGAGGACCTTTGCTCTCGGACTGCGCTGTCTCGCCATGCTGCCTATCTCCATGATGATGCCGTAGGCCGAGTCAGGATGCTCCTCCATGAGGGCCTCGGCGCGGTCGAGAGAGCGGTCGGTGGCGCTCGGGCCGCAGCCGGGCAGCGGCAGCAACAACGCCGTCAGTACTGACAGCACCGCAGTGGCCACGATGCCCCGCATCCGGCTCTGCATTTTAGTGTGTGTCGGTTCTGTATGATTAAGGCGTCTATGCTTCATTCCGTACATAATGTTACTGCTGTGATTGACAATGTGTCATCGGCACGGCAAAGTTAACTGTTTCCGATGGATTTTACAAATCAAAAGTTTCCTCAACGTGCCCTCAACGCGGAGCGTTGGGGTTCCTTAGCTTCGCGACCGCGCACTCCATCAACGCGGAGCGTTGGGGGAGTATAACGCGACAAAGCCGATGATTCGCATGAATCATCGGCTTTGCTTACTTTGACTTTCGTCGCTGTACTTCGGTGGCGCTACTTATTTAGCGGGTACTTCAGCAACCTCACCAGCCTGAGCTACGGTGTCGCCGTTGGCAACAACGTCAGCCTCTGCAGCTACGAGAGTGTCGGCTGCAGAGTCAACTGCAACAACCTCTTCTACCTGAAGCATTGTGTCGGAATCAACAGCCTCAGCTTTCTTCTCACCACCGCAGGATACGAGTGCTACGCTGAAAAGTACAGCAAGCGAATAAACAATCTTTTTCATCTCTCTATAAATTTAAAATAATAAAACAATGTTTTCTTGCTATCAAAAACGTTGCAAAGTTAATATAAATTTTTTTCAACCGACAAATTTTTTTCAATTTTTTTTATCACTTACCCCTAATTTCTTAGGTTTTTAATGATTTTAACTTAAATTTTAGCGATTTTTAAGTATTGCCGGCGAAAATTTGACCATTAACTTCGCTTTTTGGCCATCGTCCCGATCCCTTAACGGACCATGACCTTGGCTGCCTCCGCACCGCATCTCACGGCATACGCACCGGCCGGAAGAGCTATCTCCACCGCCTGCGATGCCTCCGCGCCGCCGGCCACGCGTCCGTCGAGTGTATAGACCGTCACCGGAGCGGTGGCGTTCTCGACGCGTACGCATCCCTGAGCGCCATAGATGACGGTACCGGCCTCAGATCCTATTGTGACGTTGCCGATACCGGCCACGCTGCCCGATGTCAGCACTACATAGCAGTTCGGCTCCACGGTCACCGTCTTGGCGGCAGCGTCGAACGACGGACTGGAGGCGTAGGACTTAGAGGCCACGCGATAGCTGTTGTTGTCCGCGCTGAGGAAATCCACCGAGAGGGTGATGTTGCCCGTCACATTCGGATTGATCACGCAGTAGAGCTCTTTATCGCCATTGACGGCGGTGATGGATCGGCCCGCGCTCCACGCCTGGCAGAGATTGGAATACTGAGCCTCCTCGCCGAAGAGGTCGGGATTGGAGAGGCGCAAAGCTATCATCGAGCGGTACGACTCCACGAGACCGGCGTTGTCCGGATCGTCGAGGAGCGACCAGTTCACCTTCTTGGGACTGGTGTTGTTGCCGCCGTTGTTGTCCTTCGTGTTCTGGTCATTGCCCATCTCGGAGAACATCCAGATCATGTGGCTGCCCGGCACGAGGATCATCTGGGCCGCGGCGGCGCCGCAGCGCTGCATGGCCACGCGGTGGTTGTCCTTGACTCCGGCCACGCCCCACTTGATCTGCTTGTAGGCGAGACGCTGCTCGTCGTGGCTCTCCAGATACGCCACCGTCGAGCCGGCGGTGCGGTTGTCCTTCACGGCATACATCCGGTTCAGGTTCGAATCGGAGGAATAGCCCATGGCGAACTGGCAGCCGGCGTTGTTGACGTTGGCCCAGTTGAGCTCGCCATCCTCCGCCATCTCGTTCTCCTCCTTTGCAGTGGCAAGGTTCTCGTTGATGAAATATGCATCAGGGTTCACCTCGCGCATGGCGGCGTGCAGACGCTTCATGCGCTCCACGCGGCTCTTGTTATAGGCGTTCGTGCCCGAGTCACCGGAATTGGCATACGAGTCATTGTCGCCGAGGCCCTTCACCAGGTCAAAACGGAAGCCGTCGATGCGGAACTCCTCCAGCCAGAAGCGCAGCATGTCGGTCCACTGACGCTCCACAAGGGGATAACCCTGGTTCCAGTCGTTGAGCACGCTGTAGGCATGCGGCGCGGTGGCGTTGAAGAATGGGTTCGAGCCGGCCTGATACATCCTGAACCAGGGATGCTGCCAGTCGCTCTGGTTGAACACCACGTCGAGAATCACTGCGATTCCCTCTTTGTGGCAGAGGTCGATGAACTCCTTATAGTCCTGCGGCGTGCCGTAAGCCTTGTCGGGAGCGAAATAGAAATTCGGGTTGTAGCCCCAGGAGTTGTTGCCGTTGAACTCGTTGATGGGAAGCAGCTCCACGGCGTTGACACCGAGTTGCTTCAGATAGGGTATCTTCTCGATGGCGGCGCGGACCGTGCCGTTGCCGCGCGACTGTCCCTCGGTGCCGGTGAAGTCGCGGAAAAGCATCTCGTAGATTACCAGGTCGGTCTTGGCCGGAGCCTTGAAGTCGGTTGCCGTCCAGTCGTAATCGAGCATGCCGTCGCGATGGTAGGCCAGCGAGGTGTTGGACGGCACCTTGTCGACCGGATACTCAGGGAGTCCGGGGAAGACTTCCGCGGAGATATATTTGTCGTTCTGCGGGTCGAGCACGAGCCGCGCGTATGGGTCGCCCACGGAGGTGCGCCCATCCACGAGGTAATAGTAGCAGAACTCACTGCCCGCCACCGTGGCGGGAATGGTGGTCTTGAAGAAGCGGAAGGTGCCACCGTCGATCTCGGTGTCGACATACCCCATCACGTTGTCGTTGGTGGGACGGTAGCCGTTCCAGCTTCCCACCAGCATCACGCTCTCCTTGCCGGGAGCGGCCAGACAGAACGTGTAGGAACCGTCGGCGTTGCGGGTGAGGCCCATCGCCGGGACGGAGGTGTCGGCTGCCGGAGCTGACTCCTTGGCATATACCACGGTTATGGAGCGCGACAGCTTCCCGTCACCCTTCACGGCCTCGGCGGTGACCACATAGTCGCCCGGCTCGGTGAAGGTGTAGTCGGCCACGAGGCTCATGGCCGACGCAGTCTCGGCGATAGTATTGTCGCCGACACGGATGCTGATGGAGGCATCCTCGGTGGTGCTCGCCGTGAACGTCAGCTTGTTGGTCGAGCCGGTTATCACGTCCGTAAGGCGGTTGTGGCGGAAAGAGAGCTGGAAACCGCTGTCAAGCACATCCACGAAGATGTCCTCGTTGCCCACATCCTTTCCCTCGCGGGTCTTGTCGGCGTTGCGGAACACGAAGCAGAGGCGCTTCACCTGTTCGTCGGCAGCTACATTGTAATATGTGCGGATGTCGCCGATGGTGAGCTTCCAGAGATTCTCACCTACATTCACAAGCTCGTATTTGGGATTGTTGTCGCCCCATTCCGGAGCGTATTTCCATGAGGTGACGGTGCCGGCGTTGTTCACTACCTCCACGCCCGTGTGGGCATAGACCGACTCTGACGCGGGCTGACCCATCAGGCCCTTGTTGCCCTCGTCGGCATGGAAGAATATCTCTACATTTTGGGAGCTTTCCTGAAGCGGCGAAGGGCTCGTGGTGATTATCTGGGAATTAGCCCGGACGGCGAACGCAAGGACCGCGAAAAGCAGAAGATTGAGTTTTTTCATATACAGAACAGTTGGTAATTGTACTAAATGATTGATTATGGTTTGATTGAATGATTCCGGGCGAGATGGACGGCTATCGCTCGTCGTCATCCTCGGGGATATAGGTATTGGCGCGCATCTCCCGGTATTCCTCCCATTCCGGGTCCTCCGCGGCTTCCATACGCAGCGGCAGCAGCGGCAACGCTTCGAGGGCGCGGTTGAACACCCGGCCGAATATGTTGAGGCTGCATGTGTAGAAAATCCAGTCGCGCCGCCCCTCGCCGGTATATATCCCCGTGAGATAGGCCGCCTTGTCCCGGCTGAACTCCTGCATGAGCGCGTCGGTGGCCTGCTCCATGAGAGCCGCGTCGGCGTCCGACGGCATCCCCGAGGGGAGGGGAGTGTAGTCCCAGCGCACGTCCACACGGATGCTGAACTTCCCCTTGGCGATTATATCATCCATATAGTCTCGGCCGGTCACTATCACGTCGCCTCCGCCGTCGCCGACGGCGGGAGCTGTCCACCATCTCTCCTTCATCGCTTCGAGGCTTTTTTAGGCACCGGCTTCGATACCGGCTCGCTGTAAAGAGGAATCTCTATCACGGGGGTCTCGAAATATACTCCCGGCCTGAAGCAATGCGCCTTGAAGAACTTGGTGAGGTCGATCTTGCGCGACACGTTGAGCGGGGTCTTCACCTCGAACGGTTTCCCCTCCTTGTAGGCAATGGCCTGAAGCACCACGCGCTCCATCCGAGCGATGGACTGCTGGTTGAACGAGGCAAGGTCGATCAGTTCGTTTGGAGCCACCTCTCCACGGTATACCGACACCCATCCTTCCGTCTCGTCGCGCCTCAGCAGGTTGAACTGAAGGAAATAGTTGGAGTCGTTCACGAGCACGGCGTTGATCTCCGTTTCCGACAGCTTCTTGATGTCGCGCGGCTCGAAAGCGAGGGTGATGTTGAGGGCGTCTCCGTATTCAGTCTCCTCCACAGGGAGCTGCGGTTCAGGCTCCGGCTCGCTTTTCTTCTCCTTGGAGAGCGAGGGCGCGGCGGGAGTTTTCTCCGCCTCCGGCTTGTTGCGCACCGATGTGCGGCCGGTATCGAACGCCTGCTGGTCGAACATCAGCCTGGCTCCTCCCTCCGCGGGCTTGTGACCGGCGGGAACCACCACCACAAGGTCAGAGACCTGCACCGGCGTCTCGAATCCGGCATCGTCGACGTATGCTATCCGGCCCTCCACGCGGGTGACGGTGCCTCCTCCCACTTCGTTGAGGTATCTTACTGTATCTCCTGGTTTTACCATAATATCCTAATTCTTATCATACATCGGAGCCGGTGTCCTCGGCCTCCTCCTGGGCTGCCACTTCCTTCTCCCGCTGCTCGTAGGCATCCACTATCCTCTGCACGAGCGGATGGCGGACAATATCTTTTTTCTCATATTCTATCACCCCGATTCCCTTCACGCCGCGTAAGATACGCAGCGCGTTAAGCAGACCGCTGCGCACCGAGCGGGGCAGGTCGATCTGCGTCACGTCGCCGGTGACCACCATCTTCGAGTTCATGCCCAGACGGGTCAGGAACATCTTCATCTGGTGGGTAGTGGTGTTCTGCGCCTCGTCGAGGATGATCACGGCATCGTTCAGCGTACGGCCGCGCATGAAGGCCAGCGGCGCGATCTGGATGGTGTCGGAATCCATGTACTCCTTCAGCTTCAGCGGCGGAATCATATCCTCCAGGGCATCGTAGAGCGGCTGCAGATAGGGGTCGATCTTCTCCTTCATGTCGCCGGGCAGGAAACCGAGTTTCTCGCCGGCCTCTACGGCCGGGCGCGAGAGAATCACCCTGCGGCACTCCTTGTTCTTGAGCGCGCGGACTGCAAGGGCTATGGCGATATAGGTCTTGCCGGTACCGGCGGGACCGAGGGCGAAGGTCAGGTCATTCTCGTTGAAGCTCTTCACCATCCGCGACTGGTTGGGGTTGCGCGGAGAGACCGGACGGCCGTTCTGCGCGTAGATGATCACCCCTTCGGCGTCGATGCGGCGCGGAGCGTCGCCACGCACTATATCGATGATGGCCTCCTCGGTGAGCTTGTTGTATTTCGAGGCATACGCCTCGATTTCCTTTATCTTCTTCTCGAATTCCGCCGTCTCATGCTCCTCTCCGATAACCTTCACCACGTTGCCGCGGGCCGAGACCCGCAGTTTCGGGAAGAGATTGCGGATAAGGCTGATGTTGGCGTTGTTGACGCCATAAAAAGTCTGGGGATCCACCCCGTCGATTATTATAATCCTCTCAATCATTCAAAATTCAATCCCGAGCTCCCAATCATTCAAAATTCAACCTTCAAAATTCAAAATTGCCCTTAGCCCACGGAGTCGGCCAACGAGATCTGCAGCAGTTTCTGCGCCTCCACGGCAAACTCCATCGGCAGCTTGTTCATCACCTCGCGGGCGTAACCGCCCACGATGAGTGCCACGGCCTCCTCCGTAGGTATGCCGCGCTGACGGCAGTAAAAGAGCTGTTCTTCGTTGATTTTCGAAGTGGTGGCCTCATGCTCCACGGTCGATGATTCGTTACCGATTGTGATGTAGGGGAATGTGTGCGCACCGCATCGGTCGCCCATCAGCAGCGAGTCGCACTGCGTGTAGTTGCGGCAGCCTTCGGCGCCGGGCACCACACGCACCTCTCCGCGGTAGCTGTTCTGCGACTGTCCCGCCGAGATGCCCTTGCTCACGATGGTGGACCGTGAGTTCTTGCCTATATGAATCATCTTGGTGCCGGTGTCGGCCTGTTGGAAATGGTTGGTGAGCGCCACGGAGTAGAACTCTCCGGTGCTCTCGTCTCCCTTCAGGATGCAGGAGGGATATTTCCAGGTTATCGCGGAACCGGTCTCCACCTGCGTCCACGACAGTTTCGAGCGGTGTCCGCGGCAGAGTCCACGCTTGGTCACGAAGTTGAACACGCCGCCGCGCCCCTCGGCGTCGCCTGCATACCAGTTCTGCACCGTGGAGTATTTCACCTCCGCGCGTTCCTCCACTATTATCTCCACGATGGCGGCATGAAGCTGGTTCTCGTCGCGCATCGGTGCCGTGCAGCCTTCGAGATAGCTGACGTATGCATCGTCGTCGGCCACGATCAGCGTCCGCTCGAACTGGCCGGTACCGGCTGCGTTGATGCGGAAATAGGTGCTAAGTTCCATCGGGCAGCGCACCCCTTTGGGAATGTAGACGAACGAGCCGTCGGAGAATACCGCCGAGTTCAGAGCCGCGTAGAAATTGTCGCGGTAGCTGACCACCGTGCCGAGATATTTCCTGACCAGTTCGGGATAGTCCTTCACGGCCTCGGAGAAGGAGCAGAAAATCACCCCTAACTCGGCGAGACGCTCCCGGTGGGTGGTCTTCACGCTCACCGAGTCGAGAACGGCGTCGACGGCTACTCCGGCGAGGCGCTTCTGCTCTTCGAGCGAGATGCCTAACTTATTGAAGGTCTTTACCAACTCCGGGTCCACCTCATCCATGCTCTTCTTGAGCTCCTTCTTCTTGGGAGCGGCATAGTAGCTTATCTTCTGGAAGTCGATGGGGGGGATGTCGAGGTGCGCCCAGTGGGGCGGCGTGAGCGTGAGCCAGTGGCGGAACGCTTTGAGACGGAACTCAAGGAGCCAGTCCGGTTCCCCTTTCATGGCGGAGATGTGGCGTATCACCTCCTCGTCAAGACCGGGAGGCACTATGTCGGTGTCGATGTCCGACGTGAATCCGTATTTATACTCTGAGTTGGTCGCGTCTTCCAACACACGCGACGAATCATTGGTTATGTCATCCATACTTGCGCAAGCACCCCTCTGTTGAGGGGTCTTAATTTTAATACGCAAAATTAATAAAAAAGTTGCAATGGCACAAACACATCGTCCGGCAAATCCCTCCCGGAGAACGGGGGAGAGATGCCGGACGACGGATCGGTAATATCATGTCACGGCGACGGAACGCCGCGACGGATGTCGGATCAGTGGCGGGGCTTGATGTCGAGCTTCACCGGCTTGATCATGTTCTCGGGGCTGAGGATGGTGTCGAGGTCTTCCTTGGAGAGGATGTCATGCTCGAGCACGAGGTCATAGACGCTCTTGCCGGTCTCGAGGGCCTCCTTGGCGATCTTGGTGGAGTTCTTGTAGCCGATCACGGGGTTGAGGGCGGTCACGATACCGATGCTGTCGTGGACGTAAGCCATGCAGCGGTCGGCGTTGGCTGTGATGCCCTCGATGCAGCGTGTGCGGAGAGTCTCGAAGCCGTTGATCATGAGGTCCACGCTCTCGAAGTCGCACTGTGCCATAACGGGCTCCATCGCGTTGAGCTCCATCTGGGCGGCGTCGCCGGCCATCGTGACGCAGAGCTCGTTGCCGATCACCTTGTAGCAGATCTGGCTCATCACCTCGGGGATGACAGGGTTGACCTTGCCGGGCATGATGGAGCTTCCGGGCTGCATCGCGGGGAGGTTGAACTCTCCGAGACCGCAGCGCGGACCGCTGGCGAGAAGACGGAGGTCGTTGCAGATCTTGTTCATCTTCACAGCCACGCGTTTCATGGCCGATGCGTAGCCCACGAGGCAGGATGTGTCGGAGGTGGCGCCCACGAGGTCGCCGGAGAGCTTGAACTTCAGGCCGGTGATATTGCAGAGGGCCGCAACGCATTTCTCGGCGTAACCGGGCTCGGCGCAGATGCCTGTGCCGATGGCCGTGGCACCCATGTTGACTGTAAGGAAGTCGGCCGCAGCCTCGTCGAGGTGCTTGATCTCATCCTCGAGGATGCTTGCGAATCCGCCGAATGTCTGTCCGAGGGTCATCGGGACGGCATCCTCAAGCTGGGTACGGCCCATCTTGACGATGTTGCGGAACTCCTCCGATTTCGCGCGGAAAGCGGCGATGAGGGTACGGAAGTGCTCCACGAAACGCTCGTGGCTGTACCACATTCCGATATGGATCGCGGTCGGGTAGGCGTCGTTGGTGCTCTGGGCGCAGTTCACATGGTCGTTGGGCGAGCAGAACTGGTATTCGCCGCGCTTGTGTCCCATGATCTCGAGTGCCCGGTTGGCGATCACCTCGTTGGCGTTCATGTTGGTGGTGGTGCCGGCTCCGCCCTGTATCATGTCGACGGGGAATTGCTCATGGTGCTCGCCGTCGATTATCTCCTTGCATGCCTGCACGATGCCGTCGTGCTGCTCCTTGGTGAGAAGTCCAAGCTCGTAATTGGCCATCGCCGCCGCCATCTTCGTTATGGCGAGACCCTTGATGAAGAGGGGATACTCGTTGAGATGGAATTTGCTGATTTCGAAGTTTTCGATTCCTCGCAGTGTCTGCACTCCATAGAGGGCGCATGCGGGAATCTCGCGGGCGCCAAGAAGGTCGCTCTCAGTGCGAAACTCGTTGTTCATTTTCAATGCGTTTTTATTTGATTTAAGGATTTTGAGTCTATATTTTTCATGAGGAGGCGGCGGCTTGGCAGCCCCGCGCAAATGAGAATCCGCAAATTTAGTAAAAATTCGCGGATTCGGGCGTATAATTCTTTATGTTATCAAACATATTCTACTTAAGCAGTATCACTTCCAGAATATAGACGCCGGCTCCGGCGAGGTATCCCAGAAGTGCCCAGAGCGTGAACTTGCGAAGGTACCAGCCGAAGTCTATCTTCTCGAGACCCATGGCAATGACACCGGCTGCAGAGCCGATTATCAGCATGCTGCCGCCGACGCCGGCACAGTAGCTGAGGAACTCCCAGAAGATACCGTCCTGCACGAAGTTGGCCATGTAGCCTGTAGTTCCGGGGTCCATCACCGGGTACATACCCATCACGCCTGCCACGAGCGGTACGTTGTCGAATACCGACGACATCATACCGAGCAGGATGTTGATGATGTAGATGTTGTGGACGGTCTTGTCGAGCCATGCCGCGGTGGCGGCCAGGATGCCGGAATGCTCGAGCACGGCTACTGCCATAAGGATGCCTAAGAAGAAGAGGATGGAGGGCATGTCGATGCGCGAGATCACCTTGGGGAGTCGGTGCTGCTTCTCGCGCTCCACACGCTTGCCGTTATAGAAGATCTCGGTGTAGATCCAGAGAATGGCCAGCACGAACAGCATCCCGACGAAGGGTGGCAGGTGCGTGATGCTCTTGAAAATCGGCACGAACAGCAGTCCTCCGACGCCGAGGATGAGCATGGTGAGGCGCTCTCGGTACGACATGTCGGAATTCTGCGTCGTGGTCGCGGTGTGCTGCGGCAGTTCGCCGTGCAGCTGGCGCGAGATGCCGAGCAGGGGCACCACCATGGCCACGATACTGGGGAGCAGCACGAAGCATACGAGGGCGGCGGCGGTGACGTTGCCCTTCACCCAGAGCATGATTGTGGTCACGTCGCCGATGGGGCTCCATGCGCCTCCTGTGTTGGCGGCTATCACCACCATGCCGGCGTAGAGCCAGCGCTCGTGCCGGTCCTCTATAAGCTTGCGGAGCAGCAGAACCATCACGATGGTGGTGGTCATGTTGTCGAGGACAGCCGACAGGATGAATGTCAGCACGCAGATTACCCACATCAGAGTCCGCTTTTTGCGGGTGGTGATGTTGTCGGTAAGGACGGAGAAACCTCCGTGGACATCGACGAGCTCGACTATGGTCATGGCTCCGATCAGGAAGAAGAGGGTCTGGGTGATGTCGCCGAGACTCTCCACTATCTTGATGTCGAGGATGTAGTTCAGAGCCTGATTGTGCAGCGACTCACCGAGCATGCGCGGGTGCGACTCGATGTAGGCCTGGAGGGACTCTCCCTCTATCGCCGGGACTATGTACTCGGCCCCGAGCGCGTAGAGGATCCACAGCAGCATGCCTAACAGCAGCGCGGTGGCGGTCTTGTCGATCTTTAGCGGATGCTCGAGCGCGATGCACAGATAGCCGATAAAGAACAGAATGATAAGTGTGGAAATCATGTTTGTCTGGTAGTAGATTTAAGTTAATGTTGAATTTTGAATGTTGAATTTTGAATTAATTTGATATTTAGATTATGGTTTTGTCTGTGATATAGGCTGTGGTTCTTAAGTGGTGTCGGTTGGTTCGGGCGGCCGCCTGTCGAGGTTATCTTCTTCTTTTCTTCTTCTTGGATTTGGATGATTTTCCCGATTTCACCGAGGATTTTCCCTTGGAAGGGAGTTTCAGCTTGTCGCCGGGATGGAGCTCGCTCCCCTTCATGCCGTTGGCCTGCTGGAGTTCTTTGACGGAGACTCCGTAGCGGCGCGCTATCACGGAGAGGTTCTCACCGCTGCGCACGGTATGGTTCTTGGGAGCAGCCTGGACCTTGGCTTTGGAACTCTGTTTCGATTTGCCCGATTTAGTTCCGGATTTATTCGATGAACCTGAGGATTTTTTAGCTGCGGATGTATTGCTTTCGCTCCATTTGCTCTGGCGTGGCTGGCTTGCGGATGCCACTTCGCGCGCGCCGTTGGCTTCGGCCAGTTCGGCGGTGGTGGTGATGCGGAGCATCTGTCCGGTGCGGACTGCGTTACGCTGAAGGTTGTTCCATTCCTTGATGTCGTCGGAGGTCACATTGTAGATCGAGGCGATGCGGCTCAGCGTCTGACCTGGCGTCACCTTGTGCACAATCGTGCGGAGGTCGCCGGCTTGGGCCGTGTCGGGTTTACGCGTCACCACGGTCTGCGCCTCGACGGTCTCCTCGAGCGGAGTGTCGTCTACGGCCTCCTCGCGCTCGATCTGGGCGGCCAGCGCCTCGCCTGGACGTATGCCCGGCTCTGCCTCGGTGCGACGGGCATATTTCTCAGCCTCGTAGGCGAGGATGTCGCCCTCACTCATAAGGTAGGCGTGGCACTGTTGGGATGGGAGGACCAGCGTGTATGGTTTGTCGGCCGTGCCGGGAATGATATCGGCACGGAACTGCGGGTTCAGTATCCGCAGTTCCTCCATGGGGATGTCGAGAACATGGGAGATCTGGTCGAAATGTACCCTGTCTGAAATCATCAGCGTGTCGGTCACCAGCGGCTTGGTGGGTAGCACCGGAGAGATGTTGTGGTAGGGATAGTAGTTCATCACGTAGTTGGCGGCGATGAACATAGGCACGTAACCTCTTGTCTCCTGAGGCAGGTAATAGTAGATCGACCAGAAGTCGAGGGTTCCGGCGTCACCGCCTGCGCGGCGCAGGGCCTTGTTCACGGTGCCCGGTCCGCAGTTGTAGGCGGCTATGGCGAGAGGCCAGTTGCCGTAGGTGGCGAAGAGGTCCTTGAGATATTGCGCCGCCTTGGCTGAGGAGGCGTAAGGGTCGCGCCTCTCGTCGACAAGCGACGACACCTCCAGTCCCATTCCCTTTGCGGTGCCGATCATGAACTGCCAGAGCCCTGACGCTCCATGCTTGGATACGGCGTTGGGGTCCAGTCCCGATTCGATCACCGGCAGATATTTCAGCTCGAGCGGCAAGCCGTTCTGTTCGAGAGCCTGTTCGAAGATCGGCATGTAGTAGAGGTTGAGCCCTAAGAGCGCGGCCACCTGCTCGCGGCCTCGTTGCGTGTACCTGTCGATATAGCTGCGGACAATCTGGTTGTAGGGCATCTCGATGAGCGTGGGAAGTTTGGCGAGACGTTCGCGGATGGTGGCGTCGTCGGTCGGCACGTCACCCTGCCGCTTGTAGCGGTCGTCGGTGGCCGTGTAGTTCTTCATGTACCAGCCCTCGAGCATCTTCCGTGTGTCGGTCTCGTAGCTCTCGGGGAAAACTATGCTGCTGTCGGTGATTTCCGTCTTGATGTCGAGCACGTTTTTCCCTTTGTCGGCGTGGGCCGACGGTGCTGCTAAGGCTAAGAGCAGAAGAGCTGTCTGAGTTAGTCGTCGTGTCATGATACTGTATTTTATTCTGGAGAGTTCGTTAAAAATTGATTGCCCAGTTTAGTCCCAAGGCGGCGCGGTTGCCGCCTCCGGCCGGCTGGATCATGGTGGGGGAGAGGTCCATCGACAGGTTCGGCGATATGTCGAAATGCGCCAGCGACGCGTCGACGTAGGCGTCGACCATGCATATCAGGTAGAAGGCTGCGAGAAGGATCACGCAGAGGTCGCGGTAGCGGCGGAAATTGTCCTTGCGCGACTTGAAGGTCCGTTCAAGCCAGCTCTTGTCGAGGGTGGACTCGTCGGTGGTCGGCGGGAAGAAGTCCATGTAGGAGTTCGTGCCGGGATCGTTGTCGAGCAGGTCGCGGTAGGCCTGCATGTAGTCCTGGTACTGGTTGCTGTTCCATGCGGTGGCGTATCCGAGGCCCATGAATCCGCCGACGACTATGGGAAGTTTCCAGTAGCGCCGGTTGTAGATCTGTCCCAATCCGGGGCAGAGGGCCGAGAGCCATACGGCCCGTGTCGGGGAGGGGTTGAACGGAATCTTTCCGTCGAGCCCGTATGGATAGTCGTCGGCGGTGACTTCCGTCGGTGGAATCGAGTCGTTTCCCGGAAGACGGATCGCCATTTCGGCATCGAGGTTGACGGTGGAGTCAGATGGAAGTGTCTGCGCGGGGGCCGGTTCTGCCGCCGGAAGCGGAAGCGCGGGAGCCTCGGGTTTGCGAGGTGTTTCGGTGGTTGCATTCGCTTTCGGCGTGAAATAGCCGGGCGGCACTGTGAGGAGTATGCACAGTGCCACCAGCAGTATCCGCTCCTGCAGCGGGGTGTCAGCTTTCGAATGCCTTGATGAGCGCATGCAGTTCGTCGTCGGATGAGAATTTAAAGGTTATGCTGCCCTTGCCGTCGGCGTTCCGGGAGAACTTCACCGGAGCGGAGAAACGCCGGGACAGGTTTTTTGCGAATTCGTCGTATTCGTGGTTCGGCATTGCCTTG
Organism: uncultured Muribaculaceae bacterium; assembly: GCA_910584545.1. Classification (GTDB taxonomy): domain Bacteria; phylum Bacteroidota; class Bacteroidia; order Bacteroidales; family Muribaculaceae; genus Lepagella. The sequence goes on along the minus strand of CAJUBC010000028.1, from coordinate 12,777 downwards.
GGGCGCGCTGACTGCCCGGCGGGGGCGAGGCCCTCGCGGACTATCTGCTCCACGGCACGCACCGACATGCCTTCTTTCAGAATCCTCTTGTAGAGGCGCAGCTGGTCCTTCGGGTCATCGAGGCCGAGAAGGGCGCGTGCATGCCCCATGTCGATGTTCTTGTCGCGCAGGCCGAGCTGGATTTCAGCCGGAAGGCGCAGCAGCCGGAGATGGTTGGCGATGGTGGCGCGTTTCTTGCCCAGACGCTCGGAAAGGCGTTCCTGAGTGAGGGCGTATTTGTCGATCAGCTGCTTGAACCCGAGCGCCACTTCTATGGCGTTGAGGTCCTCGCGCTGGATGTTCTCGATGAGGGCCATCTCGGTCATTTCCGAGTCGGATGCCTTGCGTACGTATGCCGGCACGGTGCGCAGTCCCGCGCGCGATGCCGCGCGCCAGCGTCGTTCGCCGGCTATTATCTGGTAGTTGCCGTTATCCGAAAGCCGCAGCGTCAGCGGCTGCACCACCCCGAACTCCCGGATCGAGGCTGCGAGCTCGTCGAGCGTCTCCTCGTCGAAAGTGCGGCGCGGCTGCTCCGGATTGGGCTCTATCCGCGAGATTTCTATTTCTGATATGGCCGAGCTTCCGTCCGTCCTCACCTCATCCATGCGGATGAGGGAGTCGAGACCCCGGCCCAATGCGTTGCGCTTGTTTATCATTGATGTCAGTTCTTCTTGCGCTTGCGTGATTTAAGCTCCTTGGCAAGCTGGGTGTATGCTATGGCTCCGCGCGAGTCAGGGTCGTAGAGTATCACAGGAAGACCGTGGCTCGGCGATTCCGATAGCTTGATGTTGCGCGGTATCACCGTGGAGAACACCATGTCGCCGAAGTGCCCCTTGAGCTCCTCGTAGATCTGGTTGGCCAGGCGGAGGCGCGCGTCGTACATGGTGAGGAGGAATCCCTCGATCTCGAGCGATGGTTTCAGACGGCTCTTGATGATACGGATGGTGTTGAGCAGCTGCGCGATTCCCTCGAGGGCGAAGTATTCCGCCTGCACGGGTATCAGCACGGAGTCTGCGGCCGTGAGGGCGTTGACTGTGATGATTCCGAGCGAAGGGGAGCAGTCGATCAGCACGTAGTCGTAGTTGTCTCTCACCGGCGCGAGGGCGCGTGAGAGACAGTGCTCGCGGTCCTGACGGTTCATCAGTTCTACCTCGGCGCCGACAAGGTTGATGTTCGACCCGATGATGTCGAGTCCGTCAATCTGCGTGTGCAGCACTGCGTCGGCGGCGGGATAGTCGTCGATAAGGCATTCGTAGACCGAGGCGTCGGTCTCCGACAGCTCCACACCGATACCGGAGGTGGCGTTGGCCTGCGGATCGGCGTCGACCAACAGCACGCGCTTGCCTCCTACCGCCAGGCAGGCTCCTAAGTTGAAGGATGTGGTGGTCTTGCCCACTCCTCCCTTCTGGTTTGCGATTGCGATAATTTTTCCCATGAAAAGCTGAGTTTTCATAAACAACTGGCGGATAGGACGATACGGTCTGAATCCGATATCCGTCTATTCGACAACCATATTAATTTGCAAATGTAATCAAAATTTGCCGTATAGCCGCAATCAAAAGTTTTAAAAATGTTAAAACCCCGGAATGACTCATAAAATTTACCTTTGCATTAATAACATGGTGAAAGAAAAAAGAACATGGTGAAAGAAAAGAGGCAACCGTGTTCACGGTCGCCTCTTGTATGGGTATTGATGGCGGATTATCTCACGCGCTTGGTGACGGTGCGTGTGCCGTCGGCTTTTGTTGTCCGCTCGATGTATATTCCCTGCTCGGGCCTTTCGGCGAGGCGGGTGCCGTCGGGCGCGAAGTATTCGATACTGATTGCTTCCGATTCCGCCTTGACATCCTCTATGCCGGAGGACTGCGTCAGAGTTATCTCGAACGGTTCGTTTGCCGCATAGATCTGACCCTCCGAATCGGCTATGCCGATGCAGAAATCATATTTGCCCGGCTTGAGGGTTTGGCCGCGCTGAGTGGTGAACGAGGTCTTGAAGTCGAGCATGGCTGTTCCCCCCGCCTCGAGGTCCACGATACCCTGCGTACCGATACCGGCTAAATTATCACCCTTGAGAAGAATCGGATAGTAGGTGCTGTAATAAGGGACCTCGCTCGCCAACGTCCACTTTCCTGAGACGCGGATGACATCCATGTTGCCGAATTCAACCGGCATGTCGAGGTCGATGACCTCGGGCAACTCTCTTGTTTCCTCCGCAAAAGTGCCGAGTCCATCGGAGATAGTGAGGATCAATCCGGGGGAACTGTTGAGCTGCGTGCGCGCATAACTCCACTTCGTAGGATCGTTGCCGAGAGCATAAGCGGACCTGACGCTGTAGGTGCCGTCGGGCAGTTCGGGGAACTCTACTATCACTCCGTCATATCCGTAGCGGGGCGCGAGGTTGTCGTCGTGGAACTCGTTATAGGTGAAGTAAGGATACTCCACGGCATCGTTCTTCGTGTCGCCGTAAAGGTCTATCGCCACGCCGACATAGCCGTCGGTGAACGTGCCGGGACCGGGGTTATATGCGAATCCCTCTATCGGGAAGTAGTTCGGAAGCGTGAGCTGACCGTTGATGAGTTCCGGAAGTTCCTCCCCCTCCTCAGGCTCGATACCGCGCCAGTCACCGGTGAATTTCAGCGGGGATCCGAGTATGATTTCCCCGATGAATTCGGAAGTTCCGCTCCGGTCGGGACGGATGTCGACCACGGCATCCTGCATGAAATTGAACGCCGAATCCGCGCCTCCGATGCCGTGGACCTCCGGGTCGAGGGCATCCAGCAGGAAGTAGCCGTCGCTGACACCGCCCCAGCCCCAGTTGAAGTGGAAATAGCCGTCGGCGTCATATCCGTCGCACACGAAGGAGTGGCCGCCGATCATGGCCTGTCCACCATAGATCACGGGGCCGAAGTCACGCAGCGAGTTGTAGATTGTCTCCTCCCATTCCGGCAGGCTGTAATAGCTGCGGCTGAGGTACCTCATCCCTTTATCGTACTTGAAATGCTTTGTTAGCGCCGGACCGATGTTGACGGAGTACGATCCCGAAGCATCCGGACTGTAGTCCATCTCCACTGAGAATCCGACGGCACGCATCAGCAACGCCACGGCAAGTTTCTGATCTTCGGTTGCGCTGTCCGTGTATCGGTCGAGCATATTGTCCCAATTCAGCTCCTGGTCTGCGAGATCGAGGCTTATCGCCCTCTTTCCGCTGCGCCACTGATAGGAGACTTTCCCCTCGGCTTTGTCGGGCCAGTTGTGGTACTTCAGTACCTGTGCCATTGCGGTGGCCACGCAACCGGTCACTGACCTTTCGCCGTTCAGCTTCGGGCATTTCTGGTTGTAGGGATCTCCCTGGTTCCAGGCGGTCTTGCAGAGAGGGGCTATCGGTGTTCTCACAGGGCGCTCCTTCTGCATGATGCGGCGCGATCCATCCTGCTGCGCGGCGTATGCCACCTGGCGCCCAAGCTCCTCCATCCAGGCTTCGAATGCCTCGGGAGCACGTCCCTCCGCATCGAGTGCGGGAGAATCGCCATAACCAAGGAGCAGGGTAGTGTTGTCGTCAGCCGAAGTCAGGATGAATCCGTTATCGGCGTTGCGGAAGAGGTAGAGCACCGGCGCGTTGTCTATGTTCTTCGTTATGGCGAGACGGAAACGGGACACCTGTTTTCCCGACACCTTCGCGGGCGCATCGGGAAGGACGCGGCTGAGTGCCTCCTCGGGCGTGATGGGTGCTGCGGCGCATGCTAAGGCTGTGAGTACCGCGGCGATTGGCATGATGATTCTTTTCATTGAGAATGCGAATATTAGTAGTGTTTGATGATTTTTTAATAAGAATTCAAAAATAGCTTTGCGTATCAATAATTCAAAGTTCAACCTTCAAAATTATTATTGGTTTTGTCCCAAAGGTAAAGCTTATCCGAAGGCCGGACCTTTTCCGGTACAGGCATCGAGAAAAGCTCTCCCTTTTTCACCTTATCCACCGGCTGGAGATCATAGCGCAGTTCCTCGACCTTGAATATCAGCGCTCCTGTCGTCGGTCCGGTCAGAACGACCTCATCCCCGACTTTCAGCTCGCCACCCTCCATCAGGAACTCCCCGACACCGAGTTTGGAGAAATAACGGATGGTCTTTGCGGCATATCTTTTGACGCGGGTGGCCGAAGAGCCGTATTTCGCGCTCCATTCCCCGAGACGCTGTCCCAGATAGTAGCCGTTCCAGAATCCCCGGTTGAAAGTCTTGGCGAGTCGCCGGTCCCATTCCGGCACCATCTCTGCGGAGTAGGTGCCGTCGGCGATGGCCTGCAGTGCCTCGGAATAGCAGGCCACTGTCTCTGCCACATATTCCGGTCCGCGGGCGCGCCCCTCGATCTTGAACACGCGAACGCCGGCATCCACCATCTTGTTGAGGAAGTGGATGGTCTTAAGATCCTTGGGCGACATGATATACTTATTCTCGATGTCAAGCTGCTCGCCGGTCTCGCGGTCGGTCACCGTATAAGCGCGGCGGCATATCTGGTTGCAAGCCCCCCGGTTGGCGCTGGAGTTCATCTCATGCAGACTCATGTAGCACTTGCCGCTAACCGCCATGCAGAGGGCACCGTGGCAGAACATCTCCAGCCGGATACGGTCGCCGTGCGGTCCGCGGATATCCTCGGCCTCTATGGCGCGGTGAACCTCCGTCACCTGGTCCATGTTCAGCTCGCGGGCGAGTACCATCACGTCGGCGAACCGCGCGTAGAACTTCACGGCCTCGATGTTGCTGACATTCACCTGCGTGGAGATATGCACCTCCTGCCCGATCTCGCGTGCGAACAGGATGGCGGCCATGTCGGAGGCTATTATTGCGGAGATGCCGCTATCCTTGGCTCGACGGATAATGGAGCGCATCAGCTCCATGTCGCCGTCGTATATCACGGTATTGACGGTAAGGTATGTCTTTACGCCGCGCTCCGTGCAGAAGGCGGCGATATCCGCCATGTCGTCGGCGGTGAAGTTGGCGCTCGACCTGCTGCGCATGTTGAGACCCTCGATACCGAAATAGACGGCATCGGCCCCGGCATGCACCGCTGCGGCCAGCGATTCGCGGCTCCCTACCGGAGCCATTATCTCAAAGTCTTTTCTAAGCATCCTTTTTCTTGGCTAAATAGAATGTGACCACTCCCATGGTGAGCGAGCGCCAGCGGCAGCGTACGAATCCGCAGTCCTTCATGATCTGAGCCATGGCCTTGCGCTGGGGGGCGGCCGCTATACTCTCCGGCAGATAGCGGTAGGCCCGAGAGTCGCCCGACACCCTCCTGCCTATCGCCGGAATCAGCTTGTCGGCATAGAGGTGATAGGCTTTGGAGAGGTATTTCTCTTCCGGAACCGACAGCTCTATCACGCAGAGAAGTCCGCCCGGACGAAGCACCCTCAGTATTTCCGAGTATCCCTTGCGGAGATTCTCGAAGTTGCGTACGCCGTATGCCACCGTCACGAGGTCGAATGTGTCGGAGGCATATTGCAGCTGAAGACAGTCCTGACATTCGAAGTCCACGAGCTGCCGGGTCTCGTAGTCGGCGCGCAGCAGTTTCTCGTGCGCGATCTTGAGCATTCCCTCCGAGAGGTCCACGCCCGTGATCCTTGCCGCCGGGTAAAGCTTATGCAGCTCGAAAGCGAGGTCACCGGTACCGGTGGCTATGTCCAGAATGCGTTTCGGCTCTGGAAGCTCTTCTAAGACCGCGTCCAGAGCCACGTTCCGCCAGTGGCGGTGCAGCCCGAACGTCATCGCTGTGTTCATGAAGTCGTAGGCAGGCGCTATGGAGTCGAACATCTCCTTCACCTGTTCACCCTTCGGATCACCCTCGCGATAGGGATTTACTTTCTCGGCACCCTCCTTCCTGTGGCCGACCACTCTGTTTTCTCGGGTATCCATCGGACCTTACAGTTTTTTTGAGTAGGAGCGCCGGCGGCGGTGCTGCCGGGTGTTGAAGTATTGCCACTGGCTCTGCACTTTGGCGTTGGTCTCCATCTCGGGGTTTGATTCGGCATAGGCATAGCCGTATTTGATGAACTGCGGCACAAGGTCCTGGAACATCAGGGCGTTGACTCCCTTGTTCTGGTATTCCGGATGTACCGCCACCAACAGCAGGTCCACGCGGTCGTTCTTCCCCCTCAGCCCTTTCAGAAGCCAGTACCATCCGAACGGGAAGTAGCGTCCTTTCGATTTCTGGAGTGCCACGCTCATCGAGGGGAGCGCGATGCCCAGTCCGATCAGCCGTCCGGTCTTCTCCACCACGAGCGTCACCAGGTCAAGGTTCAGGAGGTTGAGGTAGATGTTGATGTAGTGGTCTATCTGGCGCTCCGTCAGCTTCGAATACTGGTAGAGGTCCTTGTAGGCGTCGTTCACCAGACGGAAGATGGCGTGGCCGTATTCGGCCTTTATCTGCTTCCGGTTGCTGTATTTCAGCACCCGCAGGTCATATTTTTTCTTTACGATGTCCGCTATCCGGTCGTAGCGCTCCGGCACTCTGTCGGGCACCTCCATCAGGAACTCCACCCAGTCCGACTCCTTCTTGTAGCCGAGCCGTTCGATGTGGGCCTGATAATAGGGATAGTTGTAGTTCGTGGCCATGGTGGAGAGTTCCTCGAATCCCTCCACAAGGAGACCCTCGCGGTCGAGGTCCGTGAATCCGAGCGGTCCCACTATCTTGTTCATCCCCTTGCGGCGCCCCCATTCCTCTACGGCGGTCATCAGAGCGGCCGATACCTCGTAATCATCGATGAAATCAAGGAATCCGAACCGAACGATGTTCTGGTTGTAGTCTCGGTTGATCTGACGGTTGATGATGGCGGCCACACGCCCTACGGGCTTTCCGTCGCGGTATGCCATGTAGTAGGCCGACTCGCAGAAATCGAACGCCGGGTTACCCTCTGGCCTTAGAGTGTCGATGTCATCGGAAACCAGCGGCGGCACGTAGTACGGGTTGCCATCGTAGAGGTCAATCTGGAATTCCGTGAATTTCCTCAGTTCCTCCTTTGTGTCTCTTACTTCTTTTATTTCTACCATTTTAGGGGATGGGGAATGATTTGATAACTGATTATTGTTCTGACATACATGTCATTGCCGCACCGATAGCCATACAAGCAGCGTGATCAATACCACCAGACATGTGCACAGGAACACGTAGACCTGCGAGGAGGCGCGCCGTTCCATGGCCAGCTGTATGTCGGAGACCGTGCGGAACGGGGTGTCCTTCTGCATACATTTGTTGGCCACCTTCCGCAGTCTTGGCATCGACGCGGGGAGGTTGTCGAGAACCTCGTTCAGTATCCTTCCATAGCTCTCGATGTCCTCGCGGGCGTCCTGGGTGGTCAGTTCCTCTGACTGGTCGTAGCCGACGTTGATCAGTTTCAGGTTCTCGTTGTATTCGGTGAAGATGATGGTCTCCGGCGTGATGGGATGGTGTACGATGTGGTTCTCCTGAATGTACTCCATCGCGTCGAGGAGCTGCGTCTGCAGCCGGTGTACGATCTTGGGCGTCAGTCTCTTCTCGTCGATGAGCCTGCGCAGCGAATAGCCGTAGACATCATCTGTGATTATGGCGGTGCCGATGCCGGGAACCTTTTCGAAATCATTGACCATCACGATGTTGGGATGCGACAGATTGTAGCGGGTGTCGAATTCCTGTTCAATCATCCGCTGGAATTCAGGCTTGTCGGCATACTCCTTCTTGAGGGCCTTGAGCATGACCCATTTGCCATGTTTCTTAACTGTGTAGACATCGTAATATTCCTCGCCCCATTCGGGCAGCAGGGTAAGGTCGCTCCATTTTCCCGTCGGGTCGTTGATGGGAATCTTTTTCTCTTCCTTGCTGATGTATGCCTTGTCTTTTTCCATCTGATGGCGGTTGGTTAGTCTTGTTAGTTTAGTCGATTTAGTCGATGATGTCGAAACCGGTGTACTTTCTGAGGCATTCCGGCACGATGATGCCGTCGGGCGTCTGGTTGTTCTCGAGCAGCGCGGCCACGATGCGCGGCAGGGCCAGCGCCGAACCGTTGAGCGTGTGGCAGAGGTGGATCTTCTTGTCCGCGCCACGGTAGCGGCATTTCAGGCGGTTGGCCTGGTATGTCTCGAAATTGGATACCGAAGATACCTCGAGCCAGCGTTTCTGGGCTGCGCTCCATACCTCGAAGTCGAAGGTGATGGCCGACGTGAAGCTCATGTCGCCTCCGCAGAGACGGAGTATGTGCCAGGGAAGTCCGAGTTTCTCGAGAAGTCCCTGCACATGGTCCTTCATCTCCTCGAGAGCGGCGTAGGAGTCCTCGGGGCGCTCTATGCGCACGATCTCCACCTTGTCGAACTGATGGAGGCGGTTCAGGCCGCGCACGTCCTTGCCGTAGCTGCCGGCCTCGCGGCGCCAGCAGGGGGAGTAGGCGCAGTTTTTCTTCGGCAGCTCTGCCTCGGGAATGATCTCGTCGCGGTAGATGTTGGTGACGGGTACCTCCGCGGTGGGGATGAGGTAGAGGTTGTCGAGATTCACGTGGTACATCTGGCCCTCCTTGTCGGGAAGCTGTCCTGTGCCGTAGCCCGATGCCTCGTTAACCACGAACGGGGGCTCAACCTCGGTGTAGCCGGCCTTCCATGCCTCGTCGAGGAAGAACTGGATGAGGGCGCGCTGCAGGCGGGCTCCCTTGCCGACGTAGAACGGGAAACCGGCTCCGGTCACCTTCACTCCGGTCTCGAAGTCAATGATGTTGTATTTCTTAGCCAGCTCCCAGTGGGGCAGAGCGTCGGCGGGAAGGTCGGGAATGACCCCTCCTGTCTTCTCCACCACATTGTCCTCGGCGGTCTTTCCCTCGGGGACTGCGGCGCAGGGGAGGTTGGGCACTGTCAGCAGCATGTCGCGGATCTCGCTCTCGCAGCGTTCCAGCTGCTCCTGAAGTTCGCTTGTGCTCTGCTTGAGCGCGGCTACGGCTTCCTTGGCTTTTTCGGCGGCTTCTTTATTGCCCTCCTTCATGTATTTGCCGATGGTGGCGGCGAGTTTCTTCAGTTCCGATGCGTCGCTGTCGGTTTTCTGCTGCAGGCGGCGTCGCTCGGTGTCGACAGCTATTATCTTGGTTATGATTTCGCGGCCATCGAATCCCTTGACGGCCAGACGCTCGATCACGAATTCGGGATCGGCCTTTATGGTCTGTAGTGTAAGCATTTTGTCAGATAATGATAGTTAGATGTCAAGACCCTCTCTGAATTTCAGGTTGGAAGGGGCCTTATGCAGGCTCAGGCCAGCAGGCGTTTAACTGCCTCCGAAATGGCGCGGCCCTCGGCGCGTCCTGCGAGACGCTTGGTGGCTGTTCCCATCACCTTGCCCATATCCTTGGCCGAAGTGGCTCCGGTTTCGGCTATGATGGCGCGCAGTTCGGCATCCAGTTCCTCGGCGGTAAGTTGTTTGGGAAGATATTCCTCGAGCACCGCAGCCTCGGCGAGCTCGTTCTCGGCGAGTTCGGGACGGTTGTTCTCATTATAAATCCGGGCGCTTTCCTTACGCTGCTTCACCATCTTGATGATAATCTTCACGGCGTTCTCGTCGGAGAGCTCTCCATTGGCGCCTTTGGCGGTCTTTGCCTCCAGAAATTCCTTCTTGGCGCCGCGAAGTGCCTCGAGGCGTACCTTTTCGCGAGCGAGCATCGCCTTCTTGATGTCCTCGCTGACTTGGTCAAAAAGATTCATAATATGCAGTTATATCTTAAATTCTATTCCTGTGTCATGTCTGTCTTGTGCCCGGCAGCAGTCTGTAGTTGCCTGAACCAGCAGACAGATCCTGACTATACGGCGACGGAAAATGTTCCAATCCCGCGTACATATCCATCAAATCGCAAATTTAATGAAAAATCCTTTAATCTGAAAATCAAATTTACAAAACCCTCCATAAACAGAGTCAGACCCCGCGATTTTCTGTTGTCGCGGGGTCTGACTGAATCATTAACCGAAAGCATAGAAGATTTCGGTCGATATGTCCTTATATCTATATTTCATCGAGCTTGCATGCACACCTTGCTGGAAACAACCGAGCCGTCCTGCATACGGTCAACTCTGATGAAGATTCCTTCCGTCGGTTTCGAAACCTGCCGCCCATGCATGTCGTAGTAACTGCTGTCAACGATATTGTTATCGGGATTTATAACCGATATTCCGGTTTCCGGTAGGCGACCGCCGGGCAACATGGTGACGATGGGATTGTCATTCCTGTCTGCGATTTGGATGAGGAAGTGAGGCATATTGATATAGTCATTGTAAGTATTCGGGAATGGCAGCAGACTGTCGACAGCCCCCAAGCCGCAATACACATTGGTTATTTCATAATACTCAACGCCAAACTGCTGAATCTCGATTTCTCGTCCATCTATCGTCAAAGGGTATCTGTCGGAGACCTCTAAACAGGCTTTGTCATTCTTATGTTCGTTGTCAAACCATAGTTTCTCTCCTTTGTCGAGGTCGAAGTCATATATCAGCCTTTCTGATTCTTGGACAGGTGACCATCCGAAAGATGGGCATCGGAAGGGTTTCAGACTGATATTATAATCCCTGAGTAGCCTATTGTAAAGATTGTCATCAGTATCTACCTTTCGCATATAGATTTTGTTGCCCTCCTCACGTAGGTATGCGATTACCGGAGCCTTGCCGTCAGCCGGCTCTTCGCCATCTCTCCATATAGTACAGTTTTTATATTCCACTCCATTAATGACTGTTGTTCCCTTAAAACCAACATTAAGGTAAGTATAACCATCATTCACGTAATCTCGACAAGTATACTGAGGGTCAGCGTAATCCTCATTGTATTCCTGACAGTATTTCCACACCCAATCCTCGTTCAGCAAATTATAGTTCTGCTCCGATTGCTTTTGGTAATTCGATTCGAGACCAAGCTCACGCTGTGCCATAGCGTTTCCTGCGGGAATGATTGCCGCGAGCGCGATCAGCACAAATTTTACCGCTATGAATTTATGAGAATAATCCCTTAACCAAGCCTCTAGTTGAGACTCTATCTTTTGCATAGACATAATATACTAATAGTTAGATTAATACAGTGAATCGCGCACATTTTATACCCGACTTTATGACAAGTCGCACACATTTTATACCAGAGTTTGAGCGCAAATATACACATTTTTTAGTAGATTTACAAACAACTTTACAACCCGTACGAACTGGAAGATTCAGGAAAATACGTTATTGCTAAACAAAATACACACAGAATAGTGCGTATGTCAGATATTTGTCCTATTTTTGTGCACATATTTGTTATATGTGAGATTAATTTTTTCACTTACTATCGATTAATTTGAACACTTACTTATAACCAACACCAACTTATGAAGTTATTATATGTGAAAGTTATTATCGCGTTCATTATCTCGATAATGTCATTATCTCTTTCATCGTGTTCGGATATGTCCCCTCTCGAAAAGGATAATCTGAAAGATAAGGAACTATTGGACAACAATCAGACAATGACACGTGAAATACATCAGGTTAAGATGTCAATTGCCGATTATGATGACATCCTTAAAGTAGAGTACGCGGGTAATATGGCATTGCTGATGTTTGGTCTGGCACTTGCTGCCGGAGGATGTTGCTATGCCTGGATCAGACAGATGGAAGGTACTGACAAGAGGATGGTAGCAAACATTCTTCTGGCATTAACCTGTATATTACTGATGTCATTGACACCACTTGAAATTTTCTTCTCCTATACCGTACAATGGTTTTACGGGAAAGGTATGAATGCCGGAAATTTCTTTCTTGATCTGATCGCGTTTATCGGCTTCTTTGCCACTCCTGTCATTCAAGCCGTAGTGACAGCTTTTGTTTTAAGCTTCTTTATTGACAAAAGTCTGCGAACCGGTATGGACCGTGCTTCTCAATATAGCGTAATAAGTATGGCCGTCGGTATGATTGCCTTAGTTCCTTTCGGAGTATGCTATAAATGGAGTCCCGCAAATACCGATGTCACGCTTATCATATCGATTTCGGTTTTTGCTCTGATGCTACTCGCGCATATCTTCTTGACGGTAAAATATAAAGGAAATCCGATATTCACTTTGGTTTATTGGATCATATATCTTCCTACGATCTATTGTCTGTGCAGTATGCTGAATCTCCTGCTGACAATAGTTCTGGTCATAGCAGTTGGACTCATAGGTGTTTTTATGACAGGCATGGTAGGTTCCGAAAGTTTTAAGGGCATCTTTAAAAGTGCTTCATCAAAACCTGAGAAAAAGTCATGGATTGAGTGCGGCTGTCCTGAAATCAGAAACATTGAGGAGTATGGTATTGGAGAATATATAGGACGAGACGGGATGGGAAGAATGTGGCGCAAAACCGAGATTTCTGATTGGGAACCTTATGACTGAACAGGTCGCAAATTATAGATTATCCACAGCTCTGTAGAGGTTTGTATAACGCCAGCCTATGCCGACAAAGTGCCGGAGGCGGATAGCCTCGAGGAGGTGGCACTCGTGCCGGCTACGCCCGCACCTCCGGTGCTTTTACGCGGGGTGGGTGTAGTGTAATTGGAATGTAGGGACGCACGGCTCGTGCGTCCCTACAATTTCCCGTATTCCCGTAAACAAGGATATGGCCGTTAAAGGATTCAAGCTTTTTACGATTGCCCGTTCCTTGATGGTCCGTATCATCAGCGCCGAGTTTATTTTAGGGATATTCAGTTAAAGGCTAATTTATTATTTGCCAATATCATAGAAATAT
>CAJUBC010000027.1 GCA_910584545.1 uncultured Muribaculaceae bacterium | reverse complement strand
TTGACTTTCTTATACACCGGACGTAAAAAATCGCGATTTTTTATATACCTTTGCAGCTTAATTTGTTTTATGATATGAAAAAGAGAGTTGAGTTAAGCAGCTACAGCATCATCATTTCGGCTATAATGATTGCGGTGATATGTGGTGTAGTTGTGTATGCAGCCAATCAATCCGACAACGAAGTTGCAGTATGGATTCTTACGGCAGTGTTTCTGGCTCTGATTCTTTCCACACTGTTTTTCATGCCTATGTCGGTTTCTGTTGACAAAAACTCTATTACAGTAGCGAGCCCATTGAAAAACAAGAAAATTCCTCTTAAAGAAGTATCGGATGTCAGGCTTTGTTCTCCAACTATGGGAGCGATAAGGATGTGTGGTAGCGGAGGATTTTTCGGATGGTACGGCTGGTTCAAGGAGAAAGACTTCGGCAAGTATTTCGCTTATTATGGCAAAGCGTCCGATTGCTTTCTGGTCACTTTGAAGGATGGGCGTAAATATATGCTCGGCTGCAAGGATACACATGAGATGGTTGAATTCTTAGATGAAGAAATAAATTGATATGGAATATACTCCTGAAAATATAACCTCGTTGGGAGAGGATGAAGTGTTTGTGTTCGGCAGCAATCTTGCCGGGAACCATGCCGGAGGAGCGGCGCGTGTGGCCCGCGAGCGCTTCGGCGCGATAATGGGTCAGGGTGTAGGAATGCAGGGACAGTCGTACGCGATTCCGACCATGCAGGGAGGAGTCGAGACTATCAAGCCATACGTGGATGATTTCATAGAACTCGCCCGGGAATGGGACCAGACTACTTTCTATGTTACGCGAATCGGCTGCGGAATAGCAGGTTTCAAGGATTCGGAGATAGCTCCACTGTTTGCCGAAGCGATGGATCTATACAATGTCCGTCTGCCTAAATCGTTTGTTGACGAGATCGATAAGCTAAAGAAGAAATACTAAGCGTAGAATAGATTGAACAATCCATTTGATTATGTTCCCGATGAAGCATGTGAAAAGGCTTTTCGTGAATTAACCATAAGGTTGGAATCTCTCAGAGAGAGTACTAATCCGGCAGATGCGAATTTCATCAGCGAACTTGAAGATGGAAAGATGCTTGGTATATTGATAGCGACAGACCGAAACGGAATAGACCACAAACTGTACGCTTTCTCCGGCCAACTTGGAAACGGCGGATTTCATTATGAAGGATTCGTCGATACGGTTTTCGACTATCTGGAGCCGGGAGGATACTTCAAGCAGAAAGAAGCTGACATTTCTCGTCAGAACAGAGAGATATCTCGGTTTGAGGAAGAGCCTCTATGCGTATTGCGGCGGGAATATGAGCTCTCTAAAGCGAAAGCAGACGAGGAAATATCGGAGTATAAAGAGAAATGCCGTCAGTCAAAGCATGTAAGGGATGCGAAACGCAGCATAGGCAACATCCAGGAGCCGGAATTGGCAGCCATGATACGACAGAGTCAATACGAGAAAGCTGAACTGCATCGACTCAAGAGAAAGATTGCCAAGAAACTCAAACCTTTGGCTGAACAGCTGAAAGCAGCCCTAAGTCAACTTGAAGCAATGAGAGAGAAGCGGCGGACAGATTCCGAGGAGCTGCAAAACTGGTTGTTTACAAATTTCAAGGTGCTGAATGCAAAGGGAGAGACAAAAAATCTCAGCGAGATTTTTGCCGAGACTCCTATGAGGATACCACCCTCGGGGGCTGGCGAATGCTGTGCTCCGAAACTGCTGCAGGCAGCTTATCTCAGAGGCTGGCAACCTAAATCCATAGCCGAATATTGGTACGGAAGACCTAAAGGGGGGGAGGTAAGGGTTCATGGCATGAATTATCCGGCATGTCGCGGCAAATGTCTACCGGTGCTCAACTGGATGCTTCAGGGACTTCAAGTAGATCCTCCTCTTGATAGTGACCGTCAACATTGCAACGTGTACAATCCGGAAATAATATATGAGAACAAATGGTTCTGCGTGATCAACAAACCGAGTGGAATGCTTTCAGTCCCGGGCAAAGGAACCGACATCTCTCTCCAGCACTGGTTGATAGAGCGATACGGTGAGGACCGCAATGTCAAGATGGCTCATCGTCTTGATCAGGACACCTCAGGAGCGATTATCGCTGCTTTCGGAGATACATCATACAAGACCATGCAGGCGCTTTTCGCCCGAAGAGAGGTGCAGAAGACATATATCGCAGATCTTGACGGTGATTACAGATCTCAAGGAATATCTCCAGCAGGTCGCATAGAGCTTCCTCTTTCACCCGACAGGCTTGACAGACCGCGCCAGTGCGTAGATATCGACAATGGTAAACCGGCATTGACAGAATATGAATTCATATCGGTCGACAATGGATTCAGCCGTGTAATATTCAGACCACTGACAGGAAGGACACATCAACTGAGGGTACATGCTGCCTCGGAAATGGGACTGAACATGCCGATAGTCGGCGACAGACTATACGGACGAAAAGCGTGTGGCGCAGACGGTCGTCTGCATCTACACGCTTTCCGGATAGAGTTTACATTCCCACTTGACGGGAAGTTGTATGTATTTGAGACACCGGTGCCGTTTTGACAGCGAGGCTATTTCAACTTCAGGAAGACTATTATGTCTTTAGGACTGAACTTCTTTCCTTTGAGCAGAATGGAGGATGTGTAGATTTTACCGGAGAATGATACTGCCAGCCATGCGAAGGCATAAAGCGCCAGACATTCCAGAATCGTGCCCCATACCGGTATCGAGCCTGCAAGCGCGTTGGTCACGCAGATGGAAGGGGCGGTGAACGGAATGAAGCTGCATATCATGGTGAACGTGTTTACATGGTCTGTGGCATACATAGACACATACATTGATCCGAGCAGCATGAAAGTCAGAGCCGTCATATATCCCTGGTTCTCGCTGTCCTTGTCGGTCATCGCACCGCATGCCGCATACAAGGCGGCGTAAAACACATATCCACCCACAAGGAAAAGAATGCACCACACAGTGCCAAGATATATCCTCGGGTCTTTAAGATATTCCCAGGGAATGTCAGGCTGAGTCATAATCAGTATGACAACTGCTCCGACCAAGAGCAACACAATCCAGAAAACCAATTGCGTGAGACCTATAAGGGCCACGGAGATAACCTTGGCAAGCATCATCTGCCGTCCGGTCACGCACGTGGCGAGCACTTCCATAATCCTGTTGATTTTCTCCTTCCTGACCTTGCTGTAAACCTGCGCGCCAAACATCATCAGAAACATCGTCAGAATCATCCCCACAAGCATTCCGGCAGCCTGCGGTCCTGTCAGGTCCTTGTCTCCGCCGGTACTTGAAGCTACCTCCTGCATCGCATCGGAATCGGAAGCGAGGAATCCAATCACCACTCCGAACACTATAATCAGAATCGGAGCCAGAAATGTGCCGATCCAGAACGATTTGGACTTTATATCCGTGAGGTAATCTGTCTTTATCAGTAATTTGAGCTGGTTTATCTCTCTGTTCATCTTATCGTCAGGTTTTCGGTAATGGGTTCTTCGGCATCCAGAGCGGCTTCCGTCTGTTCTGTCGAAGTAGTATATTGCAGGAAAATGTCGTTGAGAGAGGGGAGAGCCTCCTCGAAGTGGGTAATGTCGCTCTGGGCTGCTATCTCCCGGACAAGAGCGGCGTTGCTTACCTCAGGCATTTTCACCAAGCGATATGCGAAGCCCTTGCGTCCATCACGGCAGACATCCTCCTTGATATCCCGAATCATGCGGCTGCTCTTTATGAAATCCATATCGATTTTTTTCTCGCATGTGAAAATCAGGTCGTTGGTCTTGTTGGCTTCCTTTATATCCTCAAGCCGCCCGTTCACAAGTATATGTCCGTGATTAACGAGTGCGATATGACTGCACATCCTCTCGACCGCATGCATGTTGTGCGATGATAGGATGATGGTGGTGCCACGCTCATGCAGACGATCGATCAATTCCTGGAGCAGCATGCCGTTGATAGGATCGAAACCGCTGAAGGGCTCATCGAGAATCACGAGTTCCGGTTCATGCACGAGAGTCGATATGATCTGTACCTTCTGCTGGTTGCCTTTGGAAAGTTCCTTCACCTTTCGTTTCTCATTTCCTGAAAGATTGAATAGTTCGAGATACTCGGCCATCACTTCTTTCATACGGGCTTCGTTGCCTCCCTTGAGCAGACCGAAAAACATTATCTGGTTTTCGATGCTCATGTTGTCGTATAGTCCCCGTTCCTCCGGCATATACCCGATATGCCCCGAAGTTGCAAGGGATACATCCTTGCCGAGGATTCGGACGCTGCCTGAATCAATAGTCAGAAGACCGTTGATAATCCTCAGCAAGGTTGTCTTGCCGGCTCCGTTAGGACCGAGAAGTCCGAGTATGGAACCTTGTTCAACCTCAAGGCTGACATTGTCGAGGGCGACCACTTCCGAGAATCTCTTTGTGACATTCTCGATCTTAAGTATCGTTTCCATTAGGTTAAAATTTAAACTGGACTCGGGCCTGGAAAGTATTGACTTGACGGTCGGCCGAGACAGCGCTGCTGCGGACATCGGTGTAATGCCAGCCGAGACGGGCCACAAGGTACTTGTTGATGTAATAGTTGAGGGTGACGCTGTAGTCATCGGTTATGCCACCGTTGATTCCTGCTGAACAAGCGTTTGTATAGTTATAACCGAGCGCGAGTTCAAGACTTCGGGGACGCGGCAGGTTAAGGCCTGCGTTTCCATGAGAATATGAATACTCCCTGTCACCAATCAACAGACCGCGAAGCACGCAGTAAGCACCCTGCGCCTGATAGCAGCTCTCGCCTTCAGAGCGCCATACGTTCATGAAATAATATTGGCTCTCAAGTGCCAGCGGTCCGTACGATAGCAGAAGTTCCGGGGTGATCTTAAAGAGGTCTCGCGCATTGGAAATATCTGCTCCAAGCAGATCCACGCGGGCCACGCGCGTCGGGAAACTGCATCCGAAATCGAAATATCGCTGCCACTGTTCCCTGCCGTCAATTTCCCTCTTCTCTCTGAACGCATTTTGATACCAGGGGCTGACGCCTACCTGAACAATAGCTCCGGAACGGGCTATCGGGCGCCATACGAAACGTCCGAGGACTCCGACACTGGTAAAACCCATGGTCGATGTATTCGCCCCGCTGAGTCCCGTGCCTGTGAATGCGCTGACTCCCATATAGAATTTCGGGAGATCGAGCTTATACATGATACCGAGTTTGCGGCTCATGGATTCGAAGAAATCATCGGTGGACGGATTCTCTATAGTAGGCTTGCTGGAACTTGACGATGAGGTGTTGAGACCGAACTGATGGACGAAATATCCGGCACGGAGCAGGCTCGAGGAACCGCTGAAGGTGTACTGAATATACACATCCTTCATCGAGAACTTGCCGTAGCCAAATCCGAGGTCGACCCTTGCCTCCCAGGGACCATAGTCGACTTTACCGCCGAGCCGGATGTCGGGAAGGGTGACACCGTTTGCAAAGCCATCGCTAGCGGGAGCATACACAGCACCGTCCATGACGACTAATCCGGATGCCGTGAATTTCAGCTTTGGCTTCATCTCCCCGGTAACCTCGGAGAGGGCATAAGAGCGCGAGGCCGCGTAATCGGACGCAGAGTAGGTAGTATCGATGACAGACCTTATATCGGCGAGCGCATAACCTGATGCCGCGACTACTAAAGTCGCGGCAATAAGTGTCTTTTTCATTTTTTAACTACAATGTCAGAAGTTGTAACCTACGGTGAGATGGAAATTATTCTCTCTGTAAGTTGCATACTGTGAAGGACACATATCAATCATTCCCACGTCTCCACTAAGCGAGACCATGAACCTGTTGAATTCGGCTCCGACACCGAAACGCCACGAAAGGTTGCAACGGTTAAGGAGAACTTCACCGTCTATTTTTTCGTAAATCGAACCGGATTCATGTATATTGACACCATTAATCTTATTTGAAGTCAGGTAATAGCGGCCCACCATACCAAGATCGAACACAGGTCCGGTAAATACTGACAAAGACACTCTCGAGAAGTCGAAATGGTAACCGAAAGCTGCAGGTATACGGAACCCGAATTTTCTTACGGACTTATTCTTAAGATCCATGGGGAAATCCGCATCTCCATCAAAAACAGCCAAATCCAACCCATAGGTATCATAATACAGGGAGAAACCAGGCTCGAAATAGAGGTTCTTCCACAAAGGAAGGTTATAGATGAATCCGGCCTCAACACCGGCAGCCGGAGTCGTGAAATCCGTAGACAGATTAAGCGGTCCGCTCTTTATAGTCCACTGGGTAGGGCATGTAACATCCAGTGCGAGACGCACTCCAAAATAGGGGCGGTTATCCGGATTGTCCAAGACATCGCTCTGTGCCGAGGCTCCGAATGCCGTCAGTGTCAGCGCGCCGATAATAAGTGCTTTTTTCATACTTATATATTTTGTCAGTTAGAATCTATAGTCCGTCAATTATTAAACGGTTCCTACGGTTGGTTATTACTTGTTTTTGAAGAATCTGATGCCTCTCGGGCAATATCTGGCCCGCTGTTTCCAGCGGCGTTGCGTCGCAGAGAATCAAGTCGTGCCGCCATCTTAGTCTCCGCAGGATTATTGCCCGGTTGCCAGAACGCTGTCTGTCCGAGACCGTCGGGCAAATACTGCTGTAACGCGTAATTGTCCTTGTAATCGTGCGCATACTTATATCCGGCGGAGTAACCGAGATCGGCCATCAGCTTGGTAGGTGCATTTCTGAGATGGAGCGGAACCGGAAAGTCCCCTGTCTCTCTCACAACACTTTGAGCATTGTTTATCGCCATATAGGCGGAGTTGCTCTTAGGAGAATTGGCGAGATATATCGCGCACTCCGAAAGGATGATACGTGATTCAGGCCAGCCAATCTTGCTGACGGCATCAAATGTGGCGTTGGCGAGCAGGACGGCATTGGGGTTGGCAAGACCGACATCTTCCGAAGCAAGTATCAGCATGCGCCGGGCTATGAAAAGTGGGTCTTCGCCACCTTCCACCATCCGTGCGAGCCAGTAGACGGCTCCATCCGGATCGCTACCACGCATTGACTTTATGAATGCGGAGATAATGTCGTAATGCATCTCGCCATTACGGTCGTATGCCGCGGGATTCTCCTGTAGAGAGTCAATCACCTGTTTGTCATCAATGACTACAGTCTCTCCTTCGGGAACAGATTGCTCGATAAGGTCTATAATGTTGAGAAGTTTTCGGGCATCGCCTCCGGCAAAGCGGAACAATGCCTTTTTAGAACGGATATCGAATTCTCGCTTGGACAATATCTCATCCTTTTCGAGGGCACGCTGCAGAAGTCGGTCGAGAGCCTCGGCATCAAGGGGACGTAGCGTGTATACCTGTGCGCGTGACAGAAGAGGACGGATAACCTCGAAGGAGGGATTCTCGGTAGTGGCGCCGATAAGTGTTACAATGCCTTTCTCAACGGCTCCGAGCAGGGAATCCTGCTGCGACTTGTTGAATCGGTGAATCTCGTCGATGAAGAGGATGGGGCGTCCTTTGGAAAAAATGCTCTTGACATCGGCAGCACAGCGGTCCAATATCTCGCGGACATCCTTCACTCCCGATGTCACTGCGGAAAGCGTGTAGAACGGTACCTCTGTCTTGGCGGCCACTATGCGGGCGAGGGTGGTCTTGCCGACGCCGGGAGGTCCCCAGAGTATGAAGGAATTCACGCGACATGTATCTATCATCTTGCGGATGATGCCGTCCGGTCCAACAAGCTGCTCCTGACCGATGTAGCCTTCGAGATCATCGGGGCGCAGCCTTTCGGCCAATGGTATGTTGTTTCTACCAATCATCTGGAATGTAGAATGCTAATCAGTTTGTCGAGGTTTATTTCCGCCAGCGAGGACACAATCATGTCGGAATTTTCCTTAAGCCGTTCTGCATCCACGGTTCCTGCCACACCTGCCACGTATGCACCTGCTCGGCGACCGGCTGCCACGCCTTGTACGGAGTCTTCAAATACCGCGCAACGAGCAGGCTTTGCGCCAATAAGTCTTGCACCGAGTTCATATCCCTCCGGATCCGGTTTGGAATGCTTGATCATATCCGCGCTGACAATGGCCTTGAAGTAAGTCTCCAAATCGGGACGCTCCTCTCGCAGATGCTTCATCTTCATCTCATTGCTGCTTGTGACAAGAACGGCATCATAACCTGCATCTGCAATCTGTTCGAGCAGTTCCTTGGCTCCGGGCAGCCAGTTGTATCTCATGCGCTGTTCAAGTATGTCGAGCATCACGGTCACTTCCTTCTGTATGTAGGGATCTGGAAAATACTCGTCGAGAATATGCGTCAGGGTCTGTCCCTTTATACGAAGAGCCACATTCCGTGCCTGGTCATCGTCAGGAATCTCCCCCTCGGGGGTACGGTAGAATTCCCTTGCTATCGCAGTCCAAATCCTTGTATATTCGGTTTCGCTGTCAATCAGGACACCGTCAAGATCAAACAGAAAACCTATTTTATCGTCATTTGCCATATAACGCAGTTTGAAACATGGGGCTGTGTCAAAATCCATCATTTTGACACAGCCTCTTCTCTTAAGTTAAGTATTCAACCGATTATCGGCCGCTTTCCTGTATCATGCTTGATAGCATTCCGTTGTAGGAATCCTGCGACAGGAGATTCTCCACCGTAAGGTGCATCCGGTAGCGCCAATAGTGACGGGGATTGGCGGGTACGTTGATCTGCTCGTCTGCAGGATTCTGACGGCGCAGTCTGCCATCGGTCGACAGCCAGTCCTGAAGCGGGAGGATACACAACATCGACGGACTCTGGAGCTGAAGGTTGACGATCTTACCGCATATCCAAGGCTCGGCATAGACCGGCGCCTCTCCCGGCTCATGAAGCACATTGTTGAAATACCGCTGCGATACTCCGCGGTCGTTCTCCCACCAGAGGCGGATGCCTCCCATGTCATGTGTAGATGTGGTACATACCGAATAGTAGGGATAATGCCATGTGTCGCCGAATTCAGCGTTTGGATCTTTCGGCATAGACTGGATCTCGAGTGAGAGAATCTCCAGCTGTCGCATAACTGCCGGTACGCAATCCGGAATCATGCCGAGATCCTCCCCGCAGGCGAGCATCGACGTGGAGTCGAGAAGAGGCGGAAGTTTCCACATTGCCTTTCCATACCAGAAGTCGTTATGACGATGGTAGAAGAAATCGTTATAGAGACGGTTGAAGCACCATTTCTCATAGTCTGAGAGCACACGATACTGATAAGTGTACTGAGCGGCGATGCGCGGATGATAATGTCCTTTCTCGTAGGGATCTTCTATGAAGAGCACATCGTCGATTATGCCGAGGAGAGCATTACGCAGTCGGTCGTTTTTCTCCGAAGGACCGAGTTTTGCGAAATGAGCCTCTACCTTGAGTTGAGTGTCGAACTCAGGCTTGAGCGAGAATCTGTCTCCACCCACGTGGTCGAGGTACTGTGCCTTGGCCTCATCTCTGTATTCGCCGAAGAAATCGCCCAACATCCATTCGAGAATGAGCGGACGGCACTGCACGTCGGGATTGATCCAGAAGTCGTAGGAATTCCTCAGTTCATCTGCCGACATCGGAAGGGCCGGATTGAAGTAGCCGAGCAGACCGTGTACGGCATCGAGCGGAATCTGCCAGATGCGGAAGAATCCGAGGATATGGTCGATGCGGTAAGCATCGCAATACTCCGACATCTTGCGGAAACGTTCCTTCCACCACTGGAAGCCATCCTCCGCCATCGCATCCCAATTATAAGTGGGGAAGCCCCAGTTCTGGCCGAGCACGGAGAAATCGTCCGGCGGTGCTCCCGCCTGACAGTTCATGTTGAACAGACGGGGATTCATCCATGCATCGGCGCTGAAGCTGCTCACTCCGATTGGAATGTCACCCTTGAGAACCACGCCGCAGCGATGGGCGTAGTCCCTGGCCTCGCGCAGCTGGCGGTCGAGATGGTACTGCATGAAGTAGTAGTAATCCACCTTGTCACGATGCGAGGCCGCATACGCTTTCGCCTCATCCTCGTCGTAGACGGAAAGCAGCGGCCAACTATTGTTGTCCGGAGTATGGTATTCGTCGCGGAGCACGCTCCAAACAGACCATGAAAGCAGCCAGTATTCGTTGGCGGCTACGAAAGCCTTATATTCGTCAGTTCCGGCAGTCTTGGCGAAATCCTGCGCGAACAGCAGGTGCAGATATTCATCCTTGGCGTTGTTCACACGTTCGTAGTCAATCTCCGCGAGACTGTTAAGTTCCTTTCTTATATTTTCAAAATACTCTTTCTTCTCGACATTCCTGAGCGTTCCGACTGCATCTGGTCGCATGTACATCGGATGAAGCGCGAAAATGGAGTTCGCTTTGTAAGGATATGAATCAACCCATGTGCGGGTCATCGTTGTGTCGTTTATGGGAAGAATCTGAAGAACTTTCTGGCCTGTCTTCACGCACCAGTCAACCATCTTCTTGATGTCGAGGAAATCACCTACACCGAAATCCTCCTCGCTTCTTATTCCGAATATAGGTATTGCGGTTCCCGCGCCTTTCCACTGCTCTTTGGGATTGGCGAAGCGTGTTCCGTCAATGACGATCTGCTGTGACTTCACCTCACGCGCTACTCCGAATGCACGGTTGTTCATCGCTTCCCATCCCCTTACCTTGCCGTCGCGCGACAGGATGAGGAACTTGTATTCGAAGCGCAGGGGAAGAGAATCAAGCGGCAGGTTCACTTCCCACACCGGGAACCGGGCATCGTTCATCCTGATGGAGCGGGCCGGATCCCATTCGCCGAGGTATCCGCCTTCACCGGCAATCGCAAGAATCTCATCAGGCTCAACCATAGGAGCCTCGACGCGGATGTTTAGTGTACCGGGCAGAGAGGGAAGCGGCGCGTCCCGGTGGTCGCCACGGCTCAGCATCCCTTCCGTGAAAGCCGACGAATAGAAAGGCTTGTCGGCGGGCATGTCGCTCCATGAGTCGAATATGGTGCATAGCTCGATGCCGCGACCGGAGGCATACCTGTGGGGCTTCCCCCATTCCATACGCCATGGACGGTCCGGGGCCTTGACTATGAAGGAGTATTCGAAGTCGTCCGGCTCTTTGTCGAGTTCGAGTGCGAGCTGCCATTGGTCGGGGCTCAGCAGATTCATCTCCACGGCCTTGTGAGGGTCGCTTCCTCCCAGTTCGGGAATACCTCCGCAGATATAGAGCGATTCCCCCCAGTTGGTGTGGTAATTGATGTTGAATGTTATCTTCATACTTTTAAGATTATTCGTTTAACGGACCAACCTCGTGTGACGAGACTGGAAAAGAACCCGTGCCCGCGCGATCATCCGCACTTGGAATTGCCGCATGACGTGCATATCAGGCAACCTTCCTGATAGATGAGGGTCTCTGCTCCGCAATGGGGGCATTTCTGACCGGAAGCGGCAGTGCCGTTCGCGAGATATTTTTTCAACGCGCGTTCCACACCCATCTTCCATGTGTTGATGTTGGTAGAGTCGAGTTCCAGACCTCCCACAAGTTTCAGTACCTGCTCAATCGGCATTCCGTAGCGGAGCACTCCCGAAATCAGTTTGGCGTAGTTCCAGAATTCGGGATTGAATTTCTCGCTCAGGCCCTCTATCGTGGTCTTATATCCACGCTTGTTGATGAATTGGAAGTCGTAACGCTTGTTCCCGTTCTCATCCACTGTCTTGATGATCTTGCCGTGAGTAACGCTCTTCGGGCAGAAGATGCCGTCTTCGTCATCGGCAAGTCCTGTGAATATCTCGTAAGGTTTGTTGTCGACGAGTCCCACGAAAGCAATCCACTTCTCCTTGTTATTCTGAAAACGCACCACATCGGCTTCAAGTTCAGCAGGACGCTTGAGAATATGGGCCGGATGCGCGATATACGCGCCCTGTGCCGCAGGGTCTTTCTTGACAGCCTCGAGCACATTGGTCCGCGACCCGTCGCGATATACGGTGCAGCCCTTGCACCCGGCGCGCCAAGCCTCTACATACAGTCGACCTACGAGTTCTTCACTCACATCGTTAGGAAGATTGATCGTTACGGAAATTGAATGGTCCACCCATTTCTGTACCGCACCTTGCATGCGGACCTTTTCCATCCAGTCCACATCGTTGCTCGTTGCCTTATAATAAGGTGATTTCTCCACGAGACGCTCGATTTCCTCGGCGCTCATGTTTCTCTTGACCTCAATGCCGTTGACACGCATCCATTCAAGGAACTTATGGTGATATACAATATACTCCTCGAACGCATCGCCAACCTCATCGACGAAATCTATCTTAACATCCTCGTCGCTGGGATTGACCTTGCGCTTACGCTTGTATACGGGGAGGAATACCGGCTCAATACCGGAGGTGGTCTGAGTCATCAGGGAGGTGGTGCCGGTCGGAGCGATAGTCAGACACGAAATGTTGCGGCGCCCCTGCTTCACCATTTTGTCGTACAGTTGCGGATCTGCCTCACGCAGACGTGTGATGAACGGATTGTTCTTCTCTCGCTCAGCATCATATACCTCGAATGCACCGCGCTCGGCAGCCATGTCGACCGATGCCCTGTAATAGGCAAGGGCGAGTTCGCGATGTACGGACACCGAGAACTCGGTGGCTTCCGGTGTACCGTAGCGAAGTCCGAGGGCCGCAAGCATATCTCCCTCACCGGTTGTGCCGCATCCTGTGCGTCTGCCCTTGAGGGTCTTGGAACGTATCTTCTTCCAGAGGTTAAGTTCGGTGCTCTTTACTTCATCGGTCTCAGGATCGGACTCTATTTTCTCGATTATGGTGTCGATTTTCTCCATCTCGAGGTCTATGATGTCATCCATCATGCGCTGAGCCATGCCCACATGACGACGGAATAGGTCAAAGTCGAATTCAGCCTGCGGAGTGAAAGGATTCTTCACGTAACTGTACAGGTTGATGGCCACGAGGCGGCAGCTGTCGTAGGGACAGAGCGGAATTTCTCCGCAGGGATTGGTCGATACGGTCTCGAAGCCGAGGTCTGCGTAACAGTCGGGGACGGATTCGCGCAATACTGTGTCCCAGAACAGCACACCTGGTTCTGCGCTTTTCCAGGCATTGTGGACAATCTTGCCCCAAAGCGAGCGTGCATCGATCTCATTTTCCACAAGCGGGAAGTCTGAGACGACCGGATACTGTTGCTTATAGGGAACTCCCTCCACAGCGGACCGCATGAAGTCATCATCGATTTTAACGGAGACGTTGGCTCCGGTGACTTTCCCCTCGACCATTTTGGCATCGATGAAATCCTCGGCATCGGGGTGCTTGATGCTTACCGTCATCATCAGCGCTCCGCGCCGACCATCCTGAGCCACCTCACGGGTGGAATTGCTGTAACGCTCCATGAACGGCACGAGTCCGGTGGATGTGAGCGCGGAATTCTTTACAGGACTTCCTTTGGGACGGATGTGCGACAGGTCATGACCCACACCGCCGCGCCGCTTCATAAGCTGTACCTGCTCCTCATCGATGCGGATAATGCCGCCGTAGGAATCCGGATGGCCGTCAAGACCGATCACGAAACAGTTCGAAAGAGAGCCGACTTGAAGATTATTGCCGATTCCAGCCATGGGGCTTCCCTGTGGAACGACATATTTGAACTGGTCAAGAAGTCCGAAAACATCCTCCTCGTTCATAGGATTGGGATATTTCCGCTCCATCCTCACGATCTCTCCGGCAATGCGTCGGTGCATGTCGGAAGGATCAAGCTCGAAGAATCTGCCATCCGAATCCTTCAACGCGTATTTGCTCGCCCATACGCGAGCCGCAAGTTCATCGCCCTTGAAATATTTGAGCGAGGCATCGTAAACTTCCTGATAGGAATATGTCTTTTTGTCGTCCATCGGGTATTATTAAGTGGAATTGGATTTTACTTTTGGGGAAACTTATTTGTTCGTAGGTTTTGCAAAGTTCGCCAAAAAAATCCAATAATCAAAATCTTTAACGCTTAAATGTCAACCGATGTAGACAACTTCTGGACCTTATCTGTTATCAGGGATATAGGAGTTTGTCGGCGATGATTCGGCCGGCCTTCACGTCATAACCGAGAGGTTCGAGCAACTGCATATCTGATAGGAATATTTTCTCGAAGTCGTTCGCGTTTGCCTCAAATGCCTTTGAATAGTAGTCAAAGGCATTACGGTAATGTCCTTGAACCATCTCTGCATGGCCCGCACCGATCCAGTCCCTGTCGGTCCTCTCATTCTCGGGGATACGTAAGTAGTAATCGGCACTTTTTGCGAAATTGCCGTTGAGCAATTCCGCTCGTGCAACAAGCCTCATAATAGACGGAGCATCCGGCTGGACATAGTTGGCATGGTAGAAATTGCGGAGAGCCGAGGCAGTGTCACCCTTTGCGAGAAGCGTGGTGCCGAGACCGGTCAACAGCTGGACGGAATCGGGTTCCTTCTCCAATGCGGCGGTATGGTATTTTATGGCCTCTTCATAGTTGCCGAGCTGGCGGTTGACAAACGCGAGCTTCCTCAATAGCCATTGACTCGGATTGTGCAGCAATTCCGCTTTCATGAATGCATCTCGCGCCTGTTCAAAACTGCCGAGAATCTGATGGCAGTATCCTATCTTCTCAAGGAGCGACACTTCCTGAGGATAAGACTCAAGTACGGATTCGAGAAGAGGAAGAGCCTCGGAATAATAGCCTCGTTTGAAATAAAACTCTGCGGCGATTCTCAATACTTCATCATCCTCCATCATTTTCCCGACTATCGGTATAGACAGAAAGTCGAACGGACGGCCGAACGGGTCCGGCAACTGCGATCGATTCCTGAAAAGCTTGAAGAAGCGGTACATATCGCGGATCACCATCAGTATCTCTGAGTCGAAGACCGGTGTGGATGATTTGAACTGTCTCTCCTTGATCTCTTCCGACATCTGGTTGAACTGAGCTGAGAACTGGCCGAGCATCATGTCGCGCTGCGCTGCCGGCATCTGCCCGAGTGCAAGAGATAGCGAGTATTTGTCGGAATCCGAAATTACTCCTCCAAGCGAGAGGAGGTTCATCATAGCTTCCCGGCTCTCTTCCGGGACATTTATCGAAGTATGGACGGGGCTGTAAGGCAGAAACCAGTTGGCGGCAACGTTGAAGAAAGGGAACTGTTTCAGATTGGAGAAAGTCACCATGAGCAAGTCTGCACCGTCATTCTGCATCTCCGACAGCTCCTGCATCTTACGGGTTATACCGCTTTTCTCAAGCCGCTCCTCCCATTCGGGATTGTTCTCGAGCAACGCGCTCTCCAGATCGGCCGGGCTTTCGCTGAGGTTCTGCATGGTCTTCATTATGTCGGGACGCATCTTCATAAGTTCCGGCATAACTTCCTCCCTCATTTTAGCAGTGACTCTCTCCGTGTCGCGAGTACCGATTATAACCCTCACGGTCTCCCTCAGGCGACGGTAGGTCATGATGGAATCCTGCCACATATCGAGCTGTCTCACAATAGCAGGATTATCCATGACTCTCTTCGGAGAGGCATAGATCGCGAATATCACGCCTGCAAGGGTTCTTGCCGACATCTTCTCGTCGCCTGTCGAATCGTAATGATTGTAAAGCTCAATCAGTGCTTCGAGTTTCGGACCGTCGAAAAGGATGATAAGAGACAGGGTCATGGCGCTGACCACCTGAGCGGCAAGTATGCTGTCCGCGTCAGCATCCATAAGGAAACGTACAACCTCCCTATAGTCATCCTTGGCGCCGTAGGAAACAAGAAGGGAAGAGAATATATCCTGCAGAGCCGTTTCCCGATGCCTGCGGTACTCTGACAGATCAGACCCGGCTGACTCGGCAAGAGACATTTCCATACCGAGTGAGTTGAAATCAGCTATCATTCCCGGAAGGTTGAATTTCTTAAGTCTGGCGAGTCTCAGGGTAGAGGAATAGAGGTCAGGACTGTCGAGGGCTTTTGCCTCGCGAAGTGATGCATCTGCGATGGTGCGGATCTGTTCCGATATATCGGCGTACATTGTATCGCGCCCGGCGTCGGCCACACCCTCAAGAAGATAATGGACCATATATTTATAGGTCTCCCTTATCTGCCTGACATTATCACGGTGATGTGGCAGTTTTACGGCAAGCGACATATTCTCGGCTACATTGAGGGCACCACCCACCTTATATGAATCAAGCAAGGAGAATACCTCCCGATGCATCTCCTTAATGTTTTTATAATCTGACATACAATTCTTATGGCTTTATTAAAAGCTGTTTTCAAATATAAACAACAAACAATGTCCTTATGACATAACAAATTTTATTCCAAATTTTATTTGATACGTGTGCAGTCGAGAATAATGGTCTTGTCATTGTTGCCCATCCGCATGCCTATTATAAATTTGGAGTCATCTTCACGCAATCCCAATGATGCCTTCAGTTTCGATGCCTGGAGCGGATAATTTCTTGTAATGACTGATCTCCCCTCTCCTTTAAGGCTTTTCATATATTTTTTGTCCGTCTGACGGTCTATCCTGAAAATTCTCCCTGGAAACTCATCGTTATAGACAGGACTGACATAAAGGTCGGTATTGGGCCCCAGACGCTTTAGACCGGGAAAGTCCCTGCATAGTCTTGAGCCGGCTCCTATTTTGTGTATTCCGGCATTAGGGTCACATATATAATGACCGGGAACAATGTCCTCACCATCCGCTATTGGAGCGCCCTTGTTCCAGGTTTCAGAAAGACTGCACTCGAAAGAGCTGATGATACCCGGCTCAGCACCGGCTCTGATCCGATTGGAATCCACCTCGTGAGACAGATCCACGATTTTTACTGTCACATCATCAGATCTGTACGTCTGTTCCTGGATCTTGCCGGGCATTATGACAAGCACTTCCTTGCATTCCCCTTTTACGCACACAAGATGAATCTCTTTAGTTTCCGGCATTTCCCTTACAACACTTGTTATGTCGAGGAAAGGGGAGGCCTTTACAATCAATAGCTTTGTCTTCGACAGGATCTCATGGCGAAATCCAACCACGTTTGGTAATGAGTCGGAGAGCCGGAAGGTTCTTGCACCTGTGTCATCCCTGCGTGCCGGATCAATGAAAACCACATCAAACTCCGGCGCGGTCCGAATCCATTCCGTGCAGTCGGCATGGACAACTGTCAGATTGTCAATATTGATTACGTCTGCATTATGCCGGATGGCTGCGGCCCGCAATGGATCATATTCCACTGCAGTCACTTTTTCGGATATGAATGCCATTGTGAAGGCGTCAACACCCAGGCCAGCCGTGAGGTCGGCAATACGTTTGCCGCTTCCCGCAAGCATTGCGTGATACAATGCCACAGACTGATGCGTGGACTGCTCGGCAACTTGCTCACATGGATAGATAAATCCTCGGTAGCAGTTGAGCCATGAAAGTTTGGATACCGTCTTCCTCCTACACCTGATCTGGGTTATCGCCAGCGTTACAGGGAACGGATAATCCTTGTCACGGTCTTTCAAAATCAGGCTGTCGCAATCGCTGAAAATATTTTTTTCAACATATTCATAAAAATCTTGCGGCAATGAATCCAAATTTTTCATATCTTTGTAACGTATTTCCGAAAGGAATATGTATAAAACGGTCGATTCGATTTCCCGAATCTCCAATTTATAGAAATTATTAATTGTAACCTCTTGATGTATATTGATCTACATTGTAATCATGAGGAGATAAACATTATACCATGCAGAACAACTTAGAAGCTGACGCACTGAAGTATCATCAGTATCCGCAGCCGGGAAAGACAACAGTGCTCCCGACAAAACCTTACACTACCCAGCAGGACCTTTCGCTGGCTTATTCTCCCGGTGTGGCTTACCCGTGCCTCGAGATAGAGAAAAATCCCTCGGACGCTTACCGTTACACCAACCGGGGCAATCTCGTAGGAGTAGTTTCCAATGGAACGGCCGTTCTTGGTCTTGGGAATATCGGCGCACTTGCAGGTAAGCCCGTGATGGAGGGGAAAGCACTTCTGTTCAAGATTTTCGCAGGCATTGACGCTTTCGACATCGAAATCAATGAAGAGGACCCCGACAAGATGGTCGAGATCGTAAAGGCCCTCGAACCTACGTTCGGCGGTATCAATCTCGAGGACATCAAGGCGCCTCAGAGTTTCAAGATCGAGACCAGACTCAAAGAGGAGTGCGAGATTCCCATCATGCATGACGACCAGCACGGAACCGCCATCATATCCGGCGCAGGACTCATCAATGCTGTCGAGATCCAGGGTAAGAAACTTGAGGACATTAAGCTTGTGGTTAACGGTGCTGGAGCCGCTGCGATCAGTTGCACGCGTCTCTATATCCGTCTCGGAGTACGTCGTGAGAATGTCGTGATGTGTGATTCCAAGGGAGTGATCCGCGCGGACCGTACAGACATAAACGAGCAGAAAAGAGAGTTCGCGACCACCCGCGACATCCACACCCTTGAGGAGGCAATCGTCGGAGCCGATGTATTCGTAGGCCTCAGCGTGGCCGATGTGCTCACTCCGGCGATGATGCTGACGATGGCCGACCGTCCCATTATTTTCGCGCTGGCCAACCCGAATCCAGAAATCAACTATGAGCTCGCCATGTCTACACGCGATGACATCATCATGGCTACTGGACGCAGCGACTATCCTAATCAGGTGAACAACGTCCTCGGATTCCCCTATATCTTCCGTGGCGCACTCGATGTGCAGTCGACGGCTATCAACGAGGAGATGAAGATCGCTGCGACGTACGCGATCGCCAAACTCGCCAAGGAGGTTGTCCCCGAAGAGGTGAAGAATATATATCCGAAAGAGAATCTCGTTTTCGGACGTGGTTACATTCTTCCCAAGGCATTCGATCCCCGCATGCTCTACACAGTGGCTCCAGCCGTGGCTAAAGCAGCGATGGATTCGGGTGTGGCACGGTCTCCGATCACGGATTGGGAGAAATACCGTGAGTTCCTCGCTGCAGTCATGTCGCGCGTGAAACAAGCCTGAACCTTAAACATATCCATATAAAACGAGGGGTCTGTTAAAAACAGATCCCTCGAATTTTAATGACTTAAGATGGCGTTGCTCCCTCTTATTTCTCTTTGTCTGAACGGGATTAACCGAGCAGGGGAAGAAGATGAGCCTCAAGATCGGAGAGTTTTACGAGACCCACGCTGCGGTCCTTTACCTCACCATCCTTGAAGAAAAGCACTGTGGGGATGTTGCGTACGCGGTTTTCGGCTACGATTTCCGAATCCTCGTCGATGTTGAGCTTTCCCACCACTACTCCGCGGTCGGCATACTTCTCAGCCAGTTCTTCCACCACGGGACCGAGCTTGATGCAGGGACCGCACCATGTTGCCCAGAAATCGATTACTACTACTTTGCCGGAAGCGATTGCTTCCTTGGCTGTCTGGTCATTGAATTGAATAGCCATTTTTACTTGTTTTAAAGATTATAGTGAATTTATCGTTCTATTTGGTTCGTAAACAATACTCTGTTTTCACACCGTCGCCATCTTAAAGCGGATTCCATTGTTATCAAGCAGATCAACAAGTTCCTTGTTCAATGGAATCTTCTTTCTTGCATGTACCCGTACATTGCGTTTGTTGGCTGGGTCTATCAGGTCGATGTAAAGGTCTCCGGGACGAGATCTGTCTTTCAGATCGATGATTGACTCGAAAAAGTCCCTGTCTTTATATTGTGTATCCATGAATAGCATGATTGCGTTTGCAATCTTACCTTTCATATCCTCCAGCGGGTGTATTTCATCGAAACTTACGTCGACTCTGTCCGGATTGAAACGGCTCTCCATATAGCTTATCTTCAGATATACCGGCTCCCCTTCGTGAAATTTATCCTTCAGGTTCTGGTGATTTCGTCCGAATAGACGGATTTCCGCCTTGCCGCTGAAATCCTCAAGTTCTATGATGGAGAATTCGGTACCTTTCCGTGACATTTTGGTAGACACCTTCGTCACAAGGCCGGCCATCGTGACCTTATTTCCAGCACGCTCGGCATCCTTGAAGTTCTCGCATGTGGTGTTGCACCCATAGGTTATCTCCATGAAATATGGATCGAGAGGGTGGGCCGAGAGATACATCATCACCATCTCCTTCTCTTTGTCGAGCAGAGCCAGCCGGCTCCATGGCAGACAGTCGGGATAAGGAGGGCGCGCGGTCTCTATCGGCTCAAGCTCACCGAATAGACTCATCTGTAGAGAATTCTTGTCATTCTGAATGTTCTGGCCATACTTCACGAGGACATCGGTCCAGGTCGAGTCGAACATCTCATGGACAAATATCTCGCGGCGCAGCCCGAAGCAGTCGAAAGCACCCGCCATGGCGAGGTTTTCGATGGCGCCACGGTTGCAGGCACTGAGATTCACACGCTCTACAAAATCGTAAATGTCCTTGAAGGCTCCGTTTGTATTCCGTTCCTGTATGATGGCATTGACGGCATTGACCCCCACGCCTTTGATGGCTGAGAGACCGAAGCGGATGTCGCCCTGCCTGTTGACACCGAACTTCTCAAGCGATTCATTGATGTCCGGGCCAAGTACACGAAGACCCATCCTGCGGCATTCATCCATCACCTTGCGGAGCTTGTCGGTAGCCGTGACATTTCGTGACATCACTCCGGCCATGTATTCCGAAGGATAGTGTGCCTTCAGGTAGGCGGTCTGATATGCGACCCAGCTATAGCAGGTGGCGTGGCTCTTGTTGAAGGCGTATGATGCGAATTTCTCCCAGTCAACCCATATCTTTTCAAGCGTCTCGGCTGCATGTCCGTTGGCCTGTCCCTGCTCCATGAATTTCTTCTTGAGCTTCTGCATCTTGTCGATCTGCTTCTTACCCATGGCCTTTCGGAGCATATCGCTCTCGCCTCGTGTGAAGTTGGCAAGTTGCCTCGAAAGAAGCATCACCTGCTCCTGATAGACCGTCACACCGTAAGTCTCCTCAAGATATTTCTTCATGCAGGGGATGTCGTATTCTATCGGTTCCTCTCCATGTTTGCGCGCTATGAAGGTCGGTATGTAATCCATGGGACCCGGGCGGTAGAGAGCGTTCATGGCGATCAGGTCCTCGAATTTACTTGGCTGCAGACTGCGCAGGGAATTCTGCATACCTGGCGATTCGAACTGGAATGTTGAAGTCGTGTTTCCCTTACAGTAGAGATCGAATGTGGCCTTGTCGTCGAGAGGTATCTTTTCTATATCGAGGTCTATGCCATGACGGTGCTTGATGTTGTAAAGTGCCTCCTTGATTATGGAGAGGGTTTTAAGGCCGAGGAAGTCCATCTTTATCAGTCCGGTGTCCTCGATGATGCTTCCCTCATACTGCGTGGTCAGCACCTTTTCGCCGTCTGCATCTGTCGCCATCGACACCGGTACCCAGTCGGTTATGTCATCGCGGCATATAATCACGCCGCAGGCGTGTACACCTGTGTTTCGGATATTTCCCTCGAGTTGCTCCGCATACTTCATCGTCTCCCTGATCTTTTCATCAGGATTCTGCTTCTCGGCGGCGAATGCCTTGTCATACTTAAGGCAGTTCTTGAAATTCACCTTCGGGGATTTGCCATCGACATCGGGGAGACGGTCCGGCACAAGTTTAGCAAGCCTGTTGGCTTCCGGCAACGGCACCTCAAGCACTTTGGCGACATCCTTAATTGCCATTTTTGTAGCCATGGTGCCGAATGTGATTATGTGCGCAACTTTTTCCGCGCCATATTTCTCTGTGACATATTTCAATACCTCATAGCGGCCGTCATCATCGAAATCGACATCGATATCGGGGAGCGATATACGGTCAGGATTCAGGAAACGCTCGAACAGCAGATCATACTTGATAGGATCTATCTGTGTGATACCCAAGCAATATGCTGCGGCACTTCCTGCAGCGGAACCACGCCCGGGCCCGATACTGACACCGAGTTTCTTGCGACCGGTATTGATAAAATCCTGGACGATAAGGAAGTATCCCGGGAATCCCATGGTCTTCATAATATACAGCTCGAATTTGAGCCGTTCCGAAACATCGGGAGGGATGGGGTCTCCATAGCGTTCTCTCGCGCCGTCCATTGTCAGTTTGGTAAGGTAGTCAGCCTCGAATTTTATCCGGTATATCTTGTCATATCCACCAAGTCGCTCTATTTTCTTGTTCGCTTCTTCTTCCGAAAGCACGACATTACCGTTCTCGTCCTGAGTGAATTCATCGAAGAGGTCCTTTTCGGTGTATTTTTTTCGATATTCTTCCTCTGTGCCGAATTCCTTAGGGATCTCATAGAATGGCATGATAGGGGAGTGGTTCAACGAATAGAACTCCACTTTATCGAGAATCTCCTGAGTATTTGCGATGGCTTCAGGAAGGTCCTTGAATATCTCAGCCATTTCCTCAGGTGTCTTTAGCCATTCCTGCTTGGTGTAGTGCAATCTCGGCTCGTAAAAAGACTTCTGCATTGACACGCAGATTAGTCTGTCGTGAGCTTCGGCATCATCTTCGTATGTGAAATGGACATCGTTTGTCGCAATCAGCTTTATGTTATGCTTTCTCGCGAATCTTATAAGATGTTCGTTAACTTTCGTCTGCTCTACAAAGACCTCCCGGTTCGCGTTCTCCTTGAAGGTCTGGTGGCGCTGGAGCTCTATATAATAGTCTTCGCCGAAGGTCTCCTTATACCATAGTATCCGTTCCTCCGCCTTGTCGAGTTCTTCATGCATGATGAACTGCGGAATCTCACCGCCAAGGCAGGCCGAACTGACTATGAGGCCCTCACGATGAGCCGCAAGATCCTCGCGGTCGGTACGAGGTTTATAATAATAACCCTCTGTCCACGCACGACTTACAAGCTTGCATAGATTGTGATAACCTTTCTCATTCTTTGCCAGCACTATAAGATGATAGCCGTTGTCTGTCTTATCCTTTTTATCAGTCATCTTGTCGCGGGCCACATACATCTCGCATCCGAAGATTGGCTTGAATTTGGACTCGTCCGGCAATTTACCGTTCACTTTCTCTACATAATTGAAAAATTCCTTGATGCCGAACATATTGCCATGGTCGGTAAGCGCTATTCCATGCATACCGTCAGCGATAGCCTTGTCGACGAGCTCAGGGATCGAAGCCTTGCCGTCAAGAAGACTGTACTGCGAGTGTACATGAAGGTGTGTGAACGGTGTTGTACTCATGGTTTAAATTTCGAATTACAAAAATAATAATAGTTGCGCCAATCTGCCAAAAAAGTTTCGAATTATTTTATCTACAAAATCAAATAGAATTACGGAATAGGCGTATGGTGCAGAAAAACAGGTCACCGTCAATGCATAACAGGCGCATGGATCTGTCTATTTAACATAATCCCGATTATGTTCCGATAAGCGTTTACTTTGGTTCTTGTCCTGATTCTTGGGTTCTCTTGAGAAAGCGAACCGCAATTAGTTGTCAGAACCACTCAAATCCACGCGCCATCAATACATATCTCCATAATTTATGCGATTCCTTTATAAATTTGACATTAAATTTGCAGATTTCATATAATATTGCTACTTTTGCAGCAAGTCAATTCCAATCTCTTGATTGAACAACCAAAATTTTTTATATGAAGCATTTTTTTACCTTTATCTCTGCAGCTCTGCTTGCTTGTTCATCAAGCATTGCAGCGGAAATCGTGCCTTATTCGCATGACTTCAACGATGCGGATTGTCTCGAAGGATGGACAACTCTCGCAAATTCCGATCGCGTCCGGTTCAAATACGTAGAAGCCGGTCAAAGACCGTCATATTGCTTCCGCAATGCCGTGGTGTCTAACTCAATATACAGTGCCGGCACTAAAGAAAGCAAGGACAGCTGGCTTATCAGCCCCGCCATAACCCTTGAAGCCGGAAAGGAGTATGTGGTTTCCTATCACTTCGCGCTTACCAATACGGCCAGCGAATTCATAGGCTTATACTTCGGCACTGCACCAACTGCGGATGCCATGAAGTCAGAAGCTTCGCCGATGAGTAACTATTTTGGAAAGGGATTTCTTGAAGAGAGCGCAACAATGATTCTCGAGGGCAAAGTAAAGCCTGAGACTTCAGGGACCTACTATATAGGACTTTACGATAATTCTGACAAATATGCGTCGGCTATCGCAGCTATCTACGACTTCTCAGTCACAGTGGCTGCGTCAGGCCAGATGCCTTCTGTCCCGACAGATTTCACGCTGACCGCTGATCCCACAGGTAAACTGGAAGTCACTCTTTCAGCCAAGGCTCCCGATACAGATGTCGCGGGTGCGCCGATAACTTCTCTCAAGTCTATGGAATTCCTTCGCGGCGAGGAGGTGATTCATACCATTGACTCTCCCGTACCGGGTAACACATACACCTTTACCGATCAGCATCCGGTAAACGGCAACAACACCTATGGCGTCGTTGCTTCGAATGAGTATGGTAAATCAAATGTAGTCCATGAAATGGTCAAAGCCGGTGTAGCTCTGCCCCAACCCGTGACCGGACTCCAGGCTATCCAGACATCTCCAGGCCGGGTCAAGGCTACCTGGACGAAACCGACCAAAGATATCACGGGCTTTGTTCTTGACCCTTCGCTCGTAAAAACCAAGGTAGAAGTTTTGTCAGGCGATGTCGTGATGGATACATACGAGAACGTAGAGGGTTCGGAACTCGAATTTGACATCTGCGACCCGGAAGCGATGCAGGATTTCTATTCATTGAAGGTATATGCCGTCACGACCGGCGGCGAGGCGATTCCTGATGAATATGTCGGTCTGGCGGCAGGAAAGCCATATACAACTCCGTTCAAAGAGTCTTTCCGGAATGGAGAACCGGAACATATTTTCTATAACAGTCAGAATGAAGTATATCAGGCTACATGGGAATTTGAGGAATATGATCCTTATCTCAACATAGGTTGCGCACGCTTCTCCGGAAATGCCGTAATGGCCGAAGCCTCTCTGTTCAGCGGTTCTATAGCCGTGCCTTCAGATGAAGACACTGCGTTAAGCTTCCAATACGGAACGCTCGGAACTTGTGACAACGAACTGATGGTAAAAGTTATCGGAGAAGCAGGGTCGGAAACTTTAGCAACACTCAAAGGAATGACTTCTGAGTTGAAGACTGTCGAGTATGACCTTTCATCCTATAAGGGCCAGAACATCCAGTTTGCCTTTACCGGCAGGTATTATACAGGCTCATTCTTTATTATAGTGACAGAAATCAAGATAGGCAAATCTGGTCCGTCAGGAATCGCTGATCTGGATTCCGACAGCATCGGTACACCCGTATACTACGATCTCAACGGATGTCGTGTGATCAATCCTGAAAAGGGCCTTTATATAAAGGTCAAAGATGGAAAACATGAAAAGGTGATAATCGGGTAACAATCGAATACATACGACAATAAAAGCGATGGAAAGCTAATTCCATCGCTTTTTTAATGTCGCCACAGCGGTATGTTTACTGCGGATTGTAGGCACGTGCGCCGATGGTCTCACCTGTCATTTCAGTTCTTCACGGAGGAATTTTGCGGTTGGAGTGTCTTTCTGAGCCACTTCCTCAGGAGTCCCCTCGGCGATTACCATTCCTCCTTCGCGGCCGCCGCCGGGTCCAAGGTCTATGACATGGTCCGCGCATTTAATCACATCGAGGTTATGTTCGATGACAACCATTGTGTTGCCTTTGTCCACGAGTTTGTCTATTACCTTCATCAATACACGTATATCCTCGAAATGTAGGCCGGTGGTAGGCTCATCAAGAATGAACAGCGTGCGTCCTGTGTCACGTTTAGCAAGTTCGGTAGCGAGTTTCACACGCTGGTTTTCTCCTCCGCTAAGCGTACTTGAAGGTTGGCCGAGCTTTATGTATCCCAGTCCGATGTCCTGAAGCACCTTGATCTTCCGGAGTATGGAAGGAACATTCTCGAAAAATTCAACCGCTTGATTAACGGTCATCTCAAGCACATCAGCTATCGACTTTCCCTTGTATCTCACCTCAAGAGTCTCGCGGTTGTATCTTTTGCCATGGCACTCCTCGCACGGTACAAGCACGTCCGGAAGGAAATTCATCTCGATGGTACGGTAACCGTTGCCCCGACACACCTCGCAGCGTCCTCCAGAGACATTGAATGAAAAGCGCCCCGGTTTATATCCTCTGATTTTAGACTCTGGAAGTTCCACGAATAGCTTACGTATGTCGGCGAAAACTCCTGTATAAGTGGCGGGATTCGACCTCGGCGAGCGTCCGAGAGGCGATTGGTCCACAGTCACCACCTTGTCGATATGCTCTATACCCTCTACATCCTTATAAGGAAGCGGTTCCTGAAGTGACCTGTAGAATTTTTGACTGAGAAGCGGTTGCAGCGTACCGTTGACCAGCGATGACTTTCCGCTGCCGCTGACACCAGTCACGCACACGAACATGCCGAGAGGCAGCGAAAGATCCACATCTTTAAGGTTATGGCCTGTCGCTCCTTTTATCTTAAGGAATTTTCCGTTGCCTTTGCGTCTTTTTTCGGGGACCGCTATTTCCCGTGTTCCTTTGAGATAGGAAGCCGTAAGAGTATCGGTATCGAGCATTTTCTCGGGTGTCCCCTGAAATACTACTTCACCTCCATGACGTCCGGCTCCGGGACCGATGTCGACAACATAATCAGCTTCCTTCATGATATCCTTGTCATGCTCTACGACTATTATGGAGTTGCCGTTGTCGCGCAACTGTTTGAGACTGTTGATGAGCCTTACGTTGTCGCGCTGGTGCAATCCTATGGAAGGCTCATCGAGGATGTACAGCACGTTAACCAGTTCCGAACCGATCTGGGTGGCGAGTCTTATGCGCTGGCTTTCGCCTCCGCTGAGTGATGAACTGCTTCTGTTAAGCGACAGATAGTCGAGACCAACCTCGAGCAGGAACTTCAGGCGACTTCGTATTTCCTTGAGAATTTCCTCCGCCACTACCCTCTTGTGTGGATCCATACGGTCTTCAAGACCTTTGGTCCATTCATATAGATCGGCTATATCCATTGAGGCTACATCAGCAATACTTTTACCGTCGATGAAAAAGTTTAGCGAAATCTTGTTGAGACGGCTACCCTTGCATTCCGGGCAAACGGCTTTGGAGAAGAACTGGCCGCTCCATTTATTGGCATCGGCTCCGGCATCTTCGCTCTGCTGCATCTCGATGTATTTAACCACCCCCTCGTACGCCATGTCGTAGTGCCTCAGTGACATGGTGTCGTTGTTTATCTCAAGTCGCGCATCGGTGCCGTTGAGAATATCATCGAGAGCCTCGACGGGCAATTCCGCCACAGGAGTCTTGATGGTGCAGCCATGAATTGCGCATATAGCCTCAATCTGCCAGAATATCAGGGAATTCTTATATTTGCCAAGAGGAACTATAGCTCCATCGTGGATAGACTTCGACCTCTCAGGAATTATTTTATCCTCATCAATAAGATTCACATAGCCGAGACCTTTGCAGCGACGGCATGCTCCCTGTGGAGAATTGAATGAGAAATTATGAGGTGCCGGTTCAGGATACGATATGCCGCTCTCGGGATCCATAAGCATCTGCGAGAAATATTTCATCTCCTTTGTTTCGGTATCTATCACCGCCATCATTTTCCCTCCTTGCTTGAGGGCGGCTCCTACGCTGTCTTTCATGCGCTGCATGTCATCGGACGTAGCCCTGAGCCTGTCAACAACCAGTTCCACAGAATGGTTTTGGTACCGGTTCAGCTTCATTCCGTACACCAGTTCCTTAATCTCACCGTCTATGCGCACATATAGGTATCCCTTCTTACGAAGATTCTCAAACAGTTCTTTGTAATGACCCTTTCGGTTCTTTACAAGAGGTGCGAGCAGATATATCCTGCGCCCCTCGTATTCCTTGAGAATCATCTCGATGATCTTCTCCTGAGTATACTTCACCATTGGATTTCCGTTGACATAGCAACGGGCCTCCCCCATTCTCGCGAACAGGAGACGGAAGAAATCATATATTTCTGTGGTTGTGCCGATGGTGCTCCTCGGATTCTTGTTGACCGTCTTCTGCTCGATACTTATCACGGGACTCAATCCAGTGATCTTATCTACATCAGGTCGCTCCAGCGAACCGAGCATGTTTCTGGCGTAGGAAGAAAAAGTGTCTATATACCGGCGCTGCCCCTCTGCGAAAATTGTGTCGAAGGCCAACGACGACTTCCCGCAACCGCTCAGGCCAGTTATCACGCTCAGCTTGTTGTGGGGAATTGTAACGTCTATATTCTTGAGGTTGTGGACTCTCGCCCCGTATACATCCACTGATTCGGCAGCCTGTACCGGCACTGTATCCAGCTCCTTCATTTCATTCTCAATCATATTCTAACTATTAACAATTTTAATGCCAAAATATTTTACGTTGTGAAAAACATGGTCATTCCTGCCTATTCTTAAGAAATCCTTAAGAATCCTTAAGAAATCCTTGCTTAGGATAAAAATTTGAACTAAAAATTTGGTGATATAAATTTTATTATATATTTTTGCACAGAGTTTG
The DNA here is from genome assembly GCA_910584545.1 of uncultured Muribaculaceae bacterium. Taxonomy (GTDB): domain Bacteria; phylum Bacteroidota; class Bacteroidia; order Bacteroidales; family Muribaculaceae; genus Lepagella. The sequence continues at coordinate 165 of CAJUBC010000027.1, read as the reverse complement.
ACAATAATGTCAAACTGTAAAGTCAGTAATGAATAAATGCCAATCGTGAAATAGAACAGGATCAAATGCACCTTTCATGGTGAAACTTGAGTATATTTTTTGTTTAACAATTATAACAATAGTTCGTTAATTTTTTAAGCGTTAAAAAATATGTCGTAAAACATA
>CAJUBC010000026.1 GCA_910584545.1 uncultured Muribaculaceae bacterium | reverse complement strand
ATCACCTTTATCTGACGGTAGAACGGCATATGGTACTCGTATTTCTGAAGGATTATCTCGCTCAGCAGGCTCGCATCGGGAACGCCCTTGTAAATGGGGAACTTCGGAAGCGGGGCGATTAACACGCCCTTGCCTCGTTCGACGGGTTCGGTCGGGTCGATGAGTCCGTATTTTGGACGCACCACCGCGATGCGGTAGTATTTGCCCGGCTCGAAGCCCACGAGAACGGTCACTTCCTCGCCGATTTTGCGGTAGCGGGTCAGGTCAAGTCCTTCGGGTTCTATGACCCGGGTCTCGAGCAGAGGCAGGTTCTCCCATGTCTCGCGCGGCTTCGATACCCCTTTCTGACTTTTCTTCCTTGTATAGGTCACAGTCTCCTTTTCCGGTTCATCCACTGTCTCTGGCGCTTGCTCTCCCGGGATTTCCACACCGGCGGCATCGAAGAGATTCGGCCGGTTGTCCGCCGGAAGATGCTTCTCGCTTCTGCGTCCGAACATCTGCCTTTGGAACCAGGCTATCTGAGCCGACAGCTTCTTAACCTCGGCTGTGAGCTCCGATATCTGACGACTCTGAGCCTCGTTGACTTTAGTCAACGATTCAACGGTTTTTGTCAGTATCTCCTCGGTCGTCATACATGCCTGATTTTGTTATGCAAAGATAGTAAAAATCAGCGACATGCACAACTTTAAGGGCAGGTTTCCACAAGAAAAAACCTGCCCTTAATCAGACATGATACTCTGTCCGCTCTGCCCTCAGCCGACGCAACCGAGTTGCCGGATCCTCGTTGATTCCCTCCACCATCACCACCAGGTCCCGCCATTCCATAGGATAGCTCCGGGTGTCGGGATCGTACTCAGGGATCCTGAACCGTCCCGCCTCGAGCCGCTTGACATACATCACCATCCCGCCGTCCTCGGCATGGAGAAGTTTCATGAGCTTACGGCTGCTGCCGATGAAGATAAAGACATCGCCGTTGCGCACGTCTGCCCCCATCCGTTCCTTCACCACTCCGATCAACGAGTTGATTCCCTTGCGCATGTCGGTCCGTCCGGGGCACAGGTGATACCGCATCGTATCGTTAAGGCAGAACATGACCCGGCATGCTTTGAGACAATACTTCCATCAGCATCCCTTCGCTGCCGCGCCCGAAGTGGGCCCTGACACCATTGGGGAAAGCGAGCGTAACTCCGGGCAACTCCACTCCCGACATCGGGGACGCTTCCGGAAACGGACCTGAGGTCTTGCGGATGCTGATGGGCGCGATCGGCATAGGCTCCGCTTCCGCCTTTAGTTTTTTACTCCAGTAATTGTAAGTGGAATATGCCACTCCCTCTTTGCGGAGAAACTCCTTGAGGGTTGTGCCGCATGAGGCGGCTCGGTTCTGTAAATCCTGAAACTCTGATTTTGTCATAACTTTGGAGGTTGCAGTCAGTGCAACTCTGCGATGCAAAATTACAACACGACTGCAACCTCCAAAAGGTGTACTTCAGTTAATGCTTACTCTTGATTTCCGGAGCTGTTTTTCTGTGCCGAGGCGGCAGCCGAGGCAATACCTGAGGTGGCTCAAGGGTGCCCAGGGCATCAAAAAAAAGCATCGCGGCCCGAGGGTCGCGATGCCTTTTTATCTTGGAGCCTGGGCTCGATTATTTTGCGATCTGCTTGTAGCTCTTGTTTCCTTTCTTCACGATTGTCACTTCGCCCTTGACGGGAGCGGCAACCTCAACACCCTGAAGGTTGAAGAAGCGTGCGGGAGCATCAACGCTGTCGTCTACGATTCCCTCAACACCTGTGAGCTCGGGAAGCTGGATGTTGGAAATCATCTCTACCGGTTCGCGGGTATCCCTGTCAATCCATGTAGATGCCTGGAACATATCCATGCTTGTGCCGAAGCAGCAGTCAGGAATAGTCACGAGATAGGACTCGTCCATCACGGGAAGATCCATCTCGAAGTCTAAATATTCTTCGATGATCTCCTCTTTGGTCTGCTTTCCTACATATACGCTGTTGGCGCATACGTTGCTCATATATGCCTTGCCGAGACCCATCTGTTCCCAGTTCATGAAACCGCTGTAGACAAGGGGCTGTACAAGCACGCACTGGGGATTGCTTACGTCGAGGAGGATATAACCTGCGGCTGCGGTGTCCTCGTTGAACCGCTTAGCCTCTTCAGGCATGCCCTGATAGGGATTCACGAGAAGCACGTGACCGGGGTTCTTGACGCTCTCCATAACCTCGACATCCCATGCAGGAACCTGCTGGTCGGTAAGGCCCGTGAGAACCCATCCGTCCTGGAACTGGGCCTTTCCGGAGTTTGCTTTCCAGTCCGCAGCATTGTATTGGAACACGCCTGTCAGACCGGTGCCGAGAGTCTCGCACATAGCCGGGATTGTCTGCATGTTGATTGCTGTAAGGAAGCAGTATGCCTTCTTGTCAGTCCAGATGGATGCGGTTGTGATGATGAACATCTTGTTGAGGTCTTCACCGGTTGTGGAGAATACCGGGCCGACGAACTGTCTGTCCTTATCGCTTCCGTTCTGACCGAATTTGATGCTGATGCCTTCCTCGCTGTACTTGAGGGGTACGCTGTTATATTCCTTGTTATCGAAGTCCATGAAGCGGAGAAGGAGCTTTTCTCCCTCATACTCCACACCCATGTCCTGCGCGGGAATCGTAATGGTACCTTCAGCGGCGTCGTATGTGGCTTTAATCACCTCCATACCGAGAAGCCAGCCACGGAGCAGGAGGTTGTTTCCATCGGCAGACTCCACGTATGTACCGCCTGGAGCCCATCCGCCCTGCTGGGTGTTGTTGTAGCCGTTGGTTCCGAAGGACTGTCCTACGAGTTCCTGAGCTGAAGGAGCCTTGGCCGGTGCCTTCTTCATATCGGATGTAACTGTCTCGACAGTTGCCATTTCACCTGCAACTAACTGCTGTGCAGTCTTTGCGGCCTGAAAAGAAGCAGCCGATGCGGAAACGCCCATCGTCATCGCCAATGCGGCTGCCAAGTAGATTTTTTTCATGATTACTTAAAATTTGATTTAGAGATTATAATGTTCCTATATTAAGTTATGCAAATTATCAGTCACCTATTGATGAGTCTTGATGTCTGAAGTGTTTATTGAGGATATCGCGGCGAGATATTATCCCATGCGAACGATGCAAAATTATATTAATTTTCCCAATTTTCAAAATATTTGACAATATTTTTCCGTGCTCGAAATACAATTAAATATAAATGTCTGCATCACAATCATTAATTCCGCGATAAATATTTGAGACAATCATCAAGGAATCCGGAACCATCTGTCAATTCCGGATTCTTTGATAATCATCGCCAATCTCTCAGAACAGCACCTTTTCCGTCTTTCCGCCCTTTACGCGGATAAGCATCTGTCCTTGACGGGGCTCGTCGACTTTCATCCCCTGCATGTCGTAATACATGGCCGGGGTCTCGTCGGCAATCACGCCTTCAACGCCTGCGCCTTCGGTGAAAGTGAAATATACCTTGCCGAGGCGAACCTGGATCGCGCCCTTGAGATACATGGCGTTAGCCACGTAAAGGGCATCCGTATCGATTCCTGACAGGTCCATGTCAACATGGACGGTTCCCTCATTGCCCTCGCTTTTGAACTGACGCCCCATGAATGCGCCTGGACGATACTCGACTTCCTTGTCGGCTGCCGGATCATACCTGTTGATGTTGATGATTATATCGCTGTCGAAATAACCCTTGGTGACCTGATATGTCACATCGATTGGAATATTGTCGGTGGAACTGAGCCTATATGTATCCTCGAAAGTCTTGTCACCTGCAGTGACGGTTTCCTTGGGAACGCCCGGCATATCCATAGACACGAGCTTCACATTTACGACAGATGAAATCTTCTCCGCGACAACAGTTCCGAAATCACCTATCAATTGCTGTGTCTCGCGGTCCATGAGAGCGAGAGTGTACTCCGCTCCATCGGCAAGCGATGCGTTTTGTTTTGCGAAGAACTTCACGGGGTATTCTGTCTCTACAGTCATGCCTGCATCCACGCATACAAGGAAGGGGTCGGAGGCGAGCACCAGCGCCCCCCCGCTCAAAAGCACAGGCTGCAGACACTGGGTAAGCTGCAGGTCGGTGTCGTTGACAATCTTCATGTCTATCGGCATTGTCCTCGACTGGGTGGATGTAGACCAGTAAAGAGAGCCTGGAATCTTCACGCTTTCATATTTCAGAGCGGCGGGGGTGGCGTCCTTGACGCTGAACTGTCCTCCCTTTACCGTGAGCCATCCGTAGTTCGGCGTACCGTATAATGTCTCGGCAGGGATGAACGTGGCACCCTCCGCATCCAGTTCCTTGCCTGCGAGAGTCACCTTGTACTCACCGTCGGCAAGATCGCCGGGAAGCGTCACATTCGGTTTGGCGTTTTTAGTAGGATAATATGTTCCGATATTGTTGAAGCCTGCGCTGTCGAAGCTGCCTATCCTGCCCGGGATGACTATATCCTCTCCTTTGCCGTCTACCCTGCTGAGGATGGCGCCCGGCTGAACGGAGCCCGTTCTGTACTGTGAACATGCCACTCCACATGGATCACTGTCTTTCGCGCCCATAGTCAACACATTCTTGTCCAGAGAAAGAGTAGTGGTTCCGTACTGGAAGAATGTCAGATACTGTGTTTCGACGGGCTTTCCGGTAGGTTTCTGAATACCGAACACTGCATCCTGGCTGTAATTGAATCCGCCGAGGGCACCGCCGGTTCCCTGGGCTCCGGGGTTGAGGAGTTCGAGAGTATAGTATCCGTCGCTGACACCGCCCCAGCCCCAGTTGATGTGGAAATATCCCTTTCCGTCATATCCGTCGCACACGAAGGAGTGTCCACCGTCGATCGAGGAACCGTTGTAGATGACGGGACCTATATTCTTGATATTGTCATAGACCATCTTCGTCCACTCAGAAGTGGAGTAACGGGCCCTTTCCAAATACGACACGCCCGCGTCATATCCGAAATTGTTCTTCAGGGCATCCATGATCTTGTAACTGGTAGTTCCCGACATGTCGGGACCGTAATTCATCTGCACGGAGTAACCGCATGCCTTCATCAGCTGGGCCACCGCATCGATATTCTTCTGAGGAGAACTTGTGGTGTAGGAATCAAGCATGAGGCTCCAGTCGAATACCACGTTCTCGAAATTCATCTTGATGGTCTTTTCTCCGTATTCCCAGAGATAGGAAGCGAAACCGGACATTTTTCCCGGATATTTGAAATAATTCACCACCTGGGCCAGAGAGGTCGCCACGCAACCCGTGGGGCAGTTCCTGTCGTTTACCTTCGGTGTAGTGACGTTGTACGGGGCATCCTGGTTCCACTTGGTAGTACAGAGAGGAGCTACAGGAGTCCATCCCTGCGGCGCATACACCGGATCGTCCGAGGATTTCGCGCCATGCCGGGCGGCATACTCGATCTGCCGGCCATATTCCTCCAGCCACCATTTCATTGCCGGGGGCATATTTGCCGCGTCGAATACACCCGACTCCGAATATCCGAGTACAGGGACAGCGCAGTCATCGGCGGAAAGAATCGTGAATCCGACGCCATCCGAGGGAGTGAAGACATACGCCGCTGCGGTTCCGCGCGCGTCGCGGGCCGTATAGGACAGCTTCGGAGTCGACTGCATCATCGAGCGCACCTTGGCAGGACCATTGCCTGCTACGCGTCCAAGAGCCTGCTCGGGGCTGACCGGTGCCGCAGCTGCGCTGAGGCCAATCATGCAGGCCGCGCCGATCAATGTAATTTTTGAGTTCATTTTCAACAAATTATTTACAGATTATGTGTAAGTAGCTTATTATTCTACATTGGTTATCACAGCGGATTTGCAAATTAAGTTAATTTATACGAAAAATGCAAGCGATTAATCCATGTTTTGCAACATTCGGAGAAAATATGGTTCAAAATGGCGATATTTTGACATTAGAAGTTATATAAGCATTAACCATGAAACCAAAGAAGAGGGCGCTGTCTCCAACGCTCTCTTCTTTACTATATGTGAACAATCTATATTGTTCCGATTTACATTCTGCCCATTAATCGGCACTTTCGTCATTCCGTTTCGGAAGCAGGCTAATGTCGAGAACGCTGTTGAAACGGAGCTCAGAATTAGGAATAGACATAACCCATCCGGCATTGTCTGTCGGAAGTTTCTTAGCCATCTTCTGATTCTCTCCGAGCATCTGGGTAGACCAGTTTCCGGAAGTCGGGTCACCGGCAACCCAAGCCTTACGCTCCATCGGGAGATTCCAGCGCTTGAGGTCGAACCATGAGAATCCTTCGCCCCAAAGCTCGATACGACGGGCATCGCGGATCTCATCGATGAGAGCCTGACCGGAAGTTGTGCAGGTGTATCCGGGAACACGTACTTTCTGCACGGCCTCGAGAGCTTTCTTCGCACGGCTTTCTCCGCCGGGCTGCATTGCAGCTGCCTCAGCCTCTGTCAGAGCCATCTCGGCTGCACGCATCCAGGGGAACGCCATGTTGCCGTAAGGTTTGTAACCCCAGAACTTGAACTGGGCTCCGAACTGCGTTGTGTAGAGTTCGGCGTATGTTCCCTTCTTCACGAGAAGGTCACGCTTCGCATTCTTGAGGGCGGATTTCAGGGTCACGTAGCACATCTCCCTTGAGTCATCGCTGATTTCATCAAGATCACCTTTGAAATGATCATCCATATACTCCATGCAGATGAAGACGGCCGCGTTGTACATTCCCTTTGCGACAGGATCGCCCTTGACATAGACATCGGTCATGGCGAGGTTCAGACCATTGGCCTCACCGACCATCGATGCATCCCAGAAGTCTGCCTCCTTGATACCGCCTTTGTTCTGTGTTTTCTTAAGCCAGTTTACCTTGTCGGGCATAAGATAGAGATTTCTGCGAATGTCATTCTCGGGCATCTTCCTGTAGAGGTCGATATCCATGGCACCGCCTGAACCTTTGTTCCATGAGAACACATATCCACCGTTGCAGGAGTTCCACGCACCCCACGACCAGTAGTAAGTCGTGTCATACTGGGGATACTGATGCCATATATAGCTGTTGCTGTCTTTGTAGAAACCACTCATATACTCGTCATTGCTCATGACAGAATAGCTCTTGCGGGCAGCCGCCGCCATTTCCTCGGCCTTAGGCCAGTCATGACGGAGAAGTGCCACTCGGGCATATATACCGCGGGCTACATCAGCGTTGACCGACCATTTGTTAGGACGGTTTACACCGGCCTCCTCGAAGAGCACAATGGCATCGTCGAGGTCCTGATACATTCTCTTGTATACCTCGATTCCCTTGCTGAGATTCACCTCTGTGGGAGAATCCTCGAGACGCAGCAATATGCAGTAGTTCTCACCCTCGTTGCTATCTTCCCACCTCTGCGCGAAAAGCTGCATCAGACGGAAGTAAGCATGTGCGCGGATTGTAAGGGCACTTGCCTTCACGAACTTCAGACGGTTCACGTCTGAGTCGCTGAGACCGCCTACATCCTCGAGGTTCATTCCTCCGATGATATTGTTGACGGAAGCGATGAGGCCGTAGTAATATCTCCATGGAATTGCGCTCACGAGAGCGTCGGAGTTACCGAGTGCCCAGTCCCATTCATAGTTGGGGTTGCCGGACCAGAGACCATTGATATAGTCCTGACCGAGTAACTCGCCGTACGCGTTGATACAGAAAGCCTCGCCGATGTTATTCGACTGGAATCCAGCCGCGGCGTACTGCATGCACATCATGTTGATTGTACCCTCAAGAGCCTGCTCGGCACCGGTGACGGTACTCATCAGCTGCTCCTTCGACACGTCGGTCACCGGCGGGACGTCGAGATAGTCTTCAGAGCAGGACACCATCGTGCCTGCGAGGGCCACCGCCATGAATCCTTTGAAAATTATATTCTTTTTCATGATTTTCATTATTTACGTTTTTCTCCAATTTAGAATTTAACCGAGAGCTGGAATGTGTAGGTACGGGCGGGAACGTAGTATGCACCCTGACCGCCACCGAAGCTGTATGTCGGGTTCAGACCCTTTCTTGCAGCTACGATAAACACGTTGTCCATTGAGAAACCGAGGTTGATTCCTGAAAGTTTCATAGCCTGCATCCACTTGGAGGGAAGATCGTAGGATATGTTGATGTTCTTAAGAGTAAGATAACTTGCGCTTACAAGCCATCTCGAGCTGTCAGAACCGTTATATTGGTTGTAATACTTGTTGGTCTGAGGAATTCCGTTGGGGTCGATACGGTTGGGTGAATCGGCAGTCATGCCCTCAGGAGCGGCCTTCCAGGAATTGAGGATGTCCGTATGTATCGCCGATACGGAACCGGCGCTCATCAGGCTCTGATAGTTGGAGTCCATGATCTTGCCGCCGAGGCTGTATGTGAAGAGGGCGCTGAAGTTGATGCCTTTCCAGTGGAGACCGGTGCTGAAGCTACCGAACACCGTCGGAAGTGCTGTTCCCTTGAGGACACGTCCGGCGAATGCGGAGTTATATGTATAAGGCACGCCGTCGATTTCAACGTATGTTCCTTCGTTCTTTGCGTTCTGCAATGCAGCGTTCCACAAATTATCGTTGGGAACCATCTTGTTGCCCTGCTCTGGGTCATACGTCATGAAGTCGGGGCTGTCCTGATGCATGCGGAAGAGCGAGCGACCGTTCAGCTGGTCAACGCCGGCGAAGTCATATACGTAGTGCTCGTAGAGGCTGTGGCCCTGGAAGCGGGCTGCGCTCGGAAGGTCCTTTCCGTCGGGAAGATGTACGATATTGTTCTTCATGAATGTGAAGTCAATATTGAAGTCCCATGTGAGCGAACGGTTGCGGATGATGTCCACTCCGAAGTTAAGTTCCCATCCGTAGTTGCTCATCGTACCGATATTGCGGATGATGAAGGGGTTACCACCCATACCGCTCGAACTCGGGATAAAGCCGACGGAACCGGGGAGTGAATATTTGTAGATAAGGTCACTGTTGTACTTGTTGAAGTAGCCGACGCTGAAGTTGAATCTGTCGTTGAAGAGAGATCCTTCAAGGGCGACATCAACAGAACCGGTGGACTCCCATACGAGGTCAGGGTTGGCGAGAGTTGCCGCAACGAATCCCTTGCTCCAGGGAGTGTAGAGGTCGGTATAGTTGATATAATTGGCCGCGAGGTCGTTACCTACGGTACCGTAGGATGCACGGAGTTTCAGGAAGTTGAGCCAGTTGGCATGCTGCAGGAATTTCTCCTTTGAGATGATCCAGCTTCCGCCGACACTCCAGAATGTACCCCATCGTTTGTCCTTTGCGAAACGGGAGCTACCGTCGCGAGAGATAGAAGCCTCGACGAAGTATTTCTGGTCGTAGTTGTAGCGAGCGCGGGCGAGATATGTCTCGGAGGCGATGTCGAGAATACTACCGGAAAGGAACGACGGATTATCCTCGTCATCCTTGAAGTTCGAGAGTGAGTAGATACCGGGAAGGAGCTGGCCGGATACATTGATGTAGTTCTGGTTGACACCGGTTTTCCAGTTCTGGTGGCTCAAGAATACATCCACATGGTTGAGGCCATACTCATGGCTCCAGGTAAGTTCCTGACGGAAGGTGTAGGTGTAGTTGTCGGCCGTCTGCTCTGTAAGAGAGCCGAGACCCTTCTGCGAACCTACTTCGTTGTTGCTGTAAGCCATAGACCTACCTATGTTACGGTACAGGTTACCACGAACTGTGAGTTCGAAACCGTAAGGTATGACTGCTGTAGCGTAAGCGGAACCATCGATAGCGATACGGCTCAGGTCATTCTTGTTAAGACGCATCTGCCAAGCGATGTTGTTGCCACCGTTGATAGGATCAACATTCCATATCGGGGATCCGTCCGGGTTGCGGAGAATCTCGCCGGTATTGGGATCATGGGAATAATAAGGCTGTACAGGAGAGTAGAACTGAGTTGTGAAAGGGTTGGCGATGGTCGAGATGTTGTCGGGATCGAGATCGCCCAACTCACTCTTCACGTAGGACATGTTCAGGTTGACACCTGTCTTGAGATAGCTTACAGGATTATAGTTGGCTGTCACACGGCCGGAGAAACGCTCATAGTCGGTAGCGAGAGTATAACCATTCTCCTTGAGGTAACCGATCGAAGAGAAGAGGTTGAACTTCTCGGTAGCGGCAGCCGCATTGACGTTGTATTCCTGACGGAAACCTGTCTGGGAGATCACATCCCACCAGTCGAGGTCAGTGTAGTTGGGGTTCAGTGTGGCACGCACCTTGTCATCGTATACCCACTGTCCATCGGGGCCTTCGTAACCGAACAGAAAACGGGGCTCGTTATCGGGAACGTTGAACACGTTGGTACCCTGAAGAATATCGCCGACAAATGTAGGAGCCTGCAGATTCACGGCATCCTGATATGTAAGGCTGGGATTGGTGGTAATCTGACCGTTGGCGATTGCCTCGAGAGTCACGCTTGCCCAGTCATTCGGGCCAAGACGGTCGTAGAAGGGAAGTCCGCGGTTATAAGCACCGAGACGAACCTGAGCAGTCACCTCGACGACACCGGATTTCTTTGCCTTCTTGGTCGACACAAGGACGACGCCGTTGGCACCTCGGCTACCGTAGAGAGCACAAGACGCGGCATCCTTCAGCACGGACATCGACTCGATGTCGGCGGGGTTGAGAGCCGCGATGTCACCTTCGTAAATCATACCGTCCACCACATAAAGAGGAGACTGTGCATCCGCTGTAAAGGAATTGAATCCGCGGATACGGATCGAGGGGCTGGAACCCGGGGTACCGATGGAGTTGTTCACCATGACACCGGGGGCGTTACCCTCGAGAGCCGCTGTCACGGAAGTGACGGGACGGTCCTCGATTTCCTTCGAGCCGATCACGGCCACGGAACCGGTAAGCGACTCCTTGTTGGCCGTACCATAGGCCACGACCACGACGTCGGTCAGATCGGTCGTCGCGGATTCGAGTCTGATTTTCATGACAGGAGTGACGTTGACGGTAAGCTCCTTGTATCCCACGTAGGATACTTTCACCTGCTTCACATTCTGGGGCAAGGTAAGGGAGAAATTTCCGTCGATGTCGGTGGCGGCACCCTGACCCCCTCCTATCGGCATTACTGTGGCTCCGATCAACGGCTCATTGTTGGCCGCATCTACCACGGCTCCGCTCACAGTCTTCGTCTGGGCCGCGAGGTTCCAGCTGAAGGCGACGAGCGTCATCATGATTAAAAAGAGTTTTCTCATACCTACTTTGTTTAGATAAGTTATTAATGTTTTGTTGTTTGCTTCTTTCAGGAAGCCTTCGCGGCTTCCGGGTTTTAATGCGGATCTGACTTGTCTGTTGTTATTTTGATGTTTGTTAACATCACCAAACTCTTGTTAACATTATGCAAATTTATACTTTTGTAACATTATTTCCAAATTTATCGCTCTTTTTTCAAGCTGATTCTGAAAAAAAGCTAAAAAAAACCTCGAAATTTCGCAACTTTGAGGTTTTTATGTTTTACAACACAAATATATAGCAGATACCGGATTCCAAGCCACGGGACCGCAATTGTTAACGTATGTTCTCATCGGCCGGGGTTGCCAGATGCATTGCCCCACGCGATCCGTCACATCGCGTTAATGATCACAGGAGATGCCGGCAGTCCTATATATGGATAGCCGGGGTGTTTCTTCATGAACCGTTTCTGTGCCGAGATGATTCCGTCGAGATTCGAGGCGGTATCGGCCACGCAGTACCACCTGTCGCTCTCGCCGCGCGCCACCATCGCCGCCCCACCGAGCGCTGAAGCCTGGGCCTTGGCGTTGGTGTCCATCTTATAGGAACCGACAGCCAACAGCCAGAGTGGAAGCCTACCCCCTTCGGCATCGCGCACGCGCTCCTTTGACACGAACAACGTGTCGCCGTCGACGATGCGCCGCTGCGGGCCATCGTCGGAGAGAAGTCCCGAAGCCGGAATCATCATCTCCGCCATGGCAGCCTCACGCTTTTGCTTCGCGGCATCGTACGCCGCACGGTAACCCTGCTCGGTGGGCTTGCATCCCGTCAGCAGAGAGAAACCAAAAAGGAGCGTGACCGATAAGGCCACGCTCTTTATCATTCCTGTCTTCTTTTTCATATCCATCAGTTGATCTGAACCACAAGGTGTGATGTGAGCGACCAGAACCTGTCGGGATTGATGATCTCGATGCTCTTCGGGCCATCCTGCTCGCCTACTATGCGGTAGGAGCCCTGAGGCATGTTGGTCCACACCTTCACTTTCTTTGCGTTGCAGGGGATGGTGCGGAGTGTACGCTTGTCGGCCTTGACGAAATAGGAGGCGTCGAAGTCACCTTTGAGCACCTTGGTGGCACCGAGGAATTTCTTCTCGAGGAGGCCGCGCTGCTTCAGCTCCTTGGCGGTACCTATGGCATAATATACCTCGTTGGCCTCGTTCTCGGCTGCGACTGCCTGAGCCTGGGCGGCTTCCTTGGCCGCGGACTCAGCCTTGACCTGTTCCTGGCCTTCGGCCACCTGGGTGTTGAGGTCCTCGATCTGGCCGCGTGCCGCAGAAAGGTCACTCTCGAGTTTGGCTATCTTGGCATCCTGCTGCTCGATGTGCTGCTTGAGCTGGGCTATCGTCTTGGCCTGGATGGAGTTCTCCGTACCGGATTTCTTCACCTTTGCCTCCATGTCGGCGAGAAGTTTCTTGTTGGCGGCGAGACGGGCCTTGATAGTCGAGAGATTCCTGCGGATTTCGGCGCGCTGGTCGGTATTCTCTCCGCTACCCATATTATAAAGGAGTCCCTCTTGGGTATTGATGGAGTCGAGACCGGTGTAGATGTCGCCCATGAGGAGCATCAGGGAGTCGTTGAACGATGTGGCTTCCTCATACTCCGAGGTGAGGTCAGCGATCTTTATCGAGTCCTCGTCAAGTTTCTTCTGGTTTCCGGAGCAAGCCGCGAGAATGAAGGCGACTACTCCTACGATTAGCAATTTCTTTTTCATATTATGCAATATTTGGATTTTAGTTTGTCTGTGGGGTTCTGTCAACTTTTATGGCTTGGGACAGATTTACCTCTCACGGGTGAATCCGCACAACCTTCAAGAATGATAACAATCTCCCCTTTGGCTTGGTTCAAATCATAATGGACGGCAAGTTCGGAAAGCGAACCGCGCCTGTATTCCTCGTGCAGCTTGGAGATTTCGCGGCACACGCAGGCGCGTCGCCCGTCGCCGAACGCCTCGGCAAGCTGGCGGAGAGTACGGGCAAGCCTCAGCGGCGACTCATATATTATCACTGTACGCGGGTCGGATGCCAGCTCTGCAAGTCGCGCGGCCCTGCCCTTCTTCAGCGGGAGGAATCCCTCGAAAACGAATCTGTCGCAGGGAAGCCCACTCCCCACAAGGGCAGGGACGAAAGCCGTCGCTCCGGGAAGGCATTCCACCTCCACTCCTGCATCGCGGGCAGCCCGCGCGAGCATGAAGCCGGGATCGGAGATGCCCGGGGTGCCGGCATCGGAAATCAGCGCGATGTCGCGCCCCGCCTCCAGCTCTGACACTATTCCCGCCACGGCCGCATGCTCGTTGTTGCGGTGATGCGCACGCATGGGGGTGCAGATGTCGTAATGCCTGAGCAGCACGGCGCTGGTCCTTGTGTCCTCGGCAAGGATGAGGTCAGCCTCCTTCAAGACCTTCAGGGCCCGGAGCGTGATGTCCTCGAGATTGCCTACCGGTGTCGGAACTATATGGAGCATATCGAATCTGAGTAATTAAGTGTTCAAATTAAACCGATATCGGCTGACGCGTCAGGATTCGAAATAGGTACGGATCGTCTCCATGAAATCGGCAGTATCGTCGGAATCGGGATCGAGACCCAGAGTGCCGTAGATGTAATCCTCGGCTTCCTCCATACCGGACATCGACGCCACGCGGTCGAGTACTCTATTGAATTCGGCATCGCTTCCTCCGAAAAGTGCTCGTCTGAACCGGAACCGGTCGTTTAGGCAGAATACGGGGCGCTTCGAATCGGCCGATGCGACAGAAGTTCCCTTGGATTCAACAGGAGCCGGGCTTTGCGCCGGTTCGGCATCATCTATCACATAGAGTTCCTCGGCATCATCCTCCGGCGCCTCTTCCGGCACCAGATCCACTGCAGCGGTAGAATCCACCGCGACCTCAGTATCGGCCGCCACCACGGTCTCGGTCACAGACTCAGACGCCGCGACCGTTACCGCTTCGGACGCTTCCTTTTTTCCGGACTCATTACCGCCCGTTTTCAATTCTCCGAACATTTCCATTATCGACTCCACGCGGGCTTCGATAAGGGGCAGCAGCGCGTCGAGCTTACCGGGGCGTCTGTCGGCGAGTTCGAGAAGGCCCTCCAATTCATACACGCTGTCCTTGATTCTCTTTATATCACTCATAATAACTATTTTTCAGTTCAATCCCCACGCTCCACCACATACATATTGTAGTATGACAGCAACAGGGTGGTCAGCGGCAGGGCTATGATCAGTCCCATGAATCCGAGCAGACAGCCCCAGATGGAGAGGGAAAGGAGTATGATTGCAGGATTGAGGCCCATGGCCTTTCCCATGATTTTCGGAGTAAGGAAGAGATCCTGGATGCACTGCACTATCACGTAGACGGCCATAGCCTCCCAGAATATTACCCAGAAATTTCCGCCGGTGCTCACACACCACACCAGACAAAGCACCGTGGCTATCGGCAGCGATATCAGCTGCAGATAAGGAACCATGTTGAGCAGTCCGATGAAGAGCCCGAGAATGACACCCATCGGCAGGTCTATAATATAGAAACCGATGGAAAAAAGCACTCCGACAAGAAATGCGATCAGCGCCTGTCCGCGGAAGTAATGGTTCATGGCGTCCTTTATGTCGGAGAAGATGCGGAGCACTCGGCGGCGCTGGTTCTGCGGAACGAGCTGACGGAAGCTGAGCATGAGGCGCTCATAGTCGAGCATGATAAACACCACATAGAGCAACACGATGAGCCAGCTGACGGCTCCGGCTATGAAAGCCACGCCGGAAGTGAGGAAATTCCACGACGAGGAGAGTGCGGTCTTCAGCAGCGACTTCCACTCATCTTTGGAGAGAAGACGCATCACCTGGTCGAAATCGATATTCTCGCGGATGAACTTGTGTATCTCGTTGGAAATATATGGTATCTGCACCTGGGTCGTGGCGTACTTACGGATTATGTCGGCCATCTGCGTGCATTCGCCGGCCATGTAGGGAATGAAGATGGCAAGAAAACCTCCGACGAGAACACAGGTCTCGAGAAGCGTGGTTATCACGGGAATAAACCGTTTCCTGAGATGCATCCAGCGCATATTCCACTTCACCAGAGGCTCCAGCATATACGCTATCAGGCATGCCACAAGGAAAGGGAGCAGCACCCCCTTGAGCACATTGAGCAGATACAGCACCGCCAGGAGCGAGACCACGGAGAACAGTATCCTGACCACGCGGTCGAACGTATAGGGCCTGCGGCCGCCGACATTACTTTCCGTTTCCATTTGTTATAGATAAACTACTCGACAAAATTACTACTTTTTTTGTAAAAGCGATAGAGAATAACTAATTTTGTGGCATGTCAGTGCAAAAAATTACAATCTTCATACTTTCCTTTCTCCTTTCGGTCCTCTCATTACGGGCCGAGATACCGGACAGTTTCCTCTCTGCCGCAGGGATTGACCCGGCAAACTCATCGGTGCTTGTGGTAGACCTCGCCTCGGGCGATACCCTGGTGTCGCACAACGCCGACAAGCCTCTTGTACCGGCTTCCATCATGAAATGCGTCACCACCGCGAGCCTGATCGACAAGGTAGGCACAGATTTCCGCTATCTGACACCGGTACACGCCACGGGACGTATCCGTGATGGCGTTCTGGAAGGAAACATAGTGGTTACGGGAAGCGGCGACCCCACTATGAATTCACGCCATGAGCCCCGCTCGGCTGATTTCATCGCAGAGATCGCAGAAGCTGTGAAAAAGGCCGGTATCGACTCGATCCGTGGCGACATCATAGTGGATGAATCTCTCTGGGAGGGTCCGGCGGTGAACCCGCAATGGGCCACCGGCGATCTGTCGCAAAGCTACGGCACGGGGTCGCATGCGTTCAACTTCGAGGACAACGCCAGAGGGAAGGCCTCGGTTGCCGACCCTGCCGGTATATTCGCATCAAGACTCCGGGCAGCGCTCCGAGGCAAGGGGATACCGGTGGCCGGCGAGCGTCTGGAGCCGAAGGGACGCCGGCTGCTCGGCGAGCACCGGTCGGCCACTGTCGACGAGATAATGCGCTCATGCATGATGCGCAGCGACAACCAATTCGCCGAGGCTCTGCTCCGCACCGTCGCCACCGCCGACGGCAAACCGGGCTCGTTCGAGGCGGGAGCCAGGGAATGCATGACGCTGTGGAGGCGCGACGGAGCGCCGACAGAGGGCATCCGGATTGTGGACGGCAGCGGTCTCTCGAGGGCCAACCGCATGACCTCAAGGTTCATGAGCCATGTGCTGCGGCGGATGAGCGTAGACCCCTACTACGCCTCCTTCTTCCCGCTCGCAGGCCAGGAGGGCACACTCCGCCGATTCCTCGCCAATACTCCGCTCGACTCATACATCGCGCTGAAAACCGGCTCGATGAACGGGATTCAATGCTATGCCGGATATAAGGTGGACGATGACTACGCGCCCACCCACACCGTAGTGGTGATTCTCAACAACATGAGTAACCGGCAGAGCGCCCGCAAGGCCGTGGGCGACCTGCTGCTCTCGCTGTTTGCCCCCACCGCGTCTGAAAACACAGAATAAGACTCCTTAAAAAATAACAACGCGATAACAGGAAAAAACAATAACTCGATAACACGCCGCCCATGATTATCATCCCGACAGCCGCATCTTTCAACGGCATACAAGAAGAGACCGTCTCCTCCGACCTGACAACCATCCAGGAACAGATCGACCCTTCCGACGCGGCAGAGACCTCACCGGAAACCAACCATACCAACGGACTGATAGCTGACCTGGCCTGGGTGCTTCTGCTCGGCGCCGTGGTGACCCTCCTGTTCAAGAAACTGAAACAGCCTGTGGTGCTCGGCTATATCCTCGCCGGTTTCCTGGCGAGTCCGAAATTCGAGTATCTCCCTTCAATCTCAAATCTCGACAACATTGAGTTCTGGGCGGACCTCGGCATCGTGGTGCTGATGTTCTCCATCGGACTGGAGTTCTCCTTCCGCAAACTTATGAACTCCGGGGCATCGGCCATGATAACGGCCCTGATCGTCATATTGGGAATGACATTCGCCGGATTCGGAGTGGGCTATGTGCTGGGGCTGGACATGATCAACCGTATCTTCCTCGGGGGCATGATCTCCATGTCGTCGACCACCATAATCATGAAAGCGCTTTCCGACTTAGGGCTAAGGCAACGGAAATTCGCCACACTGGTTCTCGCCGTCCTCATCATCGAGGACCTGTTCGCGGTGCTTATGCTCGTGCTCCTCTCCTCTATCGCCATGGGCGACGTGAAAGGTTCGGAGCTGCTGTTCTCCATCGGGAAGCTCGTCTTCTTCCTTATCATCTGGTTCGTGGTGGGAGTATACATGCTCCCCACGCTTATCACCAAACTGCGCAGCCAGCTCAACGACGAGACCCTCCTCGTGGTGTCGATGGCCCTATGCTTCACGATGGCGGTGTTCAGCGTGATCTGCGGATTCTCGCTCGAGCTCGGCGCCTTCGTGATGGGCTCCATCCTGGCCGGGACCGTGCTCGCCGAACGCATCGACCGACTCATCACTCCGGTGAAGAACCTGTTCGGATCGGTGTTTTTCATCTCGGTGGGAATGATGGTCGACCCCCATGTGATCGTCACATACTGGTGGCAGATCCTTCTGCTTGCCGTCGTGGTCATAGTAGGAATGATTTTCTTCGGTACGCTGGGGATGCTCGTCACGGGACAGAACCTCCGTGTGGCGATGGAGAGCGGCTTCACGCTGACACAGATCGGTGAGTTCTCCTTCATCATAGCCTCGCTCGGCATGGGGCTCGGAGTGCTCGACTCGCGACTTTATCCCATCATCGTGGCCGTATCGGTGCTCACCATCTTCACAACACCCTATTTCATCAAGATGGCCGACGGAGCCTACGGCATTGTGGAGCGCTATCTTCCGACAAGCCTCCGTTTCCTCATCGACCGCTATTCGGGCCAAAGCTACGACACCAACGAGAACCGCAGCCTATGGCGCGTGATCCTGTCAAGATATATATGGAGGATACTGCTGTATTCGGTGATACTGCTGGCGGAGATCCTGCTTGCGCAGTCCTTCCTCTTCCCGCTCGCAGAGAAACATTTCGGCAGCTTAGGCCATCTGGGGGTTACGATAGTAACGGTGCTGGCTATGCTACCGTTCCTGATGGCTCTCTGCTTCAGCAGCACAAAACCGTCGGAGAAGATGCAGCTTCACCAATCGGCGGCATTCTACGACGTGCCGTTACTCGTGATGAAGATTATCCGATATCTCGTCGCCCTCATATTCATCGTGTACTTCACCACAGTGGCGTATTCATCCATCGTGGGCTGGCTCGTCGGCGTGGGCTGCTTCATCCTCGTGCTCGTGTTCGCTTCCACAAAACTGATGAAGCACTACGGACGGATTGAGCGTAAGTTCATCGACAATCTCAACATGCGCGAGAACGAACGCCTCGGCAGGAACAACAATGTGGTCGACGACCTGCATCAGGCGTTTATCGAGGTGGATCTTTCCTCACCGTTCGTGGGTGACAGGCTCAAGGATTCGGGCCTTCGCCGCGATTACGGAGTGAGCGTGACCAGCATCCAGCGCGGCGATGACTATATGCCGCTGCCTTCCAAAGACGCCCGCATATTCCCCGGCGATATTCTCGGCGTGCTCGGCAATGACGAACAGCTTCTAAAGCTCAACAAGGACCTGGAGGAGGCAAAGAAACAGCATGGCCAGCTCCCGTCGCCTTCGCAGAAGCCGGTGGAGCTGTCGAGTATAGTCCTCTCCGAATCGAGTCCCATCGTCGGTGTGCCTCTCGGCAATACCGATATTCTCCACGACTATTCGTCGATGATAGTGAAGGTGCTCCGGGGTGCGGAATTCCTTTCCCCCGCTCCCTCTCTCGTCCTTGAACCGGGCGACGTGGCATGGGTGGTCGGTGACCCGGAGTATATGCAGAAGATGAAATAACCAAAAAACATTAGATATTATGAAGATTACCAAACTCATGGCATGGAGCGTGCTGCTACTCTTGGCGGCATCCTGCGGTTCGGGCAACAGCAAACAGGCCGACACCGATTCGGCGTTCATTGATTCTGCGGAGATGAAGGAGGAGGCGATTCTCGATACGGAAGCCGCATTGACTCTCACCGCCGACAGCATCGGCTGCATCCACATCGGTATGCCGATCGACAGGATTCCGCAGACCGTTGACGGCTTCTACGCTTCGACCGTCCTTGACAGCACTCCCGACGCACAGACTGTATCATTCAACGATGCCAACGGAGACCCGATCTTCACCGCCTACGATTTCATGGAGAGCAAAGTCGATGTAATCGCTCTCAACAACTCGACATACGGTGTCTCCACGCCTGATGGAGATCTCCGCATCGGATATGATTTCTCGAAGGTGCTGGCTCTTCCGGGAGTCAAGTCGGAATGGCAGGGACTGGATGACACCGGGACTTGGTGGTGGACATGGCACGGGCTCTGGTTCGGACCCGACGAGGCCGGAATGCCTGAACAGCTCGCCACAAAGATGTGCGATTCCAAACGTCCTCCGATGGCCTCCGATTTCGCCGGCATAAAAATCGGCTACATCGGGACGGGAACCCCGTACTAATTTTGAATTTTGAATTTTGAATTATCACTAAGACAGGCATCAATTCAACATTCAAAATTCAACATTCAAAATTATTTATCCGAGACTTAGAACTGTCTCGGATAAATTACCATCAGGTTGCTGCTGGCGAAGTGACGCTGCAGGAAACCAGGGAGGGCTGACAGTTCCGGGCCGGCCGAGATTGAGCCTTTGCGGGCTCCCACCACCACCAACAGGTCGTCGGCCTCTATATGGCCCGACAGCAGAATGAAGTCGTCGAAGGCATAGATTGGTTCGTAGGCCCGGTCTACCTCCACTTTGTCTTCGGCGATCACTCTTTCTATGAACTCCCTCGACGAGGGATGGCACACGAATATCACTTTCGCCTCTATGTTGGCCCCTAACATCGTCACCCGCGACACCCACAGGTGGAATCCGGTCTCATATTCAGCTTTTTCGGGGACAACGACATATATGGCGGTGACGGTCTCCACCGGTATGAAGCAGCGCGACATGAGCACCATCTTGTTGCATGAATCGATGAGCTGCTCGGCCATGCTGCCGTAGAATGTGTCGACTATGTTCGACTTGCGGTGGAAACCGAGCATTATCTCGGTGGCTTCCTGCTCCTTGACCACATTCTTGATGCCTGATACCGCACTGATGTCGAAGCGCTCCACACCCCGCACGGTCACTCCCACATCATCTCCGGAGTTCACCGCGGCCTCCAGCGCCTCGCGCCCGGCGATCAACGCGGAGCGGTCGTCGTTGGTGCGGACAAACAGAGCGATGACGGGATTGGGATTCCGGAAACTGCGCATGGCCAGGGCCATCTGCATCAGGCCGCCGGAAGTGACAGGATTGTAGACCGACACCACCTGACGGGCATATTCATGTTTGCCGACATCGTCGCGGTCAAGGTTGGATTCCGTGAGCCTCATGCGTATGCGGAGCGCCGCCCGCTCGGTCATGAAGGAGGCCACCACGCAACAGAAGAGTATCATCACCACGGCGCCGTTCATCAGGTCCTCGTCGACAATGCCATGGTTGTATCCAAGCATCACAGCCGCGATTGTAGCAGCGGCCTTGCCGCTGGTGAGGCCGAACATGAGGCGGCGGTCATCGCCCCGGAGGCCGAACGCCTTCTGCGCCGAGAAAGCGGCAAGCCATTTCGTGGCGAGCGCCGCCCCGGTCATCGAGAGGGCTATCGAGGCTACTCCCCAGCCATGGAACAATACCCTGACGTTTATCAGCATGCCCACTCCTATCAGGAAATATGGCACGAATATCGCGTCGCCGACAAACCGTATGTTCTTCATCAGCTGGGAGCGGGAGGGTATCATGCGGTTGAGCACCAGGCCGGCATAGAAGGCTCCGAGGATGGCCTCGAGGCCGATAAGATGCGCGGTGAGCGAGGCCACGAAGACCAAGGCGAGGATGAAGATGAACTGCGTGACAGGGTCGGCATTGCTCCGGAAGAAGCGGCGCGTGAGCCATGGGAAGAGCCAGCCGACGATGGCCATGAAGATGCCGAGCAGCACAAGCAGCCGCAGCAACATCCCGAACTCGACGCGGCCGATATTGGAGATGTCGACCACGGCGGCAAGGCAGAGCAGGGCAAGCATCACCGCCACGATGGTGCCGCTTACCGCTATCACGGCCGCCCGGGTGTTCTGCAGGCCGAACTTGCTCACCACCGGATAGGACACAAGAGTGTGGGAGGCGAACATCGACGCTATCAGCAGCGATGCCGCCCAGCAGTAGCCGAAGGCGTAATGGCCTCCGAAAAGTCCCGCTGCGAACGGAAGCAGAAAGGATATGAGTCCGAAGATGATGCCGCTCCGTCCCTCCTTCTTGAGGTGGAACATGTCGATGTCGACGGCGGCGATAAACATTATATAGAGGATTCCCACATCACCGAAGATGCGGAAGCTGGCGTCGCGCTCGAGGATGTTGAATCCGTATGACCCCACGGCGATACCCGCTATGATCATACCCGCGATGGGAGGAATCCTCAGACGCTTGAACAGCACGGGACCGAGCAGGATTATCACGAGGACCGTGAGGAATATGGCTACCGGGTGGGAGAGAGGAAACATCGTATAGAGGTTTGCGGGGAATGATTAAGGTTTCTGTATGACCGCCGTCAGCCGAGGAAGCGGAACAGCATGGCGGCTGACTTGTCGGTGACGCGCTCCACGTCTACCGGAGGAATGGCGAGGACTTCGGCTATCCGGTCCCGGATGTATGGAATATAGGCGCTCTCGTTGCGACCGCCCCTCTTGGGCACCGGGGCGAGCCATGGAGAATCGGTCTCAAGCAGGATCCTGTCAATCCCTATGGCCGGAAGCGCTTCCCGAAGCGCGGGAGCGTTCTTGAACGTGACCACTCCATTGATGCCGAACCATGGGTCGCAGACCTCGCGGATACGGCGCACATCTGCCTCCGAGCCGGTGAAACTGTGGAAGATGAGCGGGGGCAGCGGTCCCTCCGCGGCGAAGCGGGTCAGGATGTCGAGAGTGTCGTCGAGTCCCTCGCGGCAGTGGATTATCACGGGGAGGTTGAATTCCCGCGCCCAGCCGAGCTGCCGCGCGAACGTCTCGCGCTGCTCCTCGCGCCGGCTCTTGTCCCAGTAGAGATCGATACCCACCTCCCCTATCGCCGAGAAGCGCACCGGGTTCTCGCGCAGAATGCGCTCCATGCTGTCGAGCACCTCGCGGTAATCCTCCTTAACTTCAGTGGGATGTAGACCTATACCGGTCCGTATGTTGTCGGGATAGCGGGCGGCAAGAGCCGACAGCGGCTCAAGCGAGGCGATGTCGACGCAGGGGAACACCATGCGCGTGACACCGGCATCCATCGCGCGGAGCACCGGATCGGGCGTCTCGCCATCGTAGTCGGACATATATATGTGGGTATGGGTATCGGTCATGTCGCCCGGGGTATGTTGTTATTTGCGTCTGCCGGTGAGTTTCTCCACGAGGCGGCGGAACGGCTCGCGGTCCGCGTCGGAGAGCGACGTTGACTTGAGCGCGGAAATGGCTTTCGCCGAATAGTGCGCCACGGCCTCGCGGCAAATCTCGGAGAGATTCATCTTCTCGTAGATGCGCGTCACTGTCTTGACCTTGACCGGACCGGCAGGGAGTTTCATGGCCTCGGCGAGCGCCACGGAGTCGGACGTGCCGGCCGAAAGGCCCTTGAGCAGAAGATAACTCTTCTTGCCATTGTTGATGTCGCCGCCTATCGGCTTGCCGAAGGAGGTGGTGTCGCCGAACACGTCGAGCCAGTCATCCTGGATCTGGAACGCGATTCCGAGCATCATTCCATACTCGGCCATCTTCTCGGCATCGGCCTCCGAAGCTCCGCCGATCAGGGCTCCGATCCTGGCGGATGCCGCGAGCAGGGCTCCTGTCTTGAACGAGATCATGCGGATATAGTCGTCGATGGAGACGTTGTCGCTCTTCTCGAAGTCCATGTCGAGACGCTGACCTTCATAGACGCGGAGCGCCATCGTATTGAAGGCGTTGAGCACGGGACGGAGGATCGCGTCGCGAACATCGGCCACCATTTCCGTGGCGAGCGTCAGCATGGTGTCGCCGGAGAGAATGGCGGTGTTGACATCCCAACGCGCGTGGACCGTAGGACGGCCGCGGCGGGTGTCGCTGTCGTCCATCACGTCGTCATGAAGAAGCGTGAAATTATGGAACATCTCCATGCCGGCGGCAGGGCGCAGCGCAGCCTCGCAGGCATCGCCGAACGCATCGGCGGTCATCATCAGCAACGCCGGGCGCAAGCGTTTGCCCCCTGCGGTCATGCCGTAGGCGATCGGGCCGTAGAGGCTCTCGAGATCTCCTGAAGGATATGTCATGTCGCGCAGATATTTCTCTATCTGTGCGCTATAATCGGAAAACGACTGTTTCATTTTAGTTGTAATTGATGAATCTGTTGTAGATGTCGGCGGGAACGTCCACGCCCTTGTCTACCTTAAGCACTGTCTTGAAACCTACGAGAAAGCGGCGGTAAGTAGCTGTATCTGATCCGCAGGCCTTGCGGAACTCCACGAGCTCGCGCTCCACTTCGTCGGCGGTCTTCTTATGGTCGCGGATATTGGACATATATTCAAGTCCGAGTCGGTAGCCGAGCCCCTGCGGGTCCTCGGTACCGGCCTGTGCGTAGACGCGCATCTTGTCGGCGAGCGGAAGCGACTCCACATAGCTGTCGTAGGCGATGCTGAACTTGTCAAGGTCTTCTCCCTTGAGGTGTTCGAACGCATAATTGGTTGCTATGGCGAGAGTGTCGATCTTCGCGCCCTCCACCTTGCCTATAGAAGCGTCGATAATGAACCGTGCGAGGGAGTCGGCCGGAACATGCTCCATCATCCACGCAGTCCGGGCGGTGTCACCCATCGTGGCGAATGCCGCTGGGTACTCTCCCTCCTTATCTTTCTTCCCCCCGCAGGAGGCAAGGAGCAGCAACAATGCTCCCATTGAAATAACTGTAGTTTTCATTGGTGGAACAAAATTACTCTTTTTTTGCCACATACACAACCAATCCTCGAATAATTTGACTAAATTTGCAGCATGGTTAAGACAGTGATTGCAGTGTTTATCGGCAGCGGTCTCGGCGGGGTGTGCCGCTATCTTCTTTCGGGTCTGGTCGACAGGCTTACGGACTCGGCTCCGGGATATGCAGCGATATTCCCCTGGGGGACATTCGCCGTCAACATAATCGGGTGTTTCATCATAGGCCTCATCTATGGACTGATAGCTAACGGCGTGGAGATGTCGCCCGGCACGAAGCTGCTGCTGACCACCGGTTTCTGCGGAGGTCTTACCACATTCTCCACATTTTCACACGAAAACCTGATTCTCTTTCAGGGTGGGAACCTGCCTGTCCTGCTCATCTATGCAGCTGCGAGCCTTCTGACCGGAATAGCGGCCGCCTGGCTCGGCCATGCCGTGGCATAACGTTATACAGTCTCCGGCCACGCGTGTTTCGGATAGCGGCGGCGCAGTTCCTTTCGGACCTCGAAATAGGTGGTGCGCCAGAATCCTTCCATGTCCTGCGTGAGCTGCACTGGCTTGAAACCGGGCGACAGCAGTTCCATCAGCACAGGACGGCGGCCGTCGTCAAGACGTGGTGTCTCCTTCAGTCCGAAACAGTCCTGAAGTCGAGCGCGTACCACAGGAGCATCCGCGCCCCGGCGATAGTCGATGCGCGCATTGCGGCCTCCGGGCAGACGCAGGTGCGACGGTGCCAACCGTTCCACAATCTGCTGATTCTCATATCCCACTCTCCCCCATATCACGGCGCATATATCGATCTTGCGCAGCTCCTGAACCGTAGAACCGTTTCCTATATACAGGGGCAACCATTCGGAGGCTGAGGCGAGCAATGTCTCGGAATCCACCTGAGGCAATATGAGTTCCGGATGCCAGTCGGCCACAGTAGCGATGCGGATCTGAAGCCTCTTCACGTCGTCGTTGAAATCGAACATCGTGGTCCCGTATTTAGGTGCGGCTGCGCATATCGCCTGCGACACCGCTTCCCTCCTCCCCTCTTCGAGCTGTCGGGAATCTATCACCAGGGTTCCGACACGCAGTTCCTTGCGGGCCACCGTCCGTCCGTTGCGGTTGTCCCACTCGGCGTTAACTACCCAATGTCCTTTCGCCGACACATATTCCCTGTCGACGGGAGCGGCGAGGAATATCCTCTTGGAGGCGGACGCCACCGCCAACAGCTCGTGGCGGCTCAAGGGATCGTCGACAGCGAGGGCCACATACTCTCCGCCGGCCATGCGGTAGCGGCCATCCACGGCGCGCATGGCGATCCGCTCGGGATATGCCGAGGATATGAGGCGCCCGGCTGTAAGACGGTCGCACGGGGCATTGTTCTCGCGGCAACGCACAAGACGGCGGTATTGCTCCGCGATGTCGGCGATGCGCCGCCATCGACCGGAGGGTTTGCCGCGCCGCTGCCGGCGCAATATGTCGATGCGGGTGCAGATGTCGGCATCTTCCTGGTCGGCTATCGGGTCTTTCTCTTCGAGAATCGCGGCGATATCGCAACCGAGCGCGGCATCATTGGTGTCGGCCGCGTCGACGAGCATACGCGCTATGCGCGGATGGCAGGGAAGTGCCGACAGTCGTTTGCCGACAGTCGTGACGTCTCCTTTGGAGTCAATCGCCTCAAGACCGCGAAGCAATGCCGCGGCGTGTACCCAGTGGCCGGCCGGTGGAGGTGTGACCCAAGGGAGCCGCTGCGGGTCTCTCTCGCCCCATGAGGCGATACCGAGATGCACGGGCGCGAGGTCTGCCGACATTATCTCAGGTTCGCGGGTCTCGCGCATACGGTGCTCTGCGGCACGCGACCAGAGGCGGTAACATACCCCGGGGCCGAGACGGCCCGCGCGGCCGGCGCGCTGGTTCGCCATGTCGAGCGACACGGGTACGGTGACAAGATGGCTCAGCCCGCTCGAGGGCTCGAAGCGCATCGTGCGGCATAGTCCGGAATCGACCACGCAGCTCACTCCCTCGATGGTCAGCGATGTCTCGGCAACCGGTGTGGCGAGTACCACACGGCGACGGCCTGTGGCGGAGGGCATCAGCGCCTTGCGCTGCAGTTCGGAGGACAGCATGCCGTAAAGGGGCACGATGTCGGTGTCGGGCAACGACTCGCCCAACAGTTCGGCGCAGCGGGCTATCTCCCCCTGCCCGGGCAGGAATGTAAGGATATCGCCCTGCTGCTCACGGTGGGCGGTGGTTACAGCCCGCGCTGTAACCACCGCGCATTCGCGGGGGTCGAAGTCCTCGCCGTAGATAAGCTCTACCTCATGCATGCGGCCGGGACTGTCCACGTGCGGGGCACCGATGCGACGGCAGAGTTCCCCGGCATCGATGGTGGCCGACATGATGACGATGCGCAGGTCGGGACGGATCACGTCCTGCGCCTCCATCGTGAGGGCGAGGGCCGTGT
The DNA here is from genome assembly GCA_910584545.1 of uncultured Muribaculaceae bacterium. Lineage (GTDB taxonomy): Bacteria > Bacteroidota > Bacteroidia > Bacteroidales > Muribaculaceae > Lepagella. Next base: position 2,839 of record CAJUBC010000026.1, on the reverse strand, counting down.
CGGAAGCGAGACTCCGCTCATGGAACTCATCGAAGATCACAGCCGCCACGCCGTCGAGAGTCGGATCCATGACGAGCATCCGCTCCAGGATACCCTCGGTCAATACTTCGATGCGCGTCCGCGCCGACACGCGCGACTCGAAACGGACGCGGTAACCCACTGTCTCTCCGCACGACTCTCCGAGCATCGACGCCATGCGCTCCGCCACCTGTCGCGCGGCGATGCGCCTCGGCTCGAGCATCAGGATCTTCCCCTCGGGAATCTCCTCGAGCATGGCGAGAGGCAAGAGCGTGGACTTACCGGCGCCCGGCGGCGCAGTCACCACCAGTCGCGGCTTCGCCGCAAGGCTCTCGTTAACCCGACCGGCAACCGCAGCCACCGGCAGCCAGCCATATCTATCGCTGATCCGCATAGAGTAGTTCGTTTTGCTTTTCCTGATTAATCAGGATTAATCCCGATGCAACCTGATTAATCCTGATTCCTCTCGATTTATCCTGATTAATCGGGATTATCTTGCTTTTTCTCGATCGGGCGGATGCCGTTGCAGCGCGGATAGTCGCTGCAACCCCAGAACTCGCGCCCCTGCATCTGCCCTTTCCGCTGCATGCGCCTCAGCATCAGCTTACCGCACTTTGGGCAAGCCGGTGCCCCGGCACCCGCTGCCTGCGACTTCCGCGCCTCCAACCGCTCAACGGTCATGTTCTCTGTGAAACCGCCGGCCAGCCTGAAGGCCTCGAGCTGACTCTCGATCTGAGCCTGCAGCATCCTGTTCTCCCTCACGCAGAGCAATAGCAACGCGTTGGCCGCCATCACCATCTGGTCATAGAGGAGACGAGCCGGGTCCATGCGGTAATCGACGAACCGGTCGCAGAATTCCTGCGTGGCGAGTTGTATTACGTTAGCTAAAATCCATGAATTCAGCCAATAATATGACTGAGAAAACTGTATCTTGACTCCCATAGTTGTCCCGATTTAATTTTACCCCTTGACAACATATCAGAGGGCTGTCAGCAAATTTAGCTAAAAAATTTCATTCGGGCAAAACCGGGAGGGAGGACAACGAAATACGGCTTATGATGTCGAGGACTCGCGTCCTCCCTGCAGCGTGAGTTCAGGGAACAACAACCAGTCATCGGGAGTACCCCACGCACCTCCGGAAGTAACGTTTCCGGCCGATGCATCGTAGAACCATGTTGAGCCATCACCGTCATTGTCCTTGACGGAGAACATTTCAAAATCACTTTGCGAGTCAAACGGGCAGACAAACGGAAGAGCCACAGCATTGCCCGACAAAGCCCTCATCGACACGGCAACGGCGGCCATAAAGCTTGTCGGGCAGCTGGATTGACCAGCCGATTATAGGACATATTATGCCCTCCGTATAAGATTATTTTTGTAATTTTGTAATTGGATCAACTACAAGAAGGTAAAATCATGAGCAAACTTACTTACCTGTTTTTAGTCATTGTCATACTCGCTTCGTGCTCGAAGTCGGGTTCAAGGCGAGACAATGAAATCAGTCAGGCCGAGCAACTGATGGAGAGCAATCCGGACAGCGCATTGGCTATTCTGGAGGGGATAGATCCGTCCGACCTCAAGGTTGACTCCTTAAAGGCAAAGTTTCATTATCTCATGGCTTACAGTCACCTGAAGGCCAACCGATCCATGATCGCGGACTCGTTGATTTCCTTCGCCCACAATTATTATCGAGGTAAAGACATTGTGAAAGATATGCGCAGCGGTTTGGCACTTGCATGGTACAAATTCTGGGTCGGGGACACCCCAGGCTCCATCGCCATGCTTGACTCTCTTGCAGAGTTGCATGATGTGCCGGACTCGTTGATGGCACAGACACTTCGAATCCGTGTCTTACTCGGAGCGTCTGAGTATCAGGGACAACAGATTATTCCGCTTGCAAAAAGGCTTTATCAGTTGGAGACTGACAGCCTCCGCCGGATTGAAGCGAAGTATATGCTTATGGGAGGATACCTATATGCCGGCATGGTAGACTCTGCTTTAAATATTGAGACAGAACTTATCGACTATGCCCGCAGACACAAGTTGGGCGACTGGGAGTTTCAATTTACAGTCGAACGCGCTCAACTTCTCAGTGAAGCGGGGCGTGAGGATGAAAGCGACAGTCTTATCGGCGAAATATTCAGAAAGGCCGGACCTGAGAACGGGGGCGCCGACTTGCTTCATTTCCAATACGCTTTGAATGCTTTGAACCGTGGAGATGTGAGCAGTGCGGTCAGCCATATTGCAATCGCCGACAGTCTTGCCGACAAAATGAGAGGCGATGACGATCCCTACTTCCGCAGCTACAGCAATATGCTCCATGCAATGGTAGACTTAAAGCGAACCGGACGCGTAAAGTTGATACAGATTACGGGCCTCAACAACCGACAGACCGAGCGTTTCAACCGTATGAAAGCCTCGCAATGGGAATCGGAGAGAGGTGCCCTGAATCAGCAGAACAGAGCATTGGCCCTCAAGGCTGAAAGCCGACAGAAGACAGTAATCATCCTTGTTGTAAGTATTTTCGCACTTATAATACTCGGCTGCAGTACATGGATTATCAGAGTCCGACGTCAGCGCGAGCGCGATAACGAGGAGCGTATTGAAGCGCTGCAGAAAATGGTGGACGAATACAGAGCCACACCTATGCAGGACCACGGCACTACAGATTCATCTGCTCTCCGCGGCGCGATGCTCAAACAGCTGGGCATTATCAAGATGGTAGCAGAGACTCCCACAGAACAGAACCGCGAGATGCTGCGTAAGATCTCTGCCATTGACGGCGAAACCAACGGCGAACTCGTTGATTGGGGAAAGGTAT